>DBTP01000158.1 GCA_002307115.1 Fibrobacter sp. UBA1313 | reverse complement strand
CTTCAAATCGAAGGCATGACCTGTTCCCACTGTTCCGCCCGCGTAGAAAAAGCACTCAAAAGCGTGCCGGGAACTTCTGACGCTACCGTCAACCTGGAAGAAAAGAAAGCCACAGTCATCACGGAAGATGCACTTGACCCGAAAGTTCTTAAAAAAGCCGTCATAGACGCTGGCTATGAAGTCACGCGGATAGAATAATAAAAGGGCGTGCCCGGCCACTCAAGCCAAACAGTTTCTTTGCCCCTGGCCGGTCGGGTGCTACTCGCCCGTCGCGTACTTCTCTCGTTCCGCATCACCCTCATTGGCATCTCCACCGCGCCGGGCTCCCTGGGCCTTGAGCCTCTCAAAAGCGCGATTGCACCCCAAGTCCCGGCACATCCGTGTAACGCCCCCTCACGCAAACGCATAAAAAATTTTCTAAAATCTATACTTTCCGGACGATCGTAAACAATATAACCAAACCCAGAACCGCCGCAAACGCCGCCGTATAATAGGCCCCTAAAAGTCCCCCAATCCTATCTCCAAAGCCCACGACAAGCGGGCCCAACGTCTGCCCCAGCCGGAGCACCATTCCGTTCAGGGACATAAATGCTCCCCGCTGATTATCGGGCGCAAGATCCGCGATAGCCGTCTGGAAGTTCGGCATATTCAATCCTTGAGCACAACCAAAAATCAGAATGGGAATGATGAACAAATACACATTGTCCATGTGAGGGAGCATCATGCATACAATAACATACAGGACAAAAGCGGCCCTTATCAAAGGAATTTTTCCGAACCGGTGAGACAAGCGTCCCGCCTGAGACGCGAACAAAGCCATCGTCAAAGAGCTTAAAGAAATGACCAACCCAATTTTCGGAGCGCTCAGACCAAATTTCTGATGCATGAGAAACGGATTGTAGGTGATGATGGCCCCATACAAAATAACAAAGGTCAAAATTCCGATCATAAACAAGCCTGCCACTTGTTTTCTAAAAAGATTACCCGAAATGGCACTCAAATATTCCTTAAAACCGGCGGCCCGTTGAATAGAAGGCTCTTCAACCCCAAAAGCCACAAAAAGCCCCACAGGGATCGCAAGCAGCGGTAACAGAAAAGGAAAATACCAGGCAATTCCTGCTAAAGAACCGCCAATCAAGGGATAGCACGCCGTGGAAAGACTCAGCACACTGGAGTTATAACCCATGGCTTCCGAACGCGCGCGCCCCTTAAAAAAATCACCGATGAGCGTAGAATTCAACGCTCCCAGGGCAGAGGCCCCCACCCCCTGAAAAATACGAAGCAGAAGCATCCAATGAAAATCATGTACAAAGAAAAGGGAAAATCCAGCAAACGCAAAAAGGAAAAGGGAAGGGACAAGAACTATTTTTCTTCCCCAGTGATCTGCAGCAATCCCGGCGATGGGTGTAAGAAAAATTCCTGGAAAAGTGAACCCACTCACCAACAGAGCGGCCTGTGCTTTTGTGAGATGTAACACAAACGCCATCTGGGGCAACACCGGTGTGATACTAGCCACTCCCATCACAGCGATCATCGTAATCGTAAAAATCACATAAAGCCGCCGATCCCTAAATAACGCACCGGCACTCATCGCTGTCTCATCTGCATCAGATTCATTTTTCACCTACTCTTTTCTGCCAATTTAAAAACAAATCTGAATTTTCCATGCAGTTTTTTCATTCAAAATTCTTTTCGCACAGAGCAACCGAAAAGATCATACAGCACCGCTCCGACTCCTTGCTACCATCTTGCACGCAAAGATCCCACCAGAAAGCGTGCGACGCGGTAATTACCACTAGGCCCTATTTTTCATAGCCTTCGCCCACCACTATCCTTAAATCCCAAACCCTCTTAAAATAAAAAAGCCGTTTCCAGCTCCTCAAAAGAAGAATTTCAAGATAGTCCGCATTCCATTTTTGCTAATTTTTCTCCCCACCTAGACAAGTTTGTCGTTTTTTTTCAACTGGTTTTTCTATGCTCTGCCAATGGCTTTACCACCTCACCGATATTTCCCTTTTTGATGGTCGTCTTTTCCGCGCAGGAACCGCCGCCCTTCTCGCCATTATACTCGTCCTCACGCTGATGCCTCGATATATTCGACTACTCCAAAGCATGGACGCCACCGCTGATTTTGATAAAAATCAAAAAATAAAATCGCCCCCGATTATGGGAGGACTATTACTGGTCGCCGTCGTTGAATTCGTGTCCCTCCTCTTTTGCAAATTGAATAGCTACACGATCTCCACTTTAATTGTCCTTGCGGCGTTTTCCTCAGTCGGTGCCATTGATGACATCGCAAAAATTAAAGCCAAACGACTCATCGCTCAAGGAAAACTCACTGCCGCGGACTACATGGACAAGGCCGATGGCATTTCAAGCACGGTCCGCCTCGGACTCTATTTTCTGTTCAGTTTTGTTGTCGCCATTTTCTGCTATAAATTCATCCCGGATCTACGCGGCAGTCTCACGGTTCCGCTTTGTCCCATTTCGGTTTTTCAGATACACCTCCCCAACTGGGCCTTCATCGCGTTCATGACATTCGTCATTGCGGCCACAGCCAACGGGACCAATTTCACCGATGGTCTCGACAGCCTCGTTTCCGTGCCGATCCTTACCAGTATGATTTTTGTAGGCTTCGTCGCCTATGTGAGCGGGAACTTCATCTTCAGTGCTTACCTTCACGTTCCTTTCCTCCCCGGTTGCGATGAACTTTTCCCCTTGGCAATGGCCATTGCAGGAGCACTCCTCGCTTACCTCTGGTTCAATAGTCCACCCGCCGAAATCTACATGGGTGACGCGGGCTCGGTCGGTTTCGGTGCCGCCATCGGTATCATGTTCATCTTGGTACAAGCGGGTTTGTTCCTCCCCTTGGTGTGTGTCATCATCATCGCTGAAGCCTGCTCAGTACTCCTCCAAATCAGTTGGTTTAAAATCACCAAAGCAAAAATAGGCACAGGCAAGCGCATCTTTCTTTGCGCCCCACTCCACCACCATTACCAAAAAAAATGGGAAGGCAAATTTGCGTCCAAGCCGCTTCTCAATTCCAAAATCGTGTGGCGCATGCATTTGGTTTCTATCTTCGCCCTCATCATGAGCATGGTGATTTTCTTTGGCATTCGGTAAATCTTCTACGCGTTAAGGTCTTATATGCAGTCCCTCAAAAATGAACTCGAAGCCTTAGGACAAGGACACTTGCTAGA
>DBTP01000006.1:3275-4366 GCA_002307115.1 Fibrobacter sp. UBA1313 | reverse complement strand
CGTTTTTCGGTGATGTTAATTTTATCACCCTTAAAAAACTTTTCGCGCATGTCGTTAAAGTGGGCGTTGGTAAGCACCGCAAAAAGGCGTTTGAGCGTTTCATCCGTAATGAGATTCTTAGAATAATCGAGGTAAAGACCACAAGCTTCTGCGCTATATTTAGAGGCGCGGGCGGCGTCTTTGGCGAATAAATCGCGCATGTGCCAAGTTTTAACTTCGGCGGCATGTGTTTCGAGTGCTTTCCATTCTTTTGATTCCGTTAAATGACTCATATTTAGTCCTTGTGTGAATGTCCTTTTTATGGATGAAAGATAGAAAAAGACAAGCATTGCCATTTCTACTCTTTTTTTACGGTTTAAGTTTCGGTTGCCCTTGACAACCCCCCTGTTTTTTTCTTTCTTTGGGAACGCTCAACTAGAGTTTAACCCTCCTCGGAGATTCAATATGCCTTGCGGAAGAAAAAGAAAGCGCAGGAAGATTGCGACTCACAAGCGTAAAAAACGCCAGCGTCGTGATCGTCATAAAAAGAAACTTCGCTAATTTCCGTTAGCGGATTCTCCTTTGACAATCCTGATACAGAAAGGGAATACTTTTAAATAAAAGTGTTCCCTTTCGTTTTTCAGGGGAAAACTTATGCAACTAGAAGGAATTCTCAAGAACGTCACTTACCGAAACGCTGAAAATGGCTTTTCGGTTTTGAAGTTTGAGGTGAGTGGCGAACGGAGTACAACGACCGTCACAGGCTTATTCCCTGACGTGCAACCCGGCGAAACGCTTAGAATGGAAGGGGAATGGGGATCGCATCCCAAATATGGGAAACAGTTCCTCTGTTCCCATTGTGAATCTGTTTTTCCTACCGGCGGCGCAGGCCTTATCGCTTATCTTGCGAGCGGTCTTTTTAAAGGCATTGGGAAAATGACCGCCACCCGCATTGTCGAAAAATTCGGTGATGATACCCTTCGCATTTTGGATTTGGAAAGTGAGAAGCTCGAAGGAGTTATCAAAGGGCTTTCTGGAAAAAGGTTAGACAAGTTCATCGCCAGCTGGTGTGACATGCGGGAAAGCCGAGATACCATGCTCTTTTTGTATGG
>DBTP01000006.1:0-2935 GCA_002307115.1 Fibrobacter sp. UBA1313 | reverse complement strand
ATTACCGAAAACCCCTACATCCTTTGCGATGAAGTCTGGGGCATCGGATTTTTGAAAGCGGATGATATTGCGAGAAAAGTGGGAGTGCCTAAGGATAGTTTGACGAGACTCCGCGCAGGACTCACCTACACCTTGATCAAAGCGGCAGCAAGTGAAGGGCACACTTATTTACCCAAACTGCGTTTATTGGAACTCGCCTCCCAGAATTTGAAAATTGAAAATACTGATTCAGATGCTTGTGAGAACCTTTTATACAGTCTTGATTATCTCATCAAGTCCAAGGAACTCGAAACCCATGAGGATGGCATTTGGCTCCCCGCCCTCTACCGCGCCGAACAGGACGTGGCTCGATTCGTAAAAAATCGAATTAATAAAATTTTTGAACCTCTGGATGAAAGTCTCACGATTGCCCTCAAGCGTTTTGAAGAAGCTCACGATATTCAATACGATCCGATTCAATTCAAAGGCATTTGTGAAGCCGTGCAAAGCCCGCTGTTTATAATCACAGGGGGGCCAGGCACAGGGAAAACAACCATGCTTCGGGGAATCATCAGCCTCGCGAAAGCTCAAAAAAATGTGGTTCTTCTGGCAGCTCCCACCGGGCGCGCGGCAAGGCGCATGAGTGAACTCACCCAGTGTGAAGCATCCACACTCCACCGTCTTTTAGAAATTAACCCTGGTTCTCACCACTTTGAACGCAACGAAGAGAACCCTCTGGATGGAGATCTCATTATTGTCGATGAGTTCAGTATGGTGGATACCTGGCTCTGCGCGGGACTCATGCGCGCCATAAAGCCCAAGACGCGACTCCTCATCATTGGGGACAAAGACCAATTGCCTAGTGTGGGCCCTGGCAACATTCTGCGCGAGCTCCTCGCTTGCGCTACCGTGCCTAGCATTTGTCTGACCCATATTTTTCGCCAGGCAGGCGGCAGTGATATTGCCGAAAAAGCAAGCAAAATAAATCAAGGCTACAAGCCCTCCCCTATTGAAGGGCCTCATTTCCACTTTAGAGAATTCAACGATCCCGATGAGGCGTTAAGAATTTTAGAGCGCCTGATTCTCTCGGAAGTGGGGGGTAAAATGCAACTTTCCCCCACGCAAGATCTGCAAGTGCTTACCCCCATGCACAAAGGTCCTCTCGGCACAGAAGTTCTCAACGATCATCTCCAGGAGCTCCTCAACAAGAACGGGAGTGGGTTCTCTCTTTTCGCCACGGATTGGAGAGTCGGTGACCGCGTCATGCAACTCAAGAACAACTATGAGAAAGCCGTGTTCAATGGAGACGTTGGGTTCATCATTAAAGTGGAAAAAGACGATCAGCGGCTCTTGGTGGATTTTGACGGAAGGAAAATTTCCTTTGAAGGAATTGAACTCGATCAAATGGGCCTCGCCTACGCATGCACAATCCACAAAAGTCAGGGCAGCGAATATCCTGCGGTTATTATTGTGCTGGATGGATCCCATTATCGTATGCTGCAACGAAACCTGATATACACGGCGATTACCCGCGCCAAAGGCCATGTATGGGTGATTTCCAGCCCGGGTGCACTGGACACCGCCATCCGCAACAATCGCACGGTGCAGCGCTATACAAATCTCGCCTTATGCCTCGGTGAAAACCAAGAGAATTCAAAACGGCGAGAAGACGTTACGGTCAATCACGATTACGATGAATTCTATCAGTTTTTAGAATAGAGCAACTTTTTTCTATCGCTGACATCCAAAGTAAATTGCATATAAATTAAAAATATTGAGACCAAGACGGAAACGCCATTTTTGAATTACGCAGATCCATTTATTTTGGACAGTGGTGTTTTTCTATTTCAGATTTTCCGGATTCAGATGTTTGAGTTCGTTTACAACGAATAAGCCATCTTTGCGAATCAAACGATCATCAAACCAGATTTCACCGCCACCATATTCCGGGGTCATGATCAGCACCAAATCCCAATGGATCGCGGAATCGTTCCCGTTAAAGGCTTCCTCGTAACACTTGCCCGGTGTAAAGTGAATACTACCCGCAATTTTTTCATCGAAAAGAATGTCGCACATGGCCCTTTTGACATAAGGGTTGAAACCGATGGCAAATTCCCCCACATAACGCGCGCCTGCATCCGTATCGAAAATGGCGTTCATCCCCACCGTATCCGAGCCTGTCGCCTCTATAATTTTCCCGTCTTTAAAAACCAGCCGCACATTCTCGAAACGCTTTCCTTCGTATAAAGTCGGCGTATTGTACTGGATGACCCCATTCACACTGTCGCGCACCGGAGCACTATAAACTTCCCCATCCGGGATGTTGCATTTGCCACAGCACGGCACCGCACCAATGCCTTTAATGCTGAAAGAAAGATCCGTGCCCTTCGCCACCAGCCGCACACGATCCGTCCGATTCATCAACTCCACCAGGGGTTTAGCGGCTTCGGCCATCGCCGGATAGTTCGCAAGGCATGCCTCGAAATAGAAATCCTCGAACGCTTCGGTGCTCATTCCCGCGGCCTGCGCCATAGAAGGATTCGGCCAGCGCAACACACACCAACGAGTTTTATCCACGCGGAAATTCAACACAGGGCGACACGCTTTGCGATAAAGAAGCATTTGCTCTTCTGGAATATCCCCTAGTTCCATAGCATTGTCAGCACCGCGCACCGCAATATAAGCCTGCATTTTTTTCATGAATTCCAAATCGTGATCTGCGGCAATCTGCATCTGTTCAGGCGATGCGGTCAAAATAGAAGTCCGACTGACGCGCGCCACTGTATTCGTTACAAAAGCACGCGCCCCGGCTTTCGATGCGGCCTTCACGAGTTCCACAGAAAGTTCCGCTGGGGTGTCAGTAGTTTCAATCAAAATATTGTCACCGGGTTTCAAATTCACCGCATGATTCACAAGCATTTCCGCAAGACGACTGATTCGATTATCTGTCATAAAA
>DBTP01000191.1:7500-12158 GCA_002307115.1 Fibrobacter sp. UBA1313 | reverse complement strand
TGGTTTGAAATGTTGACTTGGCCATTCAATCATATTGTGCAACCGATTTTTAATGCCGCTGTTTTTCCGTTCTCTGCACCTCTCCATTATGCCGTTAAAAATAACGTCATGGAAACCGGAGTAAATATGTTCTCTTTTGGTAAAGAAAAGAACATTTTTATTTATCCCACGATGAATTTGAAACCAGGGTCATCTACACTCCTAGGTTTTATGTATCGCCATCGGAACCTGTTGCTTCGATCTGATTATTTTGTCTTTGGTGTGGATTACTATGCCAACGGAGATTGGTCTATAGACACTCGGTACACAAAACGAAATGTTTTTGACTCAGAATTTTTTTGGGGTGTCAATTGGCGCTATTCTGCAGACAGAAATGCGGCGGCCATTCTCCCAGGGGGCAAGGAAAGTTTTACCTATGCCGATTCTTCTTATTCTCTAGAAACGAGAATTGGTCGTCCGATGCCTTTTGTTAAAAATATGGATTTTGAGCTTAATGCAAAATTCTCTATGTTTCAGGGGGACGTTCCAGATGTCGAAGATACCATACTTCGCGCTATCGCTTATGGTGAGAAATATGAATTCAATCCTTATGATCGGGGACTCTACCAAGACTATTTCTCAATTCCACTGAGAGTTTCTGTGAGTTATGATGACTTGGATGCTCCTTTCATGCCGACGACGGGGTCGAGAATCACTTTAGCTTGGACTTACAGTTGGGTGGGGGATTACAAAGGGAATAATACTTACGATGGCGTTTCCAATCAGTATGATCATGATTTTCAGGTGATTGATTTTGTTGCCCAGCATTACTTTTTCATGGGCACGACCTCATCGAATTATGGTTTATCCAACGCAGAAAGTCGCAAAAGTCGAAAGTTCTATACCGATTTTTCGTGGGATGAAACCTTGCGGCTCTGGCGCCCGGAAAACATAAAAACCACGCTTTTTAATCGCCGGGTTATTGCCGTTCAATTCCGCGCCCGCCAAATGTGGGAAAAGGAAGAGGGTGGAGCTCCATTTACTGCTTTTTCAACGATTAATGCACGTTACCCCTTGCGAGGCTATGCCTCTTCTTATAGTGATTTTGCGACTTTAGGACTTTCTGCAGAGTATCGTTGGCCTATCGATCGTCTTGTAGATGGCGTCGTATTTAATGAGTATGCTTTTTATGGACGTACTTGGCACTCGTTCGCTATGGAAAATTTGCTCAATTCTTGGGGCTTTGGGGTGCGAGTCAGGCGCCCAGATATGTATTTGTTTCGTTTACAGTTAGGTTTCCATGGACTTCATGGTGTCAGTTTAGTCTGCACCGTTGCTCCAGAGTTCCGCTAATCTTTCAAAGGGCCTAAATTGGTGAAAGGTTCTGTCTTTTTTAGACAAAAATTGCTATCTATAGCCTTACTGATTTAATAAAATATTAGCTCCTTAAAGGATGGTTCGTATGGCTAGAAAGAAAATTGCGCTCGTGGGCGCAGGTCAAATTGGCGGCACAATGGCTCTCGCACTTGCTCAAAAGCAGTTGGGTGATGTGGTGCTCGTGGATGTGGTTCCAGGTGTTCCTCAGGGTAAGGCCCTGGACATTATGGAAGGCCGTTCTGTCATTAACTCCGCGACGGAACTTTCGGGTTCTAACGACTATGCGGATCTCGCGGGTTCCGATGTTGTCATCGTGACTGCTGGCGTTCCTCGTAAGCCTGGCATGAGCCGTGATGACCTTCTGGGCATTAACTGCGGTATCATCAAAACTGTTGGTGAAGCTATCAAAAAGACAGCTCCGAATGCGTTTGTGATTGTGATCACCAACCCGCTGGATGCGATGGTGTACAACATGCAGAAGGTTTCTGGCCTTCCTTCGAATCGTGTCATCGGTATGGCTGGCGTTCTCGATTCTTCCCGTCTCGCCTGCTTTGTCGCTATGGAACTCGGTGTCTCTGCGGCGGATGTGAGTGCTATCGTCATGGGTGGTCATGGGGATACCATGGTGAGCCTCTATGATCACGTTTCTGTTGCGGGTATTCCGCTTCCAGAATTGATGGACAAGGCCACATTTGATAAGATCGCTGCTCGCACGGCAAACGCTGGTGGCGAAATTGTGGATCTCCTTAAGAATGGTTCCGCGTTCTACAGCCCAGGACTTTCTGCAATCAAGATGGCAGAAGCCTATCTTCTCGACAAGAAGAGCGTTATCACTTGCGCAGCGAAGCTGGACGGTCAGTATGGTGTCAAGGGTTTCTACTGTGGCGTGCCGGTGGTGATCGGTGCTAATGGTGTTGAAAAAATCATTGAGATCAAGATGAATGATGTTGAAAAGGCTGCCTTTGACAAGTCTGTTGAAGCGGTTAAGAAAAATGCAGAATGGGTAGACGCTCATACCTAATCGGTTAATTTTTTGATGAAAAAGGTCCCCTTTTAGGGGATCTTTTTTTATCTCCAGAACGCTATTTTTTGCGGTCGACAACCAATTTTTTAGAGCTCCTTTGAAGATTCTTTCTATATTGTGCGCGGTTCTTAATTAGGGTACTTATATGGGCAAAAATTTATATCAGAAAGTATTTGAAAGTCATACAGTGGCGAAACTCGCAAGCGGTCAATCGCAATTGTTCATTGGCCTTCACCTCTGCCACGAAGTCACGAGTCCGCAGGCTTTTGCCATGCTCCGTGAAGATGGTCTCAAGGTCAAATTCCCCGAACGCACTTTTGCCACGGTAGACCACATTATTCCAACGACTCTCCCGGATCGTTCCCGTCCGCTTCAGGATGCTATTTCCGAAGAAATGTTTTCTCACATTGAAAAGAATACTCGTGATTTTGGTGTCCGTTTCTTTGGCCCAGATACTGGAGAACAGGGCGTTATTCATATTGTGGGCCCGGAAGAAGGCGTGACCCAGCCGGGGATGACAATCGCTTGTGGTGATTCGCATACGGCGACTCACGGTGCTTTTGGAGCCATTGCTTTTGGTATCGGCACAAGTCAGGTGGCTGATGTACTGGCGACACAGACTCTTGCCATGAGCCCTTTGAAGACGCGCCGCATTTTGTTTACCGGTAAGCTCAAACCGGGTGTTTATTCCAAGGATGTCTCCCTCGCTTATATCGCAAAACTCGGTGTAAACGGCGGTGTGGGCTATGCTTATGAATTTGCAGGCCCTGTAGTTGACGCTATGGATATGGAAGGCCGCATGACCCTTTGCAACATGGCCATTGAAGGCGGTGCTCGGGTCGGTTACTGCAATCCAGATCAGAAAACATTTGATTTCCTGAAGGGCAAACCTTACGCTCCCAAAGCGGATCGCTGGAATGAAGCGGTTGCTTATTGGAAGTCTGTGGCGAGTGATCCAGATGCGAAATTCGATGACGAAATCATCATTGATTGCGATAATCTCGAACCGATGGTGACTTGGGGCATAACCCCTGCTCAAGCGTTGCAGATCAATGAAAATATGCCTAAGATTTCGCAATTTGAAGGCTCTGAACAAAAGGTCATTGCTGAAGCATACGAATACATGGGTTGGCAAGAAGGTGGTAAAATGCTTGGCACCCCGATTGACATTGCGTTTGTCGGTAGTTGCACCAACGGTCGCTTATCGGATCTTCAGGAAGCGGCAAAAATAATCAAGGGCCACAAGGTCGCTGACTCTGTAAAGATGTGGGTGGTGCCCGGTTCCATGAAAATCAAGATTGAAGCAGAAGCTCTTGGTTTGGACAAAATTTTCAAAGAAGCGGGAGCCGAATGGCGTGAGGCAGGTTGTTCTCTTTGCCTCGCCATGAACCCAGATAAGTTAAAAGGCCGCGAAGTGAGCGCAAGCTCCAGCAACCGTAACTTCAAGGGTCGTCAGGGAAGCCCTACGGGTCGTACCATTTTGATGAGCCCCGCCATGGTGGTTGCCGCAGCCATTGAAGGAAAAGTCACCGATGTCCGCAAGTACGTTAAGGAGTAAGATATGAGCATGCCAATAGTTGATGTTGTTAAAGGTTCTGGCGTTCCTGTCCGTGGCAATGATATTGATACCGACCGTATCATCCCCGCCCGCTTTTTGAAGTGCGTGACATTTGAAGGTCTGGGTGAAAATGCCTTTGCTGATGATATTAAAGGCTTGGAACTTCAGGGAAAAATCCATCCGTTTCACAATCCCATTTATAGGAAAGGGACGATTTTGGTGTCCAACCAGAATTTCGGGTGCGGATCCAGCCGTGAACACGCCCCGCAAGCTTTAAAACGCTGGGGCATCCGCGCGATCATCGCCGAGAGTTATTCTGAAATTTTCTTCGGCAACTGTGTCGCTTTGGGCATTCCTTGCTACAAAGTAAGTCATGCTGTGGCCGATAAGATCCTCGCCTGGATTGAAGCCAACCCGAGTGGGGAACTTTCGACAAGTACTAGCGCGAAAACTCTCAAAATGGGTGGAGAATCCATTGAACTTACCCTTGCTGACAGTCCGCGCGGTCAATTTCTCGATGGTTCCTGGCACGCACGCGCGGCTTTAATGGCAAATGCGGTGAAGGTGGATTCCATTGCGGCAAAGTTACCCTATATGCAGTTTTTGAAGTAATTTTTACTTTATTTTTTCAAAAGAGTTCTCGAGTTTATTCGAGGACTTTTTTGTTTTAAAGAATTTCAATGTATAGGGAGCCTCTAAAAATTGTTTTGGTGAAGTGAA
>DBTP01000191.1:7071-7220 GCA_002307115.1 Fibrobacter sp. UBA1313 | reverse complement strand
AAGAACCGAGCAAGAAACATGAACACTTAGGGGTTTACTCCTTAGTGAGAATGATCCCTGTGGGAGCAGGAGTGAAAAGTGGCCACAACCCAGCAAGGCGAGTGTTGTACCCCAAGCTAGCTTGGGGTATTACCGAGCCGTAGCGGGTG
>DBTP01000191.1:0-6733 GCA_002307115.1 Fibrobacter sp. UBA1313 | reverse complement strand
TCATAAAAAGGAATTTTTAGAGGTGACCTATACTTATCGCCAATGACAATAACCTCGGTAAAGCATAAATCATAGGTCTTTTTACCTGTTTCGCCCTACGTTCATTTTACTTCAATAAGTCTTGATACCTGTTTTTAAAGAATCTTACATTGAGATCTTTTCAACAGTAAGTTTTTCAAAAAAAATGCTTTCGGTAAGCACCAATCTAAAAGAGTATAAATTATGCGAGTTATTGCTACGCCGTTTTTTTCTCGTGAGAAAAAGGCAGTTTCTATTTTTTCAGGGTTCAGCCTCACTTCTTTTGAATATGAACTTTGGACTTTTTTACGAAAAAGGGTGTGTTATGGTAAAAAATATTCTCAAATCGCTCTCCGTTGTAGCCATTTTTGCGTCTGGCGTCATGGCTGCGGATGATTTCGTGTGGAGCAATGTGAGTATGGGCGGTGGTGGTTTTGTATCCGCTGTGATTGCTTCTCCTGTAGATAAAAATTTGTTTTATACGCGCACCGATGTTGGTGGTGCCTACCGCTGGGACGAATCCACTGTAAAATGGGTTCCCATGATGGATTGGGTCGACGTAACGGAACTGGGTCTTTTGGGGGTTGAAGCCATTGCTGTGGATCCTTCTGTTTCGGGGAAAGTTTATATGGTGGCCGGAACGAGCTATTGGAATGATGGGCGCACGGCATTTTTGCGTTCCACAGATAAAGGCAGTTCTTGGACTGTCATTTATACATGGGATTCTACTGGAGTTAAGGGCAGTAAAATTCAGAATTTCAAAGCCCACGGAAACGGCATGGGGCGTGGCAATGGGGAAGCTCTCGCCATTGATCCCAATAACGCCAACATTATGTTTTATGGCTCTCGGGGAAAGGGTCTCTGGAAATCCACCAACAATGGTTCTACATGGAGTCATGTGACAAGCTGGACAACGGCGGCGGGCTCCGATACGACATGGAATGGTGCGGGTTTCTCCTTTGTTACCTTTGCGCCGGCATCTTCCACCGTGCTTTACGCGGGCTTTCTTCGTGAAGGAACAAAGTCCAATGGAACGATTGAAAATGTGTTTACTTCAAAGGATGCGGGGGCGACTTGGAAGGCCCTTCCTATTCCTGACTCTCTCCGCACTGTGGAGATTCCCTCAGATTCTGTCACGCTCACCACTACCAGCAGAGCGCGCATCCATTTGATGCCGCAACGCGCTGTAATTTCCAGTGATGGTAATATACTGACGGTCACTTTTGGAGATGGTGCGGGTCCACACACCATGGCGTGGGATGAAGGCTGGGGAATGATTTATGATGGTTTTGGCCGGGGAGCGGTGTTGCAGTACAGCCTATCCACAGGAACTTGGACTGATGTTTCTCCAGAAAATTTTATTGATGACCCAAAGGAATGTCAGAAACGGCTGGCTTGCTGGGATTCCTTGAATGTGGAAACCCCTAAAAATCCGCTCTATTATGCTTTTGCTGCTTATGGTGGTATTGCCATCAACCCCAGCAATAACCAGGAAATGATCGTGACCACGGAAGGTTATCGGGGACCGCAATTCTGGTATACGGCCACAGGTAATGTTTCCACCTCCTGGAAAGATGCATGGGGTACAAACATATACCGCACTACCGACGGCGGCAAGACTTGGGACGCTTCATTCCGGTATTACTGGATGGATGGGGGGTACTATCCCACTTATGAGGAGATGAACGCAAACGGTATCGGCTGGATGCATAATAGTTCTATTCATTGGTCGGGCAGCGTGGTCATGGATCCATTTAATACGGAACGAGTGTGGGTGGCGTCTGGAAACGGGGTTTTTCGCTCGGATAATGTTTCCGATTATGACGTGATTGCCGCAGGAACCTACGATTCCATAACAGATTACTATTACAGCACCCGTACGGTGAATCAGCATCAGGTGTGGAAAGTGGCCTCCCAGGGTATTGAAGAAACGGTTCCTTTCGAAGTTGTGAGCATTCCTGGGGGTCCGTTGATTTCCGTGATAGGGGATTATGATGGTTTCCGGCATGACAGCATCGCCAAATATCCTTCCAAACGTCATGAGACGAATGTCAGTGGAACTTTGACGTCTATTGGTACCACGCGCGGACTCGCGTATGCCCCTAAAACGGGAACTCTGGTGAAAGTTGCGGATAGCCGTCTTTACAAGGGGAAGTACAATAACATAAAGATAGATCCCATTCAAATTTCTAAGGATTCGGGAAACACTTGGAGTGTTGTTGGCAATAATGTGATTGATACCTCTTATAAGCAAGGTACAGTGGGCATTTCTACCGATGGTGCGGTGGTTCTCTGGACTCCAGCAACAGGGACGACCGTGGTGCAGCGTTATGCAAATTCATCGTGGTCAACGGTCTCAGGCATTAACGGGGCATTTGTGGTAGGAGATCCTGAGAATGCGAGTGTGTTTTACGCTTATGCAAAGTCTGAAGGAAAAATGTATAAGAGTACGGACAAGGGAGCGACTTTCTCTTTGATCGGGACTCCGGGGGTGAGTGATTTTCAGAAATTCCGTGCTGCGCCTGCACGCGAAGGTGATCTCTGGGTTCCTCTGGCGGTCACAGCCGCAGATGGTTCTAAGAGTGGTGCCCTGATGCGTTCCGAGGATGGTGGCGCTACCTGGAGCAAGGTGGCTGGCGTTGGTTTCTGTGAGGCGGTGGGCTTTGGAAAATCAGCAACAGAGGGCGGGTATCCAGCGGTTTATATATTTGCGACCATTGGGGATGTGACAGGGGTATTCCAATCGGATGACGAAGGTGCTACCTGGACTCGCATGAATGATGATGCTCATGAATACGGTGGTCTTGCCAATGGCGAATTCGTCATGGGGGATATGAATACCTACGGTGTTGTTTATATGAGCACTGCAGGGCGGGGCATTGCAGCACGTGTGCCATCCAACTGGAATATGGGAACATCTTCTTCGGGTGCGACCATCGGGATTGCAGAACGTTCGGTGAAAGTGCCTTCGGGAAATGCGTTGGCGAATCTTCGAGGCGATATCCTCAATCTCACTATTTCAGGCAATGAAAAAGTATCGGTAGGACTTTTTGATCTTCGTGGCAGAGCGATTTTGCAAAAGACGGTTTCCAGTTCTTCTCAGATGAAGTTGGGCGATTTTGTCAAAGCGCGTGGGGCCTACTTACTGATTGTTAAGAACGGATCAAAAATAATACTTAGCCGTTCTGTGCAAATCGCGCAATAGCTTCTCTCTTTGAAAATATCATTCCTCTAAAAAAAGCCCACTCGAAAGAGGGGGCTTTTTTGTCAATCCTATTTTGTTCTTTTTACTTGCGGTTGCCCTTTCTGGTGTCGAGCCATTCATCAAAGGAAATGGACCGATCAGTATAACCTTGAGGCGTAAGTTCCAATATGCGGTTCGCGACCGTCTCCGCAAATTCATGGTCCTGGGTACAGAAGATCACGGGGCCCTGGTAAGCGGTTAATCCATTATTGAGAGCCGTGATGGATTCCAGATCCAAGTGAGAGGTCGGTTCATCGAGAAGGAGCGTATTCGCATTGGAAAGCATCATGCGAGAAAGCATGCAGCGCACCTTTTCACCGCCGCTGAGTACTCGGGCTGATTTCAACGCTTCTTCGCCTGTGAAAAGCATGCGACCGAGGAATCCGCGGATGAAGGTCTCATCCTGTTCTTTGCTGAATTGGCGCAACCAATCAACCAAAGAAAGATCCGTATCGAAATAGGCGTCATTGTTACGCGGAAAATAGGTATAAGAAATGGTATTGCCCCATTTAATAGTCCCTTGAGTGGGTTCTAACTCGCCCGCGATCGCTTTGAAAAAAGCGGTTTTCAAAATATCATATTCGCCGACTAAAGCCACGCGGTCTTTGTTCCCGAGTGAAAAATTCAGATTCTGTATTTTTCCGCCCTCACCCGTATCCAGGGTGACATCTTGTAATTCCAAAACGATTTTACCCGGTTCGCGATCCATCTTGAAACTGACCCAAGGGAATTTACGACTGGAAGCGGGCATTTCTTCGACAGTCATTTTATCGAGAAGTTTTTTACGGCTGGTCGCTTGTTTGGCCTTGGAAGCATTGGAAGCAAAACGACGAATAAAGGATTTTAATTCCTCAATTTTATCTTCAGAACGGCGATTTAAATCTTTGCGTTGCTTTTGAGCGAGTTGGCTTGCCGCAAACCAAAATTCATAGTTCCCAGCGTAGATGTTGATCTTACCATAGTCTATATCGCAGGTATGAGTACAAACGCGGTTTAAAAAGTGACGATCATGGGAAACGACGATCACCGTATTTTCAAAGCGTTCCAAATAATCTTCGAGCCAATTAATGGATTCCACATCCAAGTGGTTCGTGGGTTCATCCAACAAAAGAACGTCTGGGTTTCCAAATAAAGCCTGGGCGAGAAGCACTCGCACTTTTAAGCTACCGTCCAGATCGGACATAAAGTTTGTATGTAATTCTTCGGGGATCCCCAGACCTTTTAACAGCACCGCAGCACTGGAATCCGCTTCGTAGCCGCCGATTTCGCCAAAACGAGATTCGACTTCCATGGCTTCCATACCCTGGGCATCGGTCATTTCGGGGAGTGCGTAAAGAGCTTCTCGCTTTTTACTCAATTCATAAAGTTCCGTAAATCCCATGAGTACCGTTTCAAGAACGGTACTTTTTTCAAAAGCAAAATGATCTTGCTTCAGCACCGCGATGCGTTCCCCTGTATTGGTAGAAACGCCGCCGGTATTCGGCTCCAGTTCGCCAGAGAGAATATTTAAAAACGTGGACTTTCCGGCCCCATTCGCTCCGATGACACCGTAGCAGTTGCCTTTTTGAAAAGAAAGATTAACGTCCTTAAAAAGAACGCGACTGCCGTATTGTAGACTGACTTGAGAAACGTTAAGCATGGCGCCAAAGGTAGAAATTTCCTGATTTCAAATCAACTCGACAAAGTAAAATGAAGGGCACCTCTAAAAATTGGTTTGTGGCCATGGAATCGAGCGAGACCGAGCAAGAAACACGAACACTTGCGCTTCAGCGCTTAGTGAGAGTGATCCCTGTGGGAGCAGAAGCGAAAAGTGGCCAATAATTGCGTTATTCGCCACTTTGAGCGACGACTGTTGCAAAAGCCGAGTACAACGGCAAAGCTTGTTTTGCCACTGTTAAGGCTCAACAACAGAACGAAGTTCACTATTGCGATGTGTCACAGTTGATTTGTTGCGGTGTCACTTTGTTCCATCCTCACCCCTACGGGGCTGTAGGCCAGCTCTGCGAAGCCTGATGTTCCCGGGAGAGAACCGGCTTCTGGTCATAAAAAAAGAATTTTTAGAGGTGCCCTGAAGTAAGATTCACAAAAGAAAAAGCCCTTTGCGTGTTTTTGCAAAGAGCCTTTCCTATTCAGAGTTAAATGCTAATGAGGTGCTTTTTCGAGTTCTTTCGCATTAATGATCAACATCTGCAAACGGTTTTCAATGTTGGCAAAGCTCGTATCCGGATCATAATCCAAAGAAAGCACTTGGATGTGGGGGAACCTTGCTTTGACAGCCTTGGTAAGGCCGCGGCCTGAAATATGGTTCGCGAGACATGCAAATGGTTGAACGATTATAAAACTGTTCACGCCTTTGGATGCGTTATAAAGGATCTCTCCCGGAATGAGCCAGCCTTCCCCTGAATTGTAGGAGGGGTCAATGATGTCACCGATGAGATGTACTAATTCGTAGCAATCTGCATGGTGCTCATACAATTTGTAGCGTTGAGCCCTTTTATTCACTTGGTCCACAGCAAACGTATATATTTTGCCTGTGATCCCCCCCAGAATCCAATTGCCAAAAGGATGCTGAATGAATCCCCGTCTAATTTTTTCCATGCGCACCACTTCATCCACACGGAAAAAATCCATCATGCCCGGGAGCACCACTTCCATGCCATTATCCATGAGGTAGTTTTCAATGTAGCCGTTAGCACTCGGATGATAATTCATAAGAATCTCGCCGAGGAGGGAAACGCGCGGCTTGCGCACGGTGCGATCCACTTCGATTTCATTGAATGCA
The DNA here is from genome assembly GCA_002307115.1 of Fibrobacter sp. UBA1313. Lineage (GTDB taxonomy): Bacteria > Fibrobacterota > Fibrobacteria > Fibrobacterales > Fibrobacteraceae > UBA1313. The sequence goes on along the minus strand of DBTP01000191.1, from coordinate 689 downwards.
TCGATGGTTCGCTCCAACATTTGGAGCACGGAACGGGGATAGGCAATAAATTTTTTGGGCGTATAGGCAATCTCATGCATAAGCAGGGGCAACCAATAATCATACACTTTCTGAGTATCGCCCTTATGCACTTCGTACGGCCTAGAAGCTCGGTAAATAGTTTCAATGCAGTCCATGGTCGCAATGCCCCAAAGCATATGCAATTTGAATCCGAGATCCAATTTGAATCCTGGGTGCATATCCTTGGTGTCAGAGCCCGTGGTGATGATGGGAACGTCATTATACCCCGATTCATCCAACGCTTTACGGGCAAGGGCTGCATATTGAATGGCGCGACAGTTTTCGCAGTTCTTGGCGAGACCCACTGAAACTTTGCTGTGATCTACTTCTGGGTGTTGTTCCAGCCAGAGAAGATTTTCGCCGATATTCACTTGCGCTGGGAAACAAATGTCATTATGGACATATTTCTTTCCGAGTTCAAACGCCCGCTTATTGGCGAGGGGGAGCGCTTCTGTAATAAAGCCTAAGGATTCAAAGTATTCAGAGGCGAGAATACTAAATGCATGAGAAAGGTTAGGAATAAGAATTTTTCGCTTGGCCTTGTCGCCTTCCTTGAATTTTACCGGAAATAGTTCTTTCTCACTCACATCGCGTTTTAGGTTCGCCTGGCGTCTCGAACGCACCGTCTC
>DBTP01000176.1 GCA_002307115.1 Fibrobacter sp. UBA1313 | reverse complement strand
TTCCAAAGTTGCGCCAAAGTCAAAGATTTCACAGAATGGACAGAACCCGCAATCGGCATGGCGAGCCCGCATCCCTGAAAATGAACTTTATTAAAAGTGTCCCCGGCAATCTCTTCAGGAATATCGTCGTAGCTCCGCACTTCCTCAATGATCACTTTGCGCTCTTTCTCAAGCTCCTCCGGGTCAAACCGGGGATTCATCAATAAGTCAGCGATCACTTCTAAAGCGAGAGGAACGTCTTCGCGCACCACCTGAGCATAAAATCCCGTATCCTGACGCGTGGTGTAAGCTTCCAAAACACCCCCCCGGTCTTCAATGGCACAGGCAATCTGCTTGGCCGTGCGGTGCTCTGTCCCCTTGAACACCAGATGTTCGTAGAGATGGCTCAGCCCATTTTCTTCGAGCGTTTCGTGACGGGATCCCCGCGGAATCCAGGCGCCCACGGTTGCCGACAACGCACTGGGCATATTATCGGACATAACGGTAATGCCATTTTCAAGGACTGTTGTCCGAACTTGCTGTTGAAACATGGAGGCCAATTTAAATATTCGCGCCCCATATAAAAATGTGGAAATGCGATTCTCTGTGAAAAAGCAACCTTTTTCCACATTTTTTCCATTTTGAAAGACATACAAATCATTAATCATAAATTCCTTTTTCTATATTTTACCTTCAGAAACAAGGGAGAAATGATGCTATTTTTTCGTTTACATTTGATATCTTTATTCCTACTTATTGGGGCTTCATGTTTGGTAGCTGCCGAAAAGTATCAGCTCAAATCCATTGAGGGCGCCGCACATTCGAAGCAGAAAGTTCTACTCATCGTAGACAATGAAACAGCCCAAAATGAAGCGCTCAATTCCGCCATTTATCGCTATGCGGATGATATTAATAGTGCTTTTGGAATGGCCGTTCAAGTTCACACATTCCCAAGCCCCGAAGAAGGCGGTACTGCCGTTGATTTACGCTCCTTTTTACAAAATTCTAGAGATTCATTGAACGGAGCCATTCTGATTGGCAATCTTCCTCGGGCAACTTTTGAATTTATTCAGAATCCCGGAACAGCATCTATCCGTTATCAGCGCTGGATTACGGACTTCTACTTTATGGATTTGGACGGCACATGGTTGGACACCGCCGCAGGCTGGGCTGGAAGCACGGGTGGACTTGTTTTGGATCGAATTGATGCAACGCCCAATTTTGCGTCCAACTCAGATGCACCATCAGAAGTACCAGCGGATAGCTTTTCGGTTCGTTGGACTGGATTCCTTAAAGCACCAGAAACAGGATTATGTTCCTTGGCCATTATTTCAGATAACCAGAGACGTCTTTGGCTAAAAGATTCTCTGGTCATTGATGCTTGGGTTCGCGACTGGGATTATAAATATTCCGGAGCCACAACCCTTGTCAAAGGGGAACTCACTCCTGTACAAATTGATTATGCGGAAGAATGGGGTGGTGCAAACTTCCATATTTACTGGAAATTACCCAGTGCTACTGCCTGGACACTTATCCCTAATTCTGTCTGGTTCAGTTCCGATAATTCAGCAGGGTTGAATGCTTCTTACTTCGCAAATGTCTGGCTCCAGACTTCTGAAAAAAACAAAAAAATAGGATCTGCCACTGGCTGGAAATCTGATACCTCCAATGGCGTATTTGATGGCCATTACGCTAAAGATGGCAGCGTGGCAGACAGTATGGAAATCTGGATTTCACGCCTGGATCCCAATACAGCAGGACTCTTAGGAAATCCGACCGCCTTATTGCAAAAATATCTGGATAAATTGCACGTCTGGTATTCTTCAAAAGCCAATACCCAAAGCAAAAGCGTATACTTTATCACTGCCGATGCGGATACAACTTCGGCGTCTGACAGAAAATTCATTTTAGGGCTCTCCGCTATTTACGGGCGCGATTCCCTTGATGTCATTCTCGCTGATTCTGCAGAATATGCTACCAATATTGCCAATCCTGCATACGGCTGGGCAACCTATGTAGGGCACGGTGACCCCCTCTATTTAGGGAATGGTTTCAGAGCGAAAGACCTGCGCGGATATAGTGTGGGGCCCCGCATTTTCCATTTTGCCTCTTGCAGCCCCCTCGAAAATTATGACATCTGGGGAAATCCGTGGAGCGTCTCCGTGGGCTCAGCCCATATTTTTGGCACCGTTGGTGGTGGCTTCGTTTCCATCGGAGCTTCAAAAACGAGTGGCGACAATCAATTAGATGATCTCATGTATTATGCTGTAGTAAATAACACCATTGGAGACGCCTATTTATCATGGATCAATGAACGCATCCACAAAAACACCTATTCTCCACGAGAAGGTATTTATGACTGGTTCTATGCAGAAACGCTTATCGGTGATCCCTTACAATCAGGTCTTCTCGTTCCAGAATACCCCGTGAGTATCTATAAAAAAAGTATCGAAAACGCGTCCTCCAAGTTTAAGTACTCAACACAAAATTGGGATGCTACAGGGCGGATGAAAAATGGAAATTCCACAGCTCGAAAGATTTGGCTCAACAAATCACAGACTCTTAAATAAGGAAAACTCCGATGGAATCAAAATATATTTTACTCGCATTGTCTTTAAATACCATTCCTGTTTTCGCAGTGGAAGGGAATATCATCGACTTCTGGGGCCGTCCCATTGAAGGAGTTAGCGTAAATTGGTGTGGAACAAATAAAGCCACAACCACTAACTCTTCCGGTGAATTCTCTTTAGACTCTAGTGGGACAACAGGAATCTACGCAGTCCGAAATTATGACAATGCAGATAATTCAGCGACAAAAATAGTTTCCCACTTTGATCTTCTTGGTCGTCATGTAGGGAACGAAAAGTTTGCATACACAAATTTTTCGCACAAGCAGGCTCCCCTCTACAAAACAACATCTGTCTGTAATACTCAAACCTCCATCACGGTTTCAATTACAGGCTTTGCCCCGGAAACACTTGCCGTTGCAGGCGTAGATTCTGTGCCTAACATAGTACTTCGGCATTACCCAGAAATAGTCAACAAAGCCTATGAAGAAGCCATATTTACGTCATTTAGAACAACCTCTTTAAGTGCCAAACTTGATTCCGCACAATGGACTCAATACCATTGGGGAGACGGAGCCACATTCGGTCTCGTTTGGGATGCGGATCGCAATGATTCCGTACTGTACATCAAAAATTCCACATCCAATCACACTCACTACTCTCACATTGTATGTAATCTGCTTCCCACTCGTCACTATTTATTTCACGGGGCATGGAAAGGCTCAAACGTCGTCAATAACGAAGAGAAAGTTTTCGGAGTCACACTAGGTTCCTGGAATGACCGCAATGACTATCGGTTCTCGCAGAAAGTAAACTCAATGGGGACTCATGACTGGCACATTGACACCGCTATTGTGGAAGCGGGGAACGATGGTTGTGTGGATCTCCATCTCGCTTTGGGAAACCGTTACAACATTTCCACAGGAGAAGCCTGGTTCGATGATTTACAACTGGATGGTCCCCTTTATGCGGTGGCGGCCCCCGGCTTTATTGTCCATGTCGAAGAAAAACAAAAAGAACTGATCGATAGCGCCACACTTTATTTGTGGGCCAAAACCATGGGCGAAATGGTAGCGAGATATGTAAATCTGGCCGGACCCGCAAGCAACATAGTTGTTGGAGAAACACCGTCCCTTGCCCCTAGCCATGAATTTTCTACTGGGCTCGTCTCAGGGAATCCCTTTCTTTTTGGTTACCTTTCCTATGAAGATGTTCTCATCAACCATATAAAACCTTTTAATGATCTAACATTCGGGTCACTCCACGAAATGGGTCATAATTTTGGGATTTCCTATTGGGGCTTTGCCGGAGAGATGCAAGCTAATTTATTGGGAGCCTTGGTAATGGACAGCCTTCCCCACACAGTAGTATCCCAAGAAAGCTGGGGTGGGCAATATTATGTCGGCTGGGGTAATGAAGATTATCCACCAGAACCATTAGATACCGCAGCACCTGCGTTATTAACAGGAACCGGTGATGATATGAATCTTAATCCACCCGTGGCTCTTATCCATTTATTCAAAGCATCACACGATCAATACATCAATGGCGGATCTTTGAACTGGGATGCCATTCAATACAAATTTATGCTGATGGTTCTTGATTCCCGTATCGGCTGGGAAGCTTTCCATAAGGCCCTCTGGAAAATGAGAACGGAAACGGTCATCCCCACCACCAATCAAGCGAAATTTGATGCATTTCTCGTAGCACTTCATACGGCATCGCAAGGAACGTGGTCCAACTCCGAATTTTTCACCGATGCCGAATTACTCTGGGTCGAAACGTCTCTTCAATAGCCAACCGGAGCCTCTCCCAATACTGGGTTTCCCCGGTCATCCAAGTAATAATGATCCTTGCGGAGTAAAACCGTGAAATATTTAAATGGTTTCACATAATATTTTTCGGTTTGAAAACTCCTCACTTCCTCATTCTTTGCCACTACGACATTTGCCTTTTTACTTGCCGGATTGTCGAGCCCAAAAACAAATCTTCCAAAAGAGCGTACTATTTGGAATGAAGAAGATTTATCAGGGATAACCGCAGTTCGAATGTATTCTCTCACATCATATTGCGTAATAAACAAAACATGAATATAGGGCTGATTCAGGTAATCGCTCAAATATAAGGTATCCGAAGGGGCCGCGTTGTCATACGCATAATCCACAGCATCAACGTAAGATTCAAAGAAAAATTCGCCCACATCGCGCGCATATTCATTAAAATAAAGAGTAAGAAACCTCACAAAGAAAAACATATAAAGAAAAATGGTTACCCAGACAGCTTCTTTCCGAATATTCCATAAAGTCCACAGACCGTAGGCCGTAAGTAAAATCATCGGGAAAAACACAAGATTCATCCGATGCACAGCAGGCGTGGAAAGCCCGGCAATGGCAAAAGCAACAAAAAACCAGAGAAGTAAAGGAAACCGGAGTGAAGGCCCTTTTTCCCCAAAAAAGTCATAAATACATTTTACAAGTCCCCAGAAAAAAAACGGAATACTGAGCATATAAAGAGATCCTACACCCCGTACGCTATTCTGGAGCTCATCATCCGTTCCTTTTTCAAATAATATTTCAACAACGCGCTTGAAATTATTCAAAGTCATGTTCCAGAAATCGGCACTAAAAAAAGAGGACATCTGAGAATAACGCGGGGCTCCCGGAAGGTGGGGAATGGTAATGAAATAAAGATTCAGGTTGGGAAGATCACAAAAGTTGACCAGCAGGAACAATCCGATCGGGAACGCCACTATACCAAAGACAGCGAGAGAAATCAGCCACTGCCGAATGGAAAAAATTCGGTGACGCCACGCATACAATCCATACAAAAAAAGAAAAATAGGCACAAAAGCATAGGCTGTGGAATAGGCATAAAATGCTAAAGCAAAAACAGAGAATGCGGCTACAGGAATCTTTTGTGCCTGCTGCGCCCACAACAGTAACAAAAAACCGAGAAGAATCATGCCCGGCAACATATTAGATTCCAGAGCCCATCGGCTCAATGTGATATGCCACGGACATATCGCCAGAATAAAAACGGAAAGCAGCGCAAAAACAGGCCCCGCAATGCGACGCGACGCAAAATAAAGCAACAAAAGACAAAGTAACCCGAACAAAGCAGGAACCAGTCTAATGGAGAAAATACTCAATCCAAAAACTTTTATAAAAGGAATAGTCACATAAGCCTGAAGCGCATTTTGCCCGCTCCCCCATGCAATCATGTGCACAGGATTATGCATCGCGTTTCTATCTATGCCATATTCCAAAAGCGAATAAGCATCATAGCCCATGGATGCTTCATCTTGATTAAGCCCCGCCGGAACAGAACCTAGCAAAAAAAATCGGGCCCCGATACCACACAGAAGAATCAAAAAAAGTAACAAAAGCTCCCGATTTATACGAGGCAAATGAGTGCCTATGTTTTCCCAGAATTTCATATTCATTGCTCACTATGCAATCATGTTTAAAAAAAGTAAGATAGAAAAAGAATACTTTATTCATCACTCACAGAGAAACAAAATCAAAAAGATGTATATTTTTCCTATGCCGAATGTAAAGATAATGGTCCAGATACTGTTGTTTGTCTGTCTGCTTACAGCAGGCAACGTTCTCTGGAAATATGGTTTGATCCAAATTAATGGATTTATGACAAATGGTAAAATGTGGGCAAAAAGTTTATGGGATCTAGCAACGTGTTCCTTTATGTGGATCGGGGCTTTTTTCTACATCGTGGGGACTCTCTACTGGTTTACCATTCTTTCTCGCAATAATCTCAGCTATGTGTACCCAATGGTTTCCATCGGTTATATACTCACATCCATCATGGGAGTCGTTCTTTTCGGAGAAACGATCTCCCTGACTGGCTGGATCGGCATGGGTATCGTTCTTATTGGCTTTGTCGTTCTTTCTTATCGGTGAATATGCAGCGTTTGTGTGTTATCGTCCCCGCTTACAACGAAGAAGCAAACATTGAAGGCGTCATTACCTCTTTAAAACAGGTTAATCCCGCTTGGAAGGTGGTGGTGGTCAATGATGGTTCTTCTGACAAAACAGCTGAAGTTGCAGCAACCACAGGTCATGCCGTGGTTTTGTCGCTTCCCTGTAATTTAGGGATTGGCGGAGGGGTACAAACCGGTTTCAAATATGCTAACCGAAATGATTTCGACATCGCAATTCAGTTTGATGGTGATGGGCAGCATATCGCCTCGGAAATTCCGAAATTAATTGCCCCTATCCTTGAAGGAACCGCCGATGTTGTCATCGGATCCCGCTTTCTTTCGAAATCCAAAGAAGGTTTCCAGTCTTCTCTCGCAAGACGCTTCGGCATTCATCTGTTAGGAGCAATCAGTCACTGTTTGGTACATCAGCGAATCACAGACAGCACCTCCGGTTTCAGGGCCTATAACCGCCGGGCTATTGCTCTTTTATCACAAATCTACCCCGTTGATTATCCCGAGCCAGAAGCCATTATTCTTTTAGGCAAAAATGGATTTCGTATGGTAGAGATACCGGTAGTAATGCAAGAACGGCAAGGTGGGCATTCCAGCATTTCCGGCTTTAAGTCTTGCCATTACATGATTAAAGTGATTGTTGCCATGTTCATCGGCTCTCTCAGACCACCACTTCCCCCAAAGGCGTTTTGATGTCAGAGTTTTTGCAAATAATTCAGGATAACCGAGTCCAGATTTTTTCCATTCTCGGCAGCGTAGGTTTATTTCTTTTTATCGTTCACCTCATTCAGCGCCGAAAGCTCAAGGAAGAACATTCCATCCTGTGGCTTACCGTATTTGCATTCTTTATTATCATTTCTGTATTCAGACCGCTTTTGGATGTTCTCGCCAAATTAGCGGGAATTTATTATGCCCCCGCAGCACTTTTGTTATTCCTTATTTTGGGAATTCTAATTATTTTGATCCATTATTCTATCATTATTTCAAAACTTTCGGAGCAGAATAAAAATCTGATACAGGAAGTTGCTTTACTCAAAGAAAAAATTCAGCCAGGGAAAAACGAAGACAAATAATTTTGTCGCAGAAACGGGGTGCTCTACATGAAAAAATCAAAAATACAGCTATTGAAATCGGGAATTTTGGTCTTATTTATTCTCGGACTTACCATTATATCCATTCACGCTTCCTCCACATTCAAAGACTTTTCCATAACAGATGAAATGAACTTTACCCAAAAGGTGAATTTTCCATTAAGCATGGCATCACCTAGGCCTTCTGGGACTTATCTTGTAGAAGGAACTCTTTCTCTTTCTCCCTTTTCACCACGCCTTTATAAAATCACCGCCGATGATGCATTAAATAATTTTGTCATTAATGGAAAGACTGTTTTTCTCAATAATATTCCTATTGAGCTACGCACAAATTACCAGCGCGGTTTCACCATCAATCTTTCGGATTATCTGCATAACGGGGACAATCATATTGCTTTTACCATTGATGATCGCGGTGGACTCATGGGCGTTCAGATGTATGGAGTGCCTAAAGACATTCGAATTATTTGTCTCATTTTTCTGTGGGCTATTCTGCTTCCGCTCTTTTTGTTCCGTTTCAAGAGCTACTTAAAACTACCGAAAACATACCTATTATTTCTAGCGCTAGCCATTTTGATTCGATTTGCTTATCTCGCCGTCACCGACTATGACACGCGCGCCCACGATACTTACGAACACCTGCAATATATTGAATATTTCGTAAATAATTGGTCGCTCCCGGATGTCGGCCAAGCAGAAGGGGGAGCATTTTTTCACCCCCCACTCTATTATTTTACAGGAGCTATAGTTTACACAATCGTTTCCTGGTGCTCGGATCATCATTTGCCCACAATCTATTTTGCGTTGCAGATTCTTTCTCTTTTAGCTTCCGTAGGTTTTGTTTTCTTTGGACTCAAAACGGTTCATCTGGCATTCGAGAAGTTCAAAATTCCAGGAACGCAATTGATACAGAAAATAATACCTTTTCTTGCCGCAGGATTAATCGCATTCTGGCCTTCGGGAATTATTCATTCGGTTCGTATCGGCAATGATGATTTTCTCTACTTTTTCTTTGCCGGAGCCCTTTATTACCTGTACGCTTGGTATCTCAAAGGTGGACGAGGAAATTTCTGGTGGGCAGCCATTTTCATGGCCCTCGCCATCATCACCAAGATGAATGGAGCAGTCCTTCTCGGCGTTGCCTGTGTGATTTTGCTGATGAGAATTATTTTCTACCACTCTATTTTATCCAAGAAAAAAATAAAAGAAGGGGTTCTTGCCCTTTTACTTGTATTCGGCGCTCTCGGTTTTGCCATTTATCCAAGCGTCAAGCTTAGTCTTTCTGGCGAACGGGATCATTTATACGTGGATAATATTGACCATGTGTCCAAAGGTTTGCGCGTTGGCGATAATCTTGAAAATTTCATCTGGCTCGATATCAAAACGTTTGTGACAAAACCATTCACCTCCCCATGGGAAGATGAATTTGGGAGACAATACTTTTTGAATTATCAAGGCAAGACGGGCCTATTCGGGGAATGGCGATATGCATCACCCCTTTGTTATAACACGGCCATCGCGATCAGTGCGATCGCCCTGTATATGGTTGGTGTTGTTTTGCTCTCTTTGTGGCGACTGAAAAAAAATGATTTTCTACAGTTGTTACCCTTGCTACTTTCAGCGTTCTTTTTAGCGGCGAGCGTGACCTATATGCGCTATACTTTCCCCGTTAATATTGATTTCAGATACATATTGCCAATTCTCATCCCTTTCTGCATTCTTTTCAATTATGGTCTGCTCCAATTGAATCAAAAAGGTTCCACAAGAGCTGTAGGATTCGGTATCGTAATGGAAATTCTGTTTATGGTATTGAGCGTACTCTTTATTATCGGTCTCTACTAGGCCACCATTTTCATCTTCTCCGGGGCCTGATCTACAGGACCAGCCGAGCGAAGCCTGACGAAAGGTCCAGAGGCCTATAGTGCTTCGTCTATGGAGTTATAGTATATAAAATCCCAATTTTTGAAGGTTCCTTAAATTAAAAATTCGGATCTGCGTTGAACCCATAGATGTCTCATGGAATTTTTTGTCTCAAAAAAC
>DBTP01000090.1 GCA_002307115.1 Fibrobacter sp. UBA1313 | reverse complement strand
CCGTTCCCTGCGTTCTGGGGCCCCAGTGCGACCTTGTACTCTTCCCTGCGAACTTCCTTGAGATCTACCTTGCGAATAGCCTTGTGAACGACCCTGAGGACGATTTTGGGGACGACCCGCCTGGGGTCTTCCTTGAGTGCTGCGAGGAGCATCTGCGGGGAGATTTGCGAGAATGGCAGGGTCCCCTTCCGGGATGCGCGTGCGAATCAAGCGTTCAATGGCCTTGAGTTCATCGAGTTCTTCGTCACAGCAGAAAGCGACCGCGGAGCCGCCTTTGCCTGCGCGGGCCGTGCGTCCGATACGGTGCACGTAAGTTTCGGGGACTTCAGGTAAGTCGAAGTTAAAAACGTGAGAAACATCATCCACGTCAATACCGCGGGCGGCGATATCCGTCGCTACGAGGACACGAATAATTTCGCATTTGAAATTGCCGAGAGCCTCTTGGCGGCGGGTCTGGCTTTTGTTGCCATGAATCGCGGCACAGGTGATCCCTGCTTTTTCAAGAGCTTCCACAATGTGGTTTGCTCCATGTTTGGTGCGGCTAAAGACTAAAACCTTGGTCATGTTTGGGTTCTGCATCAGAAGGGCGCGAAGCAGGGCCCCTTTGCGCTTCTTTTCTATACGGTAAAGCGTTTGCGTGATGCGTTCAATAGGTGTACTCGCGGGCGTCACTTCGATGCGAATGGGGTGCGGACGTAAAATCTGAGAGGCAAGCTTGGTAATATCTGCGGGCATGGTGGCAGAAAAGAAAAGATTCTGACGCACGGGCGGAAGCATCGCCACTACTTTGCGAATATCGTGAATGAATCCCATATCGAGCATGCGATCCGCTTCATCCAAGACGAAAAATTCGAGTTTGCGGAGCGAAACCACTTTCTGGTTGATCAAATCCAGCAATCGGCCTGGGGTCGCCACCAAAACATCGACGCCTCGGAGGAGCGCTTTTTTCTGAGGAACATCGCTCACGCCACCAAAAACGCAAGCCGTAGAAATAGACGTATACTGTCCATATTTTTGAAAACAGTCTTCCACTTGAATGGCGAGTTCTCGCGTGGGTAGCAAAACGAGGGCGCGTACACATTTGGGTTCTCGGACTTTTCCAGACACCAATAATTGTTGCAAAATGGGTAAAGCGAATGCGGCAGTTTTTCCCGTACCCGTTTGGGCGATTCCCAAAAGATCATGGCCCTCCAAGAGAGGCGGGATCGCTTTCTCCTGGATTGGAGTGGGCGTCTCATATCCCACGGCTTTGATGGCGCGTTGCAGGGAAGTTTCAAGGGGGAGTTCTTCAAATTTCATATTAGCGCCAAAGGTAGAATATTAAAAGGATCAAAACAAATCCATTTTCGGTACATTGGGCTGTTACGCATCGCAAATTTTCTCGCTTTTTTTTCGCCGGGTTCCCTTAAGAAATAAGAGGAAACAAGAAAAAAACAAAAAACAGCTTTAAAACAAAAGAACCCCTGCACTTGCGTACAGGGGTCTTTTGAGCGGGAAGGGCGAGATTCGAACTCGCGATAGGATTAAGTCCTATACGTCCTTAGCAGGGACGCGCCTTAGGCCAGCTCGGCCACCTTCCCATTCGGGGCCCTAATTGTAAATAAATATGAAGACAATTTCAAGCGCACTCGGGTAAAAAACATGTGAATGCACTCTTTTTCGGGTGTCTTCTCGTTGTGATAGCATAAAATGAGCACTAAAAAATTATTTTTAGCGATGCATTTATCTCTTCACACAGGTCTTGCATGCGAATCGTGAAAAAACTTTTGAAAATTGCCTTGGCGATCCTCCTTGTGGGACTTATTTGTTCTATTCCTCTATACGTCGTCGTCTTTAAGGTGCTTCCGAACAAGGATCCTGATGGCATTTTTAACCGCGAGTCCATTCTAAAGGTACTTTCGGGCGAAACGCGTGTTTTTTACCGAGATGGAAATTCCTTGTTAGGTGCTTTTTTTGATGTGAACCACAGAATTTATGTTCCTTTTGGAGAGATTCCAGAAAATGTGGTGAACGCACTGGTGGCAGCGGAAGATTCCCGTTATTGGGAACATCACGGTTTTGATCTTCGCGGATTTTCCCGCGCGATGCTCAATAATATTCGCATGGGACATTTGCGTCAGGGGGGGTCATCCTTAACGCAGCAGGCAGTCAAAAATATTTTTGGACGTGAAGAAAACTCTATCAAGGAAAAATGGCGTGAGCTCATCAATGCGCTCCGCATGGAAAAGAATTTTTCCAAAGAAGAAATTCTCGAATTTTATTTGAATCAGTTCCATGTTTCTGGCACAGGAAAGGGTGTAGCCATTGCGGCGCAGTACTTCTTTAATAAAGAACTTAAAGATTTGACTCTTGCTGAATGTGCCTTTATTGCGGGGTCTGTGAAGGGTCCTTACAATTACGACCCCTTTATTCAGCGTAATGAAGAACATCGTAAAAAGGCTTTGGAAAATGGCCGTGTGCGTTTGCAATATGTGTTAGGGCGCATGGTAGAAGAACATTACATCACAAAAGAAGCGGCTGATTCTGCGCTCGCGAAACCATTGGTTTTCAATCGCGGAAATTTCCGCTTTACCCTTTCGACAACCCTTTCTCGTTTAGAAGAAAAGTTGGACGGTGATTTCTATACGGACCTTTTTAAAGATAAAGATGTGGATGATTGGCGCAAGGCGCAGTTGCAAATTGTAACCACATTGGACGCAGAATATCAAAACGCGGCAAGGCATGCGGTGCAGGAGAACATCTCTGATTTGCAGGTGCGATTGGGAGGCTTTGTGCTCCCGAAATCGGATTTGCCGAATCGCGCTCTCTATGCGCGGAAGGGCGATTATTTGTATGGGGCTGTGGATTCCGTGACGCATGCGGCGAATGGTGAATTGCAAGGAATTTACCTCTCCTTTGGGCAATTGCAGGGTTTTGTAGATGCGAAAAGGATCAAAGATTTTGGAACCCGTGTAGGAGCGAACCCCGCCACGGTGCTTGCGCCAAGGTTAGGGAAAGGCTCCGTTTTGTTGGTCAGTGTTTTGGACTCGGTGACAGTCAACGAACGCGTTCCCTGTCAAATTGAAACGGAACCAGTACTGCAAGGGGCATTGGTGGCTCTTCAAGAAGGCCGTGTGGTAGCCACGCAAGGGGGCTTTCATGATACTGGTTTTGACCGTTCTTTCAAGGCACTTCGTCAATTGGGTTCTAGTTGGAAACCGTTACTTTATGGCTTAGCGCTCAAGTACAACTGGCATTATCTTGATGTTTTAGAAAACGATTTTAACCTTTTCCAATATAACGATGTGTTTTATTTTCCGAGACCCGATCACAAGAACAAGGGAGAAACGGTTAGCATGTTATGGGCCGCGACTCGCTCTGAAAATGTGGCGAGTATTTGGCTGTTGGAACACTTGCTCGATAAGTTGAGCTTGGAAGAATTTGAACAAGTGGCCACGTTGAATGGATATGCTCGGGTGACTGGCGAAGATGACAAAGCTTATTTTGAAAGGCTTCGCGATAAGTATGGGCTCACTCTTCGCGACCAGACCAAACAAGAAATTCAGTTCACTCGCGCTCGGGATGCTTTAGTTAAAAGATTGAATTATGAAGGTTTGCCTCAAAAAGCACGCACCTTGCAGAATATGTTTTATGGTCGATTCGTAGAAGTAGGGATAAAATCGCAAAAGAAAACGCCCGAAAATCTTCCTTTACTGCAGCATAATTATTTGCATTACTTAGAAATTTTGCGCGCGCGTCTCGCGAAGGAATCGAATTTAGATTCTGCCGCCTTTTTAAATTCAGCAGAGCAAGTGATGATTGCTCCCAGTTTCACTCTCGCCGATTTTAAACGACTGGTAAGTATGGTGGAGCCGGTAGATAATGAGGCCAATTACTTGGACATGCAATACCTCAGGGATTGGCCCGATTTCCGGCGCTCGCTCGCCATGGCTGCTTTTGCAACGTTTGCGAACGAAATTGGAGTCCATGGAGAATTGCAAAAAGTGTTTAGTATGCCATTGGGGGTGAACGAAATTCCACTCGCGGACATGACCACCGCTTACCAGACTTTATTGACGGGTAAAATTTACAAGTGCGCCGATGGCGATTGGAATGAACCTTGCATGATTCAAGAAATTAAAGATCGCGATGGCCGTACGCTTTTTGTAAACTCGACAGAATCGAAACAAGTATTGAGTGATACGGTCACGGCACAAATCGGTGTCATGTTGCGCTCTGTTTTTGTTCATGGAACCGCGCGGAGCCAACTGGACAATATCACGTTGAATTCTCCAGACGGAAAAACAAAGCTCAAATATCCAGCCCTTGGAAAAACGGGCACAACCAACGATTATCGCAACGTGGCGTTTATGGGAGCAATCCCCACCTATGTGCCATCCAAAAATGGTTTTGCTTTGGATTCTGTAATTGCGATTGGTAGTTATGTGGGCTTTGATGATAACCGTCCCTTGAAATCGGGGCGTACGCGAATTGCGGGAGCTTCGGGTGGACTCCCGCAGTGGGCGAGTTTTGCCGAAGGGGTTATTGAAGCGCGCAAAGAAAATAAGCAAGTGGATTTCTTAGATATTTCGCTTTTGGCAACGGGAGAGGCGCCGTTTCGAGTGGAGTGTGAACGCGGGATGATGGGCGTGGATCCATTAACGGGAATTCCTCTGGCGGGTGAAACGGAAGGTGGACTTCAGGTTCCTTGGCTGGATGTTCCTGGGTACATCCCTCCAGTAGTTACTGCGACCGCTGCGGCCACCGCGGCAAGCTCGGGCTTTGTGACTTCACTCTCTCTCCCTGCTCCTGTGGCTGGGGAGGCAATAGCTACGACTGGGGAATCTACAACTTCATCAGGAGCAACGGTAAAGCCCGCTACGAATGAATGGGAACTTCCTCCAGACTTTAGCGGTAAAAATGCTTTTGTGCCTATCGGGCCTGATTTTTAAAAATGGAAATAGGAAACCTCATGCAGAAAATGCAAAAGAAATTATACGTCCCCATTGCAAAAAAACAGCTTCCTTTTTTGCTTCTCTCTGCAATTTTCCTCGTTGCTTGTTCTGGCACCGCAAAACAAAAAGTGGACTCTGAAAATTCTCAAATTTTTGCTACAGAAAGTCCAGATACTAGCACAGGTAAGGCAAAATCAGATAACGGCCTCGCCCTATCAGATACAGCGAAACCAGACAAAGCCCTTCCAGATAGCCTTAAAAGAGATTCGCTCGTGCCTCCCACTATTACTGAACCTGACATTTATCAAGAAATTCCTCATCTGGTAGAACGCGCCTTGTTTCGTGCCGATTCTTTATTAGCCGTGGGTAACACCGACGCCGCTGCAGAAATTGTGGAACAATTCTCAGTTCTCAAGCCACTTTGGGAGGAATGGACAGCGCGCGTTTCTCGCATGGAAGCAAAAATTCGAACCCAGCAGATTTCCAAAAGTGAACAATTGAAACCGCTCACGTTGCAGATTATAAATCTGAATGCCGTCAGTTCCTCTTATGAAACAGTTGTGCAATATACAGATAGCCTCATCGCTATGAACCCACCCGATTCTCTGGTGGCTTGGGCTAAAAACCAGGCGTTGCTCGCTTACCATAAAACTTATATGAAGGTACAAACAGAAAAACAAAATGCACTCAACCTAGCTCGCGACAAAGCGCTTTTCGATGACGCGGAGCAAGCAATCATGGGAACCATCATGAGATTTCCGAGTTTTGTAGATACCTTACAATTGAAACTTTCACTCATGACCATTTCAAACATGCGCATGGAAGAATCGGAAAATGACAAAGCTTATTGGAAAACGCACGATCCACAAAAGGCTTTTGCGGAGGCTCAAGAATTAGAAAGCAAAGGAAAATATCTCGAAGCAAAAACAAAATGGACAAAACTCAAGGCAAGTTCGCTTCGAAAAAAATCTATGGTGGCTCTCGACTCGTTAGGGGAAACCTACTGCACACAAGAACGTACCAGTGCTTCGAATCTTTTTTCGAAATCAAGGCAGCACCCTGAAAAAGCAAAAGAAAATTTGACTCAAGCGATCGCCGCTCTAGACCGTTGCCTCACAGAATTTCCCGATAACAAACAGCGTGAAAAAGTTTTAGAAAATAAGGCATTCCTTCAAAAAGAATTGGATCAATAATGGAAACTAACTCTATCGCCATGCTTGCTATCTTTTTTGGCTTAGGCACTTTAGTGAGTTGTATCAATAGCATCGCGGGTGGAGGGAGTACGCTCAGTCTTCCGATGATGATTTTTTTGGGACTCCCACCCACAGTGGCGAATGGCACCAATCGCATTGGCATTCTCATCGGTAATATCAGTTCTGTGGCAAATTTGCGTAAACACGGTTATTTGAACACCAGACTCTATTGGCAACTTTTTCCGCCCACAATGATCGGCGCTCTTTTTGGATTGTTCTTTTTAATGAAGTTGGATGATCGGTTGTTTCAGGGAATTCTTTCCGTGGCGATTTGCCTCGTGGTGGTGATGAGTAATCTCAAGAAGAATATTTTAGGGAAACCACCAGAGCATCCTCCAGAACACGCAACGTGGGGAGGCTTTCTTGGCTTTTTAGCGGTATCTGTTTATGGCTGTGTAATGCAAGTGGGCGTAGGCTTTGTGCAGATCTTTGCTTTGTCTCGTTACACCGGTTTGGATTTGATTCACGTGAATGCGCTCAAAAATGCCTTGACTACCACTTTCCTTTTGGTAAGCACGTTGGGTCTTGCGTTTACAGGAAAAGTAAACTGGCTGTTGGGACTCTCGATGGCCTTGGGTGCCTGGGTAGGGGGCTACATTGGAAGTAAACTTCAACAGAAAAAAGGCAACGTGTTCATCACGCGTTTTATTAGCGTGACGAGTATTGCCATGGCCGCATATCTTATTTACGACTTGTTCTAGAATTAATCAATCAAATATGTTTGAGCACTTCTTGTGCGGTCAGCGGAGAGAACTGCGTGTTCAAAACGAAACGACGCACTTCCATCGGGTTGACGCGGGCGTACTCACTAAGAGCGCGTCCAATGCCGTTCCGAATGTAGAACTCATCGTCCTGAGCGCAGTAAGTGCAGAAATCTTGCAACAAAGGCCAATCGGTATGATCGCGGTACTGCATTTGAAAAATAAGGGCACTCCGGCGAATCCAAATATTCGGGTCCCGAATCCATGAGGCAATTTTACCACGCAGGGTGGGGAACCGCCAAGCGAGGTCTCCCAGAACACTGGTAGCCAAAGTATCAACGGTATCTCTCCAAGAGCGAGTCTTTATAAGGCCCTTCAAGAAATTAAGATGTTGACCCCCCAGTAAAGTCTTGTGCTTAAATAAGTAATCACAGGCCGCGTACTGGATCTCGCGGTAGGGTTGCCCCCACATGTCTGAGACTCTCTGTACAAGCTCATCCCCATCAGAGGGTTGATTCTTTTCAAAAATGGGGTAAGTGATTTCGCGCCTTGCGATGACCTTCACACCTAAGAAGTCAAATTGTTCCCGAACGCCTTTAGACATAATCTTGGCTTCGTCTTCATTAGAGATGGCGCGGAGGGATAAAAGGATGTCTTGAGTAAACCGAAGCATGTTCACCAAAAATAAAACCCACCCCCCTAAATTTCTAGGCCTTGACAAACAGAAATATTAATTTTTTTTAATTTTGTACCGTTAATATTGGCTTTTTTTAGTGTTTGCGCTGTGCAGCTAAGGTTTGAAATGAACGATTCTCCCGAAAATGAGAAAAATACCGTGGATGTACCTCTAGAATTAAGAGGTTTGTCCGATGAAGATATATTGGCTTTGAATCCAATGGAAGGAAATGCGAAGCGTTTTCGCGAACGTCCTTCAAAAAAAGATCGTGAAACTCAGAAAAATGCGAAAGAGCAAGAAAAAATTCGCAAAATTGCTGCGGAATACGAACATCGCCATGAACGTCCGGTGCATTGGAACTCGGTAGCGAGCACTAAACCAATGCCTAAATTGAGCGATTTCGAAGGCGCCAACGCGGACGCACCGGCTCTTAAACCTAGTGCGCCGAAGAAAAATGATATTTTCGAAGATCGTACTTTGGTAGCACCTAAGCCTGCCGTCTCGATGATTAAACCCGCTTTGACTACGCCCCCTAGACCGACTTCTGGTCGGGTTCTCAGTGGAAGCTTTGGCTTCAATCGGTCTACAGCGCCTAAGGCGACGGTGGTCAGCGCCGAAGAACGCGCAAAAACGCTTGCTACAGAACGGGCTCAAAAACTCAAGAAGGTCGCCGCAGTCACTCATGCCTCAGCACCTCTTCCGGTAGTGAAGGTCCTGAATGAAGACGGCACAGAAACAGAAGTTCCTGTGAAACGCGGTCGCGGTCGTCCTCGCAAAAATCCTTTGGTCTAAAGGCTCCTTACAGTATGGCTCTTCTTTCTGTGCACAACCTGGTGCTTAGGTTCGGCGGTCCGCCGCTGTTAGATGATGTTTCATTTGATATTGAATTTGGGGAACGAGTGTGCCTGGTTGGGCGCAATGGCGAAGGTAAAAGTACGCTCCTCAAAATTCTTGCGGGTGAGATGGGAGTTCAATCCGGTGAAGTGATTCGCAAAAATGGAATTCGGATCGCGCGACTTATTCAAGAAATCCCCGATCATCTAGAGGGCACGGTTCGGGATATCGTTATTGGAAATGATTCGCACGAACGGCAGAGCGCGGGTGAATCCATTTTGGGCAAAACCGGTTTAGATGGCGATGCCATTTATGACAAATTAAGCGGCGGGCAAAAACGCCGTGTGCTTATTGCGAAAGTTCTTGCCACCGAACCCGATTTATTGCTCTTGGATGAACCGACAAATCACTTGGACATCCCCTCTATTCAATGGTTAGAAGGAATTCTCTCGCGCCTCTCTTCGGCAATTCTTTTTATCAGTCATGATAGAGCATTTGTACGCAAGTTAGCGGGACGTATTTTGGAAATAGACCGCGGTCGTGTCCGTTCCTGGAATTTTTCTTACGATAAATTTGTGGCTTTTCGAGATGCTGAATTAGAAAATGAAGCGACGTTAAGTAAGCTTTTTGATAAAAAATTAGCGATTGAAGAAACGTGGATTCGCCAAGGAATCAAGGCCAGGCGCACTCGTAACGAAGGCCGCGTCCGAGCCCTCAAGAGTATGCGTGAAGAACGTGCAAATCGGCGCGTCCGCACAGGGAATGTGAACATGCAAATCACCGAAGCGGATCGCTCGGGCCGCATGGTCGCGCGTGCTACCGATATTTCTTTTGCCTATGATGACAAACAACTGG
The DNA here is from genome assembly GCA_002307115.1 of Fibrobacter sp. UBA1313. Taxonomy (GTDB): domain Bacteria; phylum Fibrobacterota; class Fibrobacteria; order Fibrobacterales; family Fibrobacteraceae; genus UBA1313. The sequence continues at coordinate 7,563 of DBTP01000090.1, read as the reverse complement.
TTTCAAATTTCTCGGTTGAAATTTCTCGCGGGGATCGAGTGGGCATTGTGGGCGTGAATGGGTGTGGCAAAACCACCTTGCTTCGCCTGATTTTAGGCCAACTCACCCCTGATACGGGAGACGTCAGTCTAGGAACCAATTTGCAAATCGCCTACTTTGATCAAATGCGCACCAGTCTCAAAGAAGATAAAACGCTTTTAGAAAATATTGGCGATGGGCAAGCGTGGGTCGAAATCAATGGCGAAAAGCGTCATATATTGAGTTACTTACAAGACTTTTTATTCTCCCCGGATCGCGCTCGTGGGCCCATCAGTGCTTTATCGGGCGGGGAACGCAATCGCCTTTTGTTGGCGTGTCTTTTTTCGCATCCGTCTAACGTGCTGGTTTTGGATGAGCCGACCAATGATCTTGATATGGAGACTCTCGATCTCCTCGCAGATTTAATTGCCGAATATAAGGGAACCGTGTTGGTGGTGAGTCATGACCGGGCCTTTTTAGATACCATTGCTTCTTACGTACTCGCTGTGGAAGGCCCAGGAGAAGTCTACGAAAGCATTGGTGGGTATTCGGATTATGAAATCTCTCGCCGCGAACGAGAAAAACGGGCCACACAAAAACAGTCCACCACCAAAGACGACAAAAAAAACGAAGACGCTTTGCCACCCGTTAAAAAAAAGCTGGGTTACAAAGAACAACGTGAATACGAAGCGCTCCCCAAGCTCATTGAATCGCTAGAAGCAAAAATTGTGGCGATTCAGGCTCTTCTTGCGACTGACGAGGTCTATTTAAACCCCACCAAACTGGTGCCTGCCCAAAAAGACCTTGCCCAAGCAGATGCCGCTCTTATGGCTGCTTACGAACGGTATGAGGCTTTGGACACGCTGAAGAGGTAGATGTTTTTGTTTTCTCTTTGAGGGGAAAACTGAATTTCCCTTGGAGAACACAACCCGGAGCCCCTGGGTCGCAGGTCATGTTGCGTTTCGTACAACGATTTTCCATCAAATATTGACATTCCCAGCTCATAAAACCCGCTCCTTTGGTGTCTTTGGGGCCTTTATTGTGCAGTTTAAAAATGCTTTTTTTTCGATAATTTGAGCAAAAATAGAATATATCTTTGGGGGTATGCGATATGGTGATCATTCTTTTTTCCAGACAGGCATTGCTGTTCCTGTCTTTAGTCTTCGTACTCAGAATAGTGTTGGAATAGGTGAATTTTTAGACCTCATTGCCTTTGGACAGTGGACCAAACGGTGCGGTTTGAATCTAATCCAGATCCTGCCAGTCAATGATACTGGATGGGAATCGAGCCCCTATAGTGCGCGAAGTGCGTTTGCGTTGAATCCTGTATACATCAATATGCAGGTGGTGCGCGGTTCGGATGATTTCAAAGACGAAATTATTGCCGCCCAAGCTAAGTTTGGCAAAGAACCCCGGGTACCATTTGGAGAGGTGACGCGTTGGAAGCGGTCGATGCTTCGCAATATTTTCGATAATCGTTTTGAAAAACTCGAAAAAAATCCCGCATTCCAAAAATGGATTGATGCTAATGCTTGGGTGAAGCCTTATGCCGTTTATTGTTTATTGAAATCTCAAAATAATGAAGCGAGTTGGAAAGATTGGAAAGCCAATCAAAATCCAACGGAGGCTCATGTGGAGGCCTTGTGGCGCAAACATCACAAGGATGCTTTGTTTCAAGCCTGGATGCAATTTGAAGCCGAAGCTCAGTTTAAGGTGGCCGTGAGCGAACTTTCGAAGATTGACATTCGCATCAAGGGCGATATCCCTATTCTCATTAATGAAGACAGCGCTGACGTTTGGTTTAGCCGCCACTATTTTTCTCTGAATGATCGCGCGGGGGCTCCTCCTGATATGTTTAGCCACAGCGGTCAAAATTGGGGCTTTCCGACCTATTGCTGGGATGAAATCATCAAGGATAATTTTAGTTGGTGGCGTGCGCGTTTAAATCAGGCGAGCAAATTTTATCATGCCTATCGCATTGACCACGTGTTGGGCTTTTTCCGCATTTGGGCGGTTCCAGAAAGTGAAACCACGGGTATTCTCGGGCATTTTGAGCCTTCAATTTCGATTACGCGGGCTTCTTTAGAAGCGGCGGGATTTAAAAGCGAAACCATTGATTATTTACAACGTCCCAACTATTCCAAGGAACAACTCGCCACGTTTTTGGGAGATGCAGTGGGTGATGCCATCGGTAAATATTTTGAACTGTTCGGCTATTCCAGGGATCGTTATGTCCTGAAAGAAAAAAATGCTTCAGAAAAAGCCATTATCGCTCTGCCTGAAAGTTCGTCTGTGAAAGATGCGTTGCTCAAAATTTATTGGAATCGCATTTTTGTGCCACATTCAGTCGGTGATAATTTGCATCCTTATTGGTATTGGTATGACCAGCCCGTTTTGTTTACGCTGCCTCAAAATGAGCAGGATAAATTGCGAGAAATTATCGGCAAAAATGCGGACGCTCAAGAAGATTTGTGGCGCGACAATGGGACTAATCTTCTAAGCAAATTAGTGAACGAAACGGACATGTTAGTTTGTGCTGAAGATTTAGGCTCTGTGCCTCGTTGCGTCCCGGATGTGCTTTTCAAACTCAACATTTTATCGCTTCGTGTAGAACGTTGGGCGCGTAATTGGGATTCCCCTTATTCTCCCTATTATGAAGCGGCGGATTATCCACGGCTTTCGGTGAGTACCACCAGTTGCCATGATTCTTCCACACTTTTGGGCTTATGGGAAGAACCGGATTTCGACAAGGAACTTTACTGGCAGCATTTACACCTTATGGGCAGTGCTCCAGAACACTTGACACCTGATATCGTTCGGGATATCATTCGCCATTTATTCTCTACAAATAGTTTATTCTCAATCCCTCCTTTACAAGATCTTTTAGCTCTGTCTTCTCGTTGGACGCCTTTGAATCCAGACCAGGAACGGGTGAATATTCCAGGGACTGTGGGCCCCCACAATTGGTCTTATCGGATGCCTTGTACAGTAGAAGAACTGTTTGAGAATACGGCTTTATCATCAATTATTCGCAAGTTAGTTGAGGAACGAAAAAATCGTCAAATCTGGAAAATCTAAATGAATCCTGTTTTTAATTGTCCCCCATGGGTGCAACAAACTGTCTTCTATCAGATTTTTCCGGATCGGTTTTTTAGATCCTTAAATTACAAAGCCTTGGGCCATTTTCAACCTTGGGGAAGTGTTTCCACGGCGCAAGGAATGTGCGGAGGAAATCTTCGCGGCATTATTGAAAAACTTGATTACATACAAAGTCTTGGATGCAACGCTTTGTATCTCTGTCCAATATTTACGAGCGCTTCGAATCACCGCTATCATACGGTGGATTACTTTAGCATTGATCCCGTGCTTGGTACAGAATCGGATTTTGATGATTTAGTCAAAGCTGTTCATGGCCGCAAAATGCGCATTATTCTTGATGGTGTTTTTAACCATTGTTCCAGGGGTTTTTTCCCTTTTGTAAGCCTCCTAGAACAAGGGGAAGATTCGCCCTATAGGGATTGGTTTTCTGTGGATCATTTTCCACTGAATGCGTATTCTGGTACCCCTAATTATCGTTGTTGGTGGAACCTCCCAGCGCTCCCGAAATTCAATACAGAAAATCCAGAAGTTCGCAATTATTTGATGCAAGTGGGCGAGTTTTGGATGCGCCGCGGCATTGATGGCTGGCGTTTGGATGTCCCGAATGAAATTGATGATGATTCTTTTTGGCAAGAATTTCGTTTGCGAGTTAAAGCCATTAATCCAGAGGCTTACATTGTAGGTGAAATTTGGGAAAAACCGGATCGATGGCTCCAGGGGGACCAATTTGATGGTGTCATGAATTATCCCCTTCGCCGCTTGCTTTCGGAATTCTTTTTTCCCGAAGGGATGCATAATCGAGACAACATCTCTACAGGGGAACCTGAATCGGTTTCAAAACAGGGCCCGTTGGGGAACGCTACCGAATTTTGTAAGGAACTTCAGACTCTGTTTGCGCATAAATCGTTTGGCACGTCCCTCAATCTTTTGGGAAGCCACGATACTCCACGGATCGCAACGATTGGTAAAGGTCATGAAGAGGCTCAACTCATGGCTTGGGCTTTGCTCCTCTTTTTGCCCGGCAGCCTTTGTCTTTACTATGGCGATGAAATCGCTTTACCAGGCGGCAAAGATCCTGACAATCGCCGTTGTTTCCCTTGGGAATCCGTGGAATCGGGAAAAGAACCTCCCCTATATCACGTTTTCCACGATTTACTCGCTATTCGTGCGAAAGAAGACGTTTGGGTAAATGGAGATCTCTCGGTACGCCCCGAGGGAGAGGGAATATTGATCTGCAGAAAGAAGGAAAATGAACTTTTGGAACTCCGTATTGGGTATCCTGGACCTGTTCCTCTGGGGGGGATTTCTGCTAGGACGGAGATCCTTTTTGCTCATAAAAAGGAGCCAATCGAGGGTTTAGCGGGCTATTTCGTCGCTAAAGGTGGCGTTGTTCTTACCAAAAAGCACGGCTCTTACTAAATTTGTGCCCTACTTGTGGATTTTAATGCCTCCAAGGGATTATCAATGAAGAAAAAAATATTCGGTATGCGCGAGTTCATTATTCTCGCAGTCCTCATTCTCTCCTGCTATACGATATGGCCGTCTATCCAAGTCCATACCAAAATGGGCGAAGCGAAAAAGGCGTTTATCAAGGAAAACCCAAAGCTTGCTAACAAAGCTGTGAATTTCGGCTTGGATCTCGCGGGTGGAACGAGCATTACGCTCGAAATTGATAAATCGGGTCTTAAGGAAGACGAGATTAAGGATATCCAGTCCCAATCTTTGGAAATTGTCCGCAACCGCGTGGACCAGTTCGGTCTTTCTGAACCGCAAATTGCTCCCAGTGGCGATAGTCGCATTGTGGTTGAGCTTGCAGGTGTCGATGACTCCACGGCAAAGAGTTTAGTGGGTAGTACTGCAAAACTTGAATTCAAAATTCTTTCAGAAAACGATAAATTCACTCAAGTCGTGGGTTTGATTGATAATTATCTTACTCATCAGACGGCCTCTGTGGATACCTCAAAAAAGGCTTCCTCTGCTAAGGACTCTGCTTCCGTGAAGGGTTCGACTGCTGCCGCTCCGGCACCCGTGGTAGACTCTCTTTCTGATGCTGATTTGCTTGTGGGTACCACTACAAAGACAGGTTCTACCGCAGCAAAGAAGGACTCCGTTGCTTCTGCTTCGGCGGCGGACTCTTTGGCGGCGGGCATTGACAATGTCCCTCTTTCCCAGCTTTATCTCTCTTTGGGCAATGGTGGCTTTATCCATCAAGACAACGTGGAAAAAGTAAAACGTATTTTGGCAAACAAGACTATTCAAGGCCTTGTTCCACGGGATGTTGCATTTGCTTGGGGCTCGGGCCTCGAAGCGGTTAACAAGGGTGCTGTGAAGGGCAAGCGTTTGTACCTTCTGAAACGTCGTGCTGAAATGAATGGCGAAGATATTTCCGATGCGCGTCCTTACCGTGTGGGTAATGGAACCAATGCGGGTGAAGTCGCGGTGAGCCTCAAGTTCAGCGGTATCGGTCCCAAAAAGTTTTCTGCGGTAACTGCTGCGAACATTGGGAAGCAGATGGCTATTGCTTTGGATGACCAAGTGATTAGTGCTCCTGTGATTCGTGACCGTATCCCGAATGGTGAAGCGCAAATTACGGGTCTTGACGATATGGCAGAAGCAAACCGTTTGGCGGTGGTGCTCCGTGCGGGTGCTTTGAAGGCTCCGATGAACGTTATTGAATCTCGTAATATCGGTGCGACATTGGGCGTTGATAATATCAAGTCTGGTTTCGGTTCTGCACTGATCGGACTTATCATTTGCTTAGTGTTCATGATCGGTTATTATCGCCTTGGTGGCTTTGTCGCAAGTCTCGGTGTGGTTTTCAATGTGATTATCACGGCGGCAGTTCTTTCTGTATTTAATGCAACGTTGACGCTCCCTGGTATCGCGGGCATTATTCTTTCTGTGGCTATGGCATTGGATGCAAACGTCATTATCTTTGAACGAATTCGTGAAGAAATCCGTGATGGACTCAAGGCTCGCGCTGCGGTGACGAAGGGTTATGAAAAGGCCTTCAGTGCCATCTTTGACTCTAACTTGACTACTTTCTTTACGGCACTTATCCTTTACAAGATCGGTACGGGTTCCGTGAAGGGCTTTGGCCTTACCTTGATGATCGGTATTGCTTCTTCTATGTTCTCTGCTTTGACCGTCACACACGCTATCTTTGACTTTAAGCTTGCTAAGCAGGATGCGAACTTCCTCAGTCTCGGCAAAGGAATCAAAGCGATTAACGAAGCTCGCTTCGCTGTGGTTTCTAAGACAAAGTTATTCTTCTCCTTTTCTGCGGTTCTTATTGTGCTGAGCATAGGTCTTGTCATTGTGAAGGGCTTTGATTTCAGTATTGACTTTGTGGGTGGACAGGTTTACACGGTCCAGTTCCAGGATAAAGCTTCTCATGAGGCAGAACTTACTAAGGCTATTGTTGCGAAAGGAGCGAATGATTTCACTGTGCGCAAGGTCGGTGTGGGATCAAATAACTCTTATCAAATCAGCGTGCGTAAGTCTCAGGATGTTGCCGTTAAAAATGCGGTGGTGAATTTTAAATCTGCCGATGGGCAGCCTGCAGAAATTATCGCCATGGATACTGTCGGGCCAACGATTGGTAAGGAACTTCGCTTAAATGCGATTCTTTCCGTCTTCCTCTCCTGTATCATGATTTGTCTCTACGTCTGGTTCCGATTCGGCAAACTAGGTCTCGGATTTGGTATTGGTGCTGTGTTGGGCCTTGTGCATGATACGATTGTGACGATCGGCTTTGTCTCATTGTTGGGCCTTTCCGTGGATGGAGCTTTGATTGCATCGCTCTTGACTATGATCGGATATTCTGTAAATGATACCATTGTGGTGTTTGACCGTATTCGTGAAAATGTAGGCCTCCATGGTCGCGCGAACTTTGACAATACCGTGGATACTTCCGTGAGCCAGTCCTTTAGCCGTACGATTATTACTTCTTTGACAACACTTTTTGTTTGTATTGTCCTTGCGGTGATGGGCGGATCTTCGATTCGTGATCTGGGCTTGGTGCTTGCTTTTGGTATTGTTACGGGTACTTACTCTTCCATTTTCATCTGCTCTACGTTTGTCGCTTGGTGGGCAAAACGTTTCAAGAGAGGTGTTTAATCAAAGTTTCTTTGAGACTTATTGAAAAAGACCTAGGCAATAGCCTGGGTCTTTTTTAAATTAAAGGCGTAGATTAATATTTATTCTATGGATGATATATAAATTAGGATTAATCTTTTTACATTCTTCTTTGATTGAATTTTTAGAATTGTCCTGAGGTCGCTTTCGATACAAGGGGGCTTAAATGCTCAAGTATTACAAGATCGAATCTGGGCGCGTTGTCCCGGCTCCCAATGAGGAAGCAGCAGACATCGTGATGATGGGTAGCCCGAGCCAAGAGCAACGGGGACTCTTAGTAAAAGAATATGAAATTACGGAACATACGAT
>DBTP01000020.1:702-7157 GCA_002307115.1 Fibrobacter sp. UBA1313 | reverse complement strand
GCCGCTTACGAGAATTACTGGAAATCGCAAACAAGTTATCAGAAAACCCTTGAAGGTTACGATCGATCCCTTGTTCTTTTTGAACGTTATGAACATAGTTTCCGCTATATCATGCGGCTGAAAATGCAACAGTTGCATCAGCAGCTTTTCGTCGTTAATGACGATCGCATCGCGGTACTTCATGCAAAGAGCGGCGCAGAAACTTTTGACTTGCAAGATTTGGTAACGGCCTTGGAAAATCAGGCGACTCTGACTGCGGAACTTATTGGAGATAGTAATGCACTAGAAGATTCCAAAATGAAACTGATGTCTTGGGTGCCAGGCTTTGATGCGATTGCTTTGGATTCCGCATGGCTTCCTACAATGGAAGAGCTAATCACGATTTTAAAAAGCACTCAAGATAATCCAGATACTTATCCCGAAGTTGCGAAGGCTAAGGGAAAATGGGATGTGGACACAAAAAAATACGATCAAGAAGTGGCTGGAGATAACGATTATATTTCCAGCATCGGTGTGGGTTATAAGCACGTTTTTGGCAAATACGAATATGATTGGACGCAGGAATTAGCTGGATCTGAATCTTGGGAACTAGAAAGAAAGGATGATGATCGGCGTACCATTGATAAATTTTACGCCTCCATTTCTGTAAAAATTCCAGCCTTCTCTGACGATGGTAGCGATAACATTAAAAGGCAGCTAGATGTACTTGATGCCGAACGTGATTACCTCGAAGAAAAACGCGATATGTCACAAAGAGTCGCTCGTCTGCGTGAAGAAATAATGGGCTTAATTGCTCAGCGTGAAGTGCAGAAAAACTTTGTGAGTCAAGTCGATGCCGGAGCTTTGTTTCAAGACTTTGCCATGAAAGCGGGCAATGATCCTCTGCTTTTGCTGCGTGCCCGTGAAAGCGCTCTTGAAAGCCAACTTAAAATGGCAAAGTTGGAAAATGATATCTATAACGATTACATCATTCTTTTAGGTTATGTAGGGGCTTTTGCCCGCGAAGATGTGGCGAACCATTTGAAAGAAGGCCTTACCAAATGAGTGGAGCTCGTGGATTCAGTTTATTGGAGCGATTTGAGCTCAAGTACCACATTCCTGTGGAGTGGGCAGATGCGATAGGTCAATTTATTGCTCCTTATTGCGAGGAAGATTATTATTCCAAAATAACTCCCGGTCGATTTTACTGGATTACGAACCTTTATTTGGATTCCCCTAAGTGGACCTTTTTGAGTTGGAAAAAAGCAGGCCTTTTGGATCGCTTCAATATGCGCGTGCGCACCTACGGCGAACACCCCGATCAAAAGGGAACGTTCCACTTTGAAGTGAAACGCAAAATTCGCGATGTTTGTTTTAAAAGTAGAGCGACGATTAAGGGAGAAAATCCGGCCTTTGTGTGGGAAAATCCACCTGAGATGTGGCCTTGTAAAGGCGATACAGAACGCAAGTATTTAGAAGATTTTTTGTATAAGACACATTTATACAATGCACATCCTCGCTTGCTTACACAGTATAAGCGGCGCGCTTGGTTTGGATTAAACGAAGATTATTCTCGCGTTACCATTGATACTTGTATGCGGTTTCGTGAAGAATCAGGATTTGATTATACGATCAATCCCACATATATGGAGTCTACGGGGTTACCCCGTTTCTTTGCTCCGGGTTGTGATGCTGTTTTAGAATTGAAATGTCCTACCACACAAGTCCCCTTTTGGATGATTGATTTGATCAAAAAATTTAATCTCAAGCAAGGTAGTTTTTCTAAGTTCGGAAATGCTGCTGTGGAATGGCAAAAAATTTATGCGCATCCGAGAAGTTTTAAAGATCCCGTTTACCCACAATTAGCCGGAAATTTTGGTTGAGTTTGGAGATCCCAATGATGAGAAAAAAACTAGCTGTGTTTGCTTCGTTCGTTGCTCTCAGTATGTGGGCGTGCGGTGAAGGTGGAAAGACCCGTAGTGTAGACTATACTGAAATGGCATGCACAGAAATTATGTATCACGGTGCAGATTCTGTGGAATTTATTGAACTCAAAGCGACGGGAACGCCGCTTACTAGTATGTTGGAGGCGAACCTTCGTTTAGATGGTGCCGTTTATTTTGCTTTCCCAGACGAGCCTTTGGATACGAGTGAATATATCGTAGTCACCAACGACACAACACAATTTCACAACAAGTATCCGAATTTTACAGGGCGTTTATTTGGCCCTTGGCTTGCAGAAGAAGGAAGCTCGGTGGTGGGCAAACTTTCGAATAGCGGCGATGTCGTGGAAGTGAAATTGAATGGTCAAGGCGATGCGGATTGTCGTTTTGATGACAACCCCCCGTGGCCGAAAAAAGCGGATGGAGGTGGTAGCTCTTTGGTCTTTATTGGTGAAAACCCTGCTTATGCAGAATCATGGGCTGCAAGTACCACCGTGGGTGGAAATCCAGGGAGTGCTGATGATCCTGTTTATAAAACGCCCGCAGTGCGGATTAATGAAATAATGCCTTATGGGAATAGTGATACCGCTTGGATCGAATTTTACAATGCGGGTAGTGACAACGTAGATATCAGCGGTTGGAAGCTGGTTCGTGCAGATGTTGCGGACAGTGTGCGTTATTTGCCCGAGGGATCTGTTGTGCCTGCGGGTAGTTTCTTGGTGGTTACCACTGATGAAGTGACGGATGGGTTGTTTTTTACTGCTCGTGGTGAAGATGTCTATTTGCGCGAAGTCAATGCGGCGGGTGAGTTGACAGGATCAGAGACCGGTTTGGAATATCCTTCTGTTCCCACAGGAAAAACAGCGGGAGTTATTAAACTTTCCGATGGTTATTTAGCTCAAGGGGCTTTGGCGGCGGTGACTAAGAATGCTGAAAATTCCTCTCTTTTGATGGGACCTTTATACATCAGTGAAGCTTATTATAACCCACCGGATGGTGATGTTGAATTTTTGGAATTGGTCAATAAAAGCACGGACAATGTGACTCTTCAAGGAATCATTAATGGTGAACTTGCCGGTTGGAAGGTAGAAGGGGTTGGTCTTACTTTCTCAAAAACGATCACAATGGCTCCTAATGGAATTATACTACTACTCCCCACAAACTATATCGCTACCACAGGTGCTACTGTTACTTTGGATACGGCTTGGTACCGAGAACAAGTGGGTTTAGCCTCTTCGGTCCCTATGGTTCAATATTCGGGTAAACTTTCGAATCGGGGGGAGTCCATTGTAGTAATGAATCCTATCGAGTACACTGCGGATGCTTCTGAAATAAATGGCCTTAAATGGTATTATCAATGGTCCGATGCCTTGTTGTACTCCGATGGGGGGGCTTGGCCTTCTGAGGCGGATGGCGAGGGTAAAAGTCTTACACGTTCCGATTTTACCGTTTCTGGTTATGAACCAGGAGCATGGATAGCGGCTAATCCTACCCCTGGGACGTTATAAAGGCCCATTTATTCTTGATAAACGACCATTCATTAATTTTTAATGGGAAAGGTTTCTTTGACGGGAAGCCTTTTTTTTATCTTTAAAAGTGCGAAATAGCGCTTTTTGAAACTAAAATCGAAAAAGTTTTTTAGGCGTTTTGTGGGCTTAAGAAAGGATGGCTATGCAAAAACGATTCACAGTAGTGCTCTTTTTGGGGATGGCGGTTGTCGCTAGCGCGGATCCATTATCTTTGAAAGAGGCTATCCAGCGTGCGCGGCAGAATAATCCGCAGATCCAGGCAAATAAAGCGGGAGTAGAACGCACGGAAGGTGAAAAAACGGAAGCTTTTTCTCGTTTTATGCCACAGCTTACCGTTTCGGGAAAGGTGACAAAAATTGATGAGCCTATTACGATTGACTTAAGATCCATGCGCACGGCGATTTTGGGAAGCAATTATGGTTCGACTTACACCAGCGTTTATACGGTGACACAACCGACTTTGGGTGATGCTGGTGCCGCTTCTGTGGCGAATGCTTCTGCAACGGCAGGTCAACAGGCCCTTGCAGGACAGCTCCCTGCGGATGCCTTTGAAATTGAAGTTCAAGATGATTTGTTTTTCAATGCAACCGCTTCTTTGGTGTGGCCCATCTTTACTGGCGGGCGCACATTTTCCGCTTACCAAGCCGCTTCGGAGAATGTAGATGCTCAAAAAGCCGCCTATGATGCAAAAGAAAATACGGTGCTTATGGAAGTGTGTTCACGCTACTTTACTTTGCGTCTTGCGGAAGAACTCACGGCGCTGAGGGATACGACTCGTACCACTTTGGAACAGCATGTCGAGCAGGCAAAAAAGTTGGAGTCGGGAGGACAGATATCCAGAGCCGAACGGTTGCGAGCAGAAGTCGCCCTTGCCGAAGCGGAGAATGAATGGGAAAATGCGAAAAGGGATCTTTCTTTGTCGAGACTTGCTTTGGCGAATACGATTGGAGGCGATACTGCGGTTTCTACCGTGACGCCCATTCAATCAGTAACGCCACAAGGGTCGCTGGAAAGTTACAAACAGCGGGCTTTGGAAATTCACCCAGGACTTCGGCAATTGCGGATGGAGAAAAAACGCAGTGAACGGGCTGTTACTGTAGCACGGGGGGAATATTTCCCGACGATTGCTTTATTTGGACAAAAAGAATTGTATACAAAGGATTTGACGATTCTCCAGCCGGAGTGGGCTGTGGGTGTGAATATGGAATGGAATCTTTTCCATGGCGGAGAAACCGCGGGTAAGGTTGCATCAGCGAAAGCGACAGAAAGAGAAGTGCAGAGCCTAGAAAACAAAGCCACAGAAGATATTTCTTTGTTGGTGGAAAAACGCTGGCGGGAGCTTGAATATGCACAAGGTCGGTTAGTCAGCTTGAAAAAAACGGAAGAGCTTGCCGATGAATCCTTGCAAGATCAGAAAAAGGCTTTTGATGCGGGTGTCGCTACGAGTTTGGATGTGGTCGACGCACAACTGGCGCTTTCGCGGTTGAAGGTCGCTATGTTGCAGGCGAATTATCAATCAATGATCGCCCTTGCGGGACTTTTGGAAACCAGCGGAGAAGTAGACCGCATCAGTGAAATTTTGGAGAAGTAATTATGAAAAAAATTCCGGCGATTATTACGCTTTTGGTTATTATAGCTCTGTTGACCGGAGGCTTTTTTTCCTTGAAGCATTTCGCAACCATGCCGGAAGCAGAATATCTTCAAGGCCAAATGGAAGCTCGCCGCGTAATGGTGGCAGGTAAAGTTGCGGGCCGGATCTCGGAACTGGCTGTCCGTGAAGGGGATTCCGTCACCAAGGGTTTTGTCATAGCAACTATTGCAAGTCCTGAGATTGAAGCGAAAAAAATGCAGGCAGAGGGAGCTCTCAATGCGGCAAAGGCACAGGCAAATAAAGCGGCTAATGGAGCTCGCTCCGAGCAGATTGCCGCAGCGAAAGCGATGCTGGATCGGGCGAAAGAGGGATCTCAATTAGCCACCACGACTTATGGGCGCATTCAGAAATTATTTGATGAAGGTGTGGTGCCCGTGCAAAAAAGGGACGAAGCAGAAACCCAGATGCGAGCCTCTGCCGCTGCAGCGAATGCCGCAGAAGCTCAATATGCAGAAGCACTTGCCGGGGCAAGGGTAGAAGACAAAGCCGCCGCCAATGCGCTTGTCATGCAGGCGAGAGGTGCTGAAGCAGAAGTCAACGCCTACTTGGATGAAACCAAAATTGTCGCTCCCATTTCGGGAGAAGTAACACTGAAAATTGCAGAAGAAGGGGAAGTCGTGGGTGCAGGCATGCCTGTGGTGGCCATCACCGATACCAAGGATTCTTGGGCGATATTTAATCTTCGCGAAGATATGCTGAAGAATGTGACGAAGGGAAAGGTTTTTGAAATGTATGTGCCTGCGCTTGAACAGAAAGTGCCCATGGAAGTGTATTATATCGCTTCGGCAGGGGATTATGCGATTTGGCGCAGTAGCAAAGAAAGCGGTGGTTTTGATTTGAAAACGTTTGAAGTTCGGCTGCGTCCGAAAATCAATATTCCGAATTTGCGGCCAGGAATGACGGTTCTTTGGCAGAAAGAAACGAACAAGAGATAAAGGCCTTGTTAAGCGCACTCATCCATATTTTTAAGGGAACCTATCTGAAGCGAAACGGCACGCTTTGGGTATTGATTTTTGTGCTCCCGGTGAGTGTTTCGATTTTAATGACTTCACTTTTGTCAAGGGAACTGCCCAGAAATTTACCGATGGGCGTTGTTGCTGAGGAGACCTCTCAACTTACAGGCCGCATCATTAAAGCGATAGATGCAAGCCCCACTCTTCGCGTGGAAACGTACTGCGAAGACGTTCCTACTTGCGGAAGTCTCATGAGATCAGGAGATATATTTGGGTTTATTATGTTGCCCGCGGGTTTAGAAAAAAAAGCCTATCGCAGGGAGGCGCCTGTAATTTCTGTTTATACAAACGCGCAATCGCTCTTAACTAGCAATCTTATTATTAAAGATATTCGCACGGT
>DBTP01000020.1:0-416 GCA_002307115.1 Fibrobacter sp. UBA1313 | reverse complement strand
CGCACAGAAATTCATACGGTCGGTAACCCCACAGGAAGTTATCTCTACTTTTTAGGAATCGGTCTTGTTGCGGCTGTTTTTCATGTGGTCGCGATGATTAGTTCGGTGTTTGTTTTCTCTTATCCCATTCGTGAAAAAAAGGTCACGGTGTGGCTCAGAGAAGCCAAAGAGTCTCCTGTTATTGCGGTGCTCGGACGCTGGCTCCCCTTAGTCTTGATTTTGTGGGTAGAAATGCTTTTGATGATGGTTTTTGTGAGAGGGGAACTGGCCCCTATGGGAAATTCGGAGTTCATGATGCTTGCGCTAGGCTCTTTGGCGATGATTGGCACTTGTACGGCAGTAAGTATTGCTTTTGTAGGGGTGACAGGGAGTATGCGCATTGCAACGAGTGCGGCTGCGGTTGTGGGAGGCCCTGC
>DBTP01000110.1 GCA_002307115.1 Fibrobacter sp. UBA1313 | reverse complement strand
AGACACTTTTGAACAGGCAACACAGAACGCTATTGGGTACAGACGGGGATCATCATTTACAGTTGTACACGGTCATACTTTACACTTTTTACGTTAGGAGTCCCCCAATTTCGGGGGTCAGTCTAAAAAATCATTTTTTGAAAATAAAAAACGCTTCAAAAATTCAGCATCGTTCCTTTTGCTAGCTTTTGTCTATGCAGTTGCAACCAAATCACCATTGGATTTCGAATCAGAATATTGTGTTACCCACCGTGCATGCGGATGTTGAAATTTATCCCGAATTTTTGACCGTTCATTTTTTTGTACAAGAACCTCTCTCCTGTTTTTTCGCACAAATGAACCAGGATGGGGGACACGCCTGGGAAGAAAGTTGCGTGGAAGTTTTTGTAGAATCTTTAGACGGTTCGGGTGATTACTGTAATTTTGAATTTACCAGCAAAGGGTTCTGTTATGCCGCCCGCGGGCAAGACCGTTCGCACCGCAAAGAAATTTCAGCGGAGGAATACGCGGCCATTCAGCGCAAAGTAACGCCCCCTCACATAGATAAATCGCTCATTTCCTGGGCTTTGAAAGTTTTGATTCCCGCAAAGCTTGTCGGTGGCGAAAATGACCTCACAAAAAAAACGCTGCGTGGCAATCTTTACAAATGCGCCGATAAAAGCGAAACGCCGCATTACCTTTCCCTGTTTCCCATCCATACGGAAAAGCCCGATTTTCATCGACCCGAATTTTTCAGAGATTTCAACAACGTAATAAAAGGCTCACCTCTAAAAATTGATTTATGAAATGAGTAAGAACAGAAAAGATTGATGGTTAAAACAAGTGCTGCGAGCGTACTTGCACGCACATCGCCGAGTTGCACCAACAAGTGCGAGAGCACAAAACTAGTGAAAATCATATAAGGGGAGACAATCAAGCTTGCTGGTTGTATGATCCAACAGTAAGGAGTGCCGTTTAGGGAATCCCTTCTCACTGGGTCTTCCCTGATAGGCCTGCCATCATCATGACACATTTAATTATGTACGCAGCGAACACCTTCCGCGTAAGACTTACCACTGTGGCCGTTTCCGTAGAAGTTTTCGCTGTAGTCGTCCAAGTGCCAAATATCGGCTTCGCCACTATTAAACTCCGTAGCACTCCAGAAGACCATGCCTTCACCGACGTAATAGAAACCACCGTTCCTATCGCGGTAACCTGCCGGAAGCGCCGAAAAACCGAAATGATCTGTGCCTGTCGCTATGCCGGAATAGGCATTCCACCCGCTCACGCTTTTGAGACTCGTGCCCACTCCCTCGGTGCCATTGTTCGCAGCAACATAATCATAGAGAGTCTGCCAATCATTAATATTAGGCAAGTGCCAGTCCTCAGGACAAATACCCTGATGATTCACATCACTGCCGCCCCACGTAACGCTGTTGTAAGTAGAATCTATCTCCATTGCGCTTGCCCACTGGTAAAGACGACCGTACTTGGCACAACTATCCGCACTGTTATTGTAGCACCAGCTGCTGTCCACCGCGTAATTCAGGTTCTCCGCCATCCACGTCTGCGTACCGATCACCACTGTTTTGTAGATCTGCCCTTCATAAGTAAGAGTACCTTCTTCAATGGAAGACGAGCTTGATGACTCGCTGATCGAAGACGAAAGCGAAACCGAGGAACTTGACTGCAACGTCACACTCGAACTCGAAACCACAAGCGATGAACTCGATAACACGCCGTGAGAAGAGGAGAGTGGAACCGAGGAACTCGAAAGTCCAGAAGAAGAACTTAATTGTCCACTACTTAAAGAAACTGATATAGACGATGAACTATCCCCTTCAGATTCTGAACTGTTGTTTCCGCTGTCACTGCCGCAGGCCCCCAAAATCAAGGCAATAGTCACCATGCCGAATAATATTACTGGCTTTTTTTTCATTTTTTTTCTCCTTATTTTGAAACATTCTCTGTTCTACAATTATTACCATTTGCAGAATAATATAATGACTCTAACAGGCATTTATACTCGGGTTCAAAACAAATTGAACATTCTACAAAAAGAATTACGCCTAGTCACAGGAAACCTGTTTAAGACAAAATAACGGTGAAGTATAACCTCTTTTCTTTGCCTTAGCGTCCAGCAAATTCGGTTCATCAAAACACTTTTTCATGTCTCTTATTGCTTATGATTGGGCGTTATAGCTAGAGCAAGAAACCAATAATGCCTTGAGGCAAAATTACGAACGGTTCTACAAAGCCCGACGTTCGCAACCTGCTTTTTGTGCAGAAAATGAATTTTTAGAGGGGCACTTTAAAATTTGGGAAACCGTATTTTCTCACTACATTTATTTACAAAGCCTTGATTGATTTAATGCCGCACGGGGACAATTCTATATTTTCTCTTATGAAAATTTTTTACTGTGTTCTTTTTGCGATAGCCTTCGCCATCGCAGCGGATTATTCTCCCTTTGGGCACCCCGCCTACCTAACTTCTTCTTTTGGTGAAAATCGCGGCACGCGTTACCATGCGGGCATTGATTATTCCACGGAAATGGAAGAGGGTTGGCCTGTACTCGCACCAGAAGCGGGCACCATCGAAGAAGTGCGCGTCTCCCCTTTCGCTTACGGCAAGGTTCTTTTCTTTAGAGGCGAAAGCGGACGTCTCTGGGTTTTCGCGCATCAGAGCGGATTTAACGCCGCGCTGGATTCTCTGGTGATCGCCAAACAATATACCGACAAAAAAAATGATGTCAAACTGGTAAAACCAGATCTTCCCCACTACGCCAAGGGAGATACGCTCACGTTTGCGGGGAGTTCGGGCATCGGCAACCCGCACCTGCATTTAGAAATACGTACCGGGAATGCAGATATTATTTCACCTTGTCAGAACGGCGTTGAATGTCACGATACGCTCGCCCCCTTGATTCTTGCAGCGGCAACCTGGTCACAAAATCAAATGCGCTTCACTAGCGAAGCCGCACTCCAAAACAGATGTCTCGAAGTCCCTAAAAGTAAAGAACCCCTGTATCTCGCCATCAAAATCGCAGACTATAGCCGCACCCCTTTGGAGAACCCCATGTCCGTGCGCCGCGTCGAACTCAAAAGCGGAAAAACAACTTTGATGAAACAAGTGCAGGATAAACTTTCTTTCGACAACATGCTGAAAATTCGTGAAGAGCTTCTGTGGGCTGAAGAAGCAGACACCGCAGGCGATTGGCACAGGATTCCCAAAGCGATTCCCCGCGCCAAAAAACTGCACCTTGAAGTCGAAGATTATACGGGAAATATTACCACTCGCGATTGGACCCTTGAGGATTCGTGCGCGAATAATGCAAGCGTTCCCTCTTTCGGAAAATTTCAGGACTCCACCCTATACACTTTTCTAAGCCGCCCCTGGCTGAATCTCAGCCTCTGCGAATCACAGCAATTCACATTACAGGGAAAAGCCGGAAAAGTACTCGCCGATTTATGCGAAGCCTTTCCTCATGAAGCTCTGCCCGTGGCGGCTCTCTTCACTAAGTTTCCTAAAGCGACTGCGGTCGTTGTTAAAAAAGGCGATACGGAAAAAACGATTGGCATTTTTAACATTCCGGGAAAAGCCACGAAATTTCTTTATCAGGGAACCTTCGAAGGCAAGAAAGTGATCCAGTCCGTGACGGGCCTGAAACCCGTTCCATGGCCGCGTGCCCTCGCCTTTCAGAAACTTGCGAACGACAAAGTAACCGCTTGGGAATTCCACCCGAAGGGCTTGCACTTCACCGGAAACTGGAGCCTTTGTATAGACGATTCCCTCGCGCCAGCACCACTCTACTGGCTCGGCGAAACCAGCCGCAAATGGTTTATTTTCAGCAATCAGACTCACGAAAAAACATTCCGTTGCGCCTCCATGAATGAACTTCGCGATATCGGT
>DBTP01000078.1:2777-4765 GCA_002307115.1 Fibrobacter sp. UBA1313 | reverse complement strand
CGATAATGACCCACAGGGTTGTAATTCTTGGGAGCCGCCGGTGGCTGGATGTAGTCTGTACCGCTCCATGGGTAGGTTACATTGGTGTAGATGGGTTTATCATAACCCTGCAACTGCCAAGAACCAGGAACGGTAATGTCGTTCCAAGAGGAGGGATCAAAGGAATCTTCAAAAAAGGTGGCATGACGTTGAGCCGGAGTCTTGACCCAATAAAATTTCCAGGTACCGCTCAGCGTCTGATACCATTTAGAGGCTTTACGGTCACCTGCCTTGGCCTCTTCGATGGTGCTATAAGGCATTGAGGTGACATGAGGCTTAAGAACATTGACTCCGAAAGTTTTAGGGCTGTTATCCCATTCCTGGGCGGCCGCAGGATGCCACAACATTGTGGTGGCAATAATTAACAGCGGGAATAGCAAGCTAGGTAACGTCAAAGCCTTTTTCACTTGGCAAAATCCAGATAACACCATAAATTTCTCTCCTTACCTCAAAAATTAAAGAAATGGCTTAGACGTTAGCAAAGCTATACACCACCCCAAAGACATCCCTAAATAGATCTTTTTTGAAGTGCATTGGAAGTCTTTATTAATGATTTTCTCTAGATATTTTATCAATAAATACCCCAAAAAAGACGAAACGACCCTATTTGAAAAGGGAGCTGGCCGTATTCATTCCATAAAAATCAAGAGCGAAAGCCGGGAAAAGATTCATGCCACACAAAGAAAAGAGGCCATGTCACTGAATTCAACTGAGCCGAAGTATTTTGTTAGTAATGACGCTTCTTTTTTCCCAATAAAATGAGATTATTCAATAAAATTCGCAAGTTTTAATCTCTTTTCATAAATTTCCACCTGCTCAGTAACAATTTTCCTTTTTCAGGTGTTTTATTAAGGTGAATATTCTGGTTCCAAAAAGAAAACAGCAGATTGACACTCTGTACGTGACTTATGCACCGATGGTACTTCGCCGATGCCGCTCCCTGCTGCATGACGAAGCCGAAGCGTGCGATGTGATGCAAGAGGTTTTTGTGCGGATACTCACCCGTGATTCTTTGGATTTGGAGATGCCATCAAGTCTTTTGTGGAATGTGGCAACGAGGCTTTGCCTGAACCGCATCCGCGATAAGGCTCGTCACGGAACCTCTGATTCCTCAGAAGCTTTACTGGAACGTATCGCCTGCCTAGAGGATACTGCATCGGATTATGAGAATCAAAATTTGCTGTCCAAAATTTTCAGCAAGGAACCAGAATCTTCCAGAACTATCGCGGTACTTCATCTCATCGATGGAATGACCCTTGAAGAAACAGCCCGCGAAGTAGGTATGTCCGTCAGCGGCGTGCGCAAACGGTTGCGTTCTCTGCGCTCCACATTTGTGGAATTGGAGGCTTTATGAACATTCCTGATTGGAAATTGGAACGTTATCTTCTGGGGGAGTTACCTCCTCTTGAAGCGGCAGAAATTCGCAAATGGGAATCAGTCGATGATATTCTTTGTTTGCGTTTGGAAAAACTTCGCCAAAGCAATACGAAAATTCTTACGCAATATCCTTCGGATCATTTGGTCGATGTGATAAAGTCCAAAGTCGAAGCGCGGCCCCAAAAGAATTCCATGCCCAAATGGCCTTTGGTGATGGCCGCAACCCTCCTTTGCGTGGCCATTCCCTTTGTCTCTTCACCAAAAGAGTTGGTCCACAGTTTATTGGGAGAATCCGTAGCCCCCGTTGAGATTCAAAAAATTGACGAAGATGGAACTCGCATCAAAGGAATGGGCCCCCGCTTGGAAGTGTGGTTGAAAAAGAACGCCGATGCGGAACAACTCACCGAAATGAGCGAAGTCAAAGCTGGCGATGAAATTCAATTGCGCTACGCCGTTCCCTCTTTATGCTACGCAATGTTAGTTAGCTTAGATGGTCGAAACATTGTTACCGTACATCTTTCCAAAGGAGACAGTGCCATACCCGTCGAACCTGGCAAGATGAATACATTGCC
>DBTP01000078.1:0-2442 GCA_002307115.1 Fibrobacter sp. UBA1313 | reverse complement strand
AAGATTTCCGAGCAGAATCTGGATACCCTTTTAAAACAAAAAGACATTCAAAATATTAGTTTTACACTCCGTAAAATGGTTGCGTCAAAGGGGAAATGAATATGACATTATTCGTTAATATCGCCGTTCTTGTTTTAATTACCGGATCTGTATTTTTCACCAATGCAAGCACAACCATAGAGCGTCATTTGTTTGCTATCAGTGCGAACAATGGGGGCGAAGGGCGTCCCGTTTTACGCTATGCCGAAAGCGATGCAAAATCTTTCGCAAAAGTACTCACCGATATGGGGGGCATTGCTCCAGAAAATAAAATTCTTTTGCGCGAGCCCTCCGTCAAAGAAATTCAAAATGAGTTTGCCACACTGAGCAAGAAACTTTCCGGAAACAAAATCAATGGATCAAGAAAAGAAATCCTTGTTTATTATAGTGGACACGCCGATGAGCAAGGACTGCGTCTCGGTGCGGAACACTTTTCTTGGAAAGCGCTCCGGGCTGAAGTAGATGCGCTCCCTGCTGATGTGAAAATTGCGGTGATTGATGCGTGCGGTTCCGGAGCTATTACCAGGCTTAAAGGGGGTATGTCTGTCCCTGCCTTTATGATGGACGCTTCTAGCGACATGAAGGGTTACGCCTTTATTACTTCTAGTACTCAAGATGAATCCAGTCAGGAAAGCGATAAATTGAAGGGTTCCTTTTTTACCTATTCTCTGGTCAGTGGTCTCCGTGGCGCCGGTGATTTGAGTGGGGATGGCAAAGTGACTCTTTCCGAAGCTTACCAATTCGCATTTAATGAAACGCTTCAAAAGACCCAGCAAACCAGCGGCGGGGCTCAACACCCGAGTCGCGATATGAATCTTGCAGGGACAGGAGATGTGGTGATGACTGATGTGCGAAGCATGTCCGCAGGCCTCGCTCTCGATTCTTCTTTGGAAGGTCGTTTCTTTATTCGCGACGCTTCGGGTTCTTTAGTCGCAGAACTTTATAAAAGACAGGGGCGAGCCATTGAACTCGGCCTTCCTTCTGGAAAATATACGGTACAATTAGAACAACCGAGGCAAAATAAAGTCGCCTCTATTACTTTATACGATGGCAAACGTCAAACCCTTTCTGAGCGTAATTTTATACTCACTTCTACTGAAAAAACAAGATCCCGCGGCGGCATCGATAATGATCATTTTGTCTTGGATTCTTTGAAAACATCGGGAAAGGGACGGTTTTCGTTCAACTTTTTTGATTCTGACAATCAGCCCCGAAAAGGCGTTCAAATGGGAATCTTTGCTACAAGAAGCGAGCAAGAGATGTCTGGGGGGCAATTAAGCCTTCTTGCCAATTTAGCGCAAAAAGATTTTTCCGGGATTCAAATGAGCGCGATCATGAACTATGCCTCTTATATTGAAGGGGTACAACTGAATGACCTCGTGAATCTTGCCGGGAGTTTCGATGGCGCTCAAGTGGGGACTTGGAATGTGGCTTCAGGGAAATCAAGTGGTGCCCAAGTGGGTATCGTGAATGCTGTGACTGATACTTTGAATGGTGGACAAGTCGGCATCGTGAATATTTCCAAAGTCACGGACAAAGTGCAATTGGGAATTATAAATGCAACGCGAGCTTCAAAAGCCCAAATTGGGATTGTGAACGCAGTCAATGTTTCAGAAGTTCAAGTGGGTATCGTGAATATTTCCAAAGAGACTTACAAAGCCCAAGTGGGCATTGTAAATGCCGTCAAAACTTCAGAGGTTCAAGTGGGCATTGTGAATGCGGCAGATAGCATAAAACTTCAAATGGGGATCATAAATATGGCCCGTAAAGCATTTGAATCCGAAGTGGGTATTATTAATATCGCAAGTAAAGCAAAAGGTCACCAAGTGGGCCTTATCAATATCTGTGGAAAATGTGAAGACTCCCCTATAGGCCTTATCAGTATCATGGGTAACGGTGTCATCGCAGGTTCTGCATCCATTAACGAAACAGGACATCTTGCGGCAAACCTTCGTTTGGGTTCCAGCTACTTTTTTACGACCTTTGAATATTCCAGAGCCTTTGAAGACGACAAACCGTTCCAGGAATTTGGTGATGTTCAAGAATCCGGTCTCGGGATTGGAACTCAATTTGGAAAATATGGAACCCATTTCGATTTAGAGTATATGTTCTTAAATGTTTATCCCGATAAGAGAAAAGAACTACAGCTAGGTGCTGTAGATATTAATTCTGATTCGGATGCAAATTTTCATCATCGTCTGCGTTTAGGTTCAACAATTAAGATCATCTCCGGTTTGGGATTATTTGGCGGTGTTTCTGCCAATGTCGTGACCGAAGGTTACGGAGACGATTTCGCTATCGGGCCCAAAGGCGACTGGTTTGCTCACTGGAATTTCGATGGTCACGAAGTGCGCGTCTGGCCAGGCTTTTACGCGGGCATTGTCGTGGGAAAATTCTAAGAAA
>DBTP01000031.1 GCA_002307115.1 Fibrobacter sp. UBA1313 | reverse complement strand
CGTCAGTGTTGTGTCCGCAAAAATGTGCTTAGATGCTGATTGCCGCTCCGCAAGGGCCAGAAAACAACGTGCCTCATCACTGTCGGGAAAAGCTTCAATCACATTTTTTTCAAGTTTTTCCGCTTTCTGAATCAGCGTACTCCGAGGCATCACCGATAAAACGGGCAACTCCGCTGCTGCACTGAAGCGTTCCACCAGCACATTCGAGGCTCCGTTATCGCGCTTATTGAGAAAAAGTCCAGCCAATCGCGGCCCTGTCGTACGCTGATAATTTTCCACTCCGCGCACAATGTTATTGGCCGCATAAATCGGCATATATTCCTCAGAAGTCACAATCAGAATTCGGTTAGCATGAGAATCGCGCAAAGGGACCCCAAAGCCACCGCACACCACATCGCCGAGCACATCATAAATGATGACATCAAATTTTTCGAGCCCAATATTGAGTTTTTCGAGCAATTCAAAAGTACTGAGAATACCCCGGCCTGCACAACCTACGCCCGGAACAGGCCCGCCCGCTTCTACACAGAGAACCCCTCCGAAGCCCCGGTGCAGAATTTTCTCCGCTGAAAGGCCCTGAGGGAGACCACGACCCGCAGCCACCGCATCGCATGTTCTGACATTTTCATCTAATGCGTGACGGCGAAGCGCAAACCAACCGCTCTGATTAAAAGGATTTTCTAGAAACTGAAGTACCGTTTCAATCTTTTTTCCACCGAGTAGAAGCCGGGTTGAATCGTGCTTGGGATCGCAACCGATTTGAAGTACCGATTTTCCCATGGAAGCAAACGCCGCAGACAAATTCGAAGCCATCGTCGACTTGCCAATGCCGCCCTTGCCGTAAACGGCCAAACGGAGCTGAGTCTTTTCAGAAGCCATTGATTTTTCCTGAGTTCATCGAACAGGGTGAAGGATCGCGTCTATCTCCGGATCACTCACCGAATAATGATAAAAGCGGCGGTAAAATCGTTGAATTTCCACCCGAATATCTACATCCTTCAATAGCGATGGATGCAGCAAAGAAGCCGTCCAAGGAATCTGTAGCACGCCTTCCGCACTGCGCACAGACCAGAGATAAACACCCTTGGGAGCGAGATAGACCCGATTCCCACGCACGGCTCTGAAAGACGCCCACAGGGGAGATTTTTGAATTTCTGCAAATCCTTTCACCGAATTCGCGATAATGACATCGGGGTTCCACCGCATGATTTCCTCCACCGATACTTTCCGAGTTCCAGTCACCCCCGCTTTTGAGGCGACATTAACCCCTCCCGCAGCACGAATCCAGGAATCAGCGATGGTTTGAATCCCTTCCGTGGAAAGAGCGTCATCGCCACTCGCATAATAAACCGTTGGCCTTTTATTTTCGGGCACCACAGCCGTTCGGGTCGCAATATACTGAATCGTCGAATCGTAATACTCACAAAAATCCGTCGCCCGCTTCTGAGCCTCTTCTCCCAAAACCTGACCGATCAACAGCGTTGTTTTTTTGATATCGTCAAAATTCAAAAGGCTCATAGCTAGGGTCGGAATTCCAAGAGCCTCTATGGACTCCTCTTTACCGAAAACCAAATCCGGGTGCGCTTTAACCAACAACTCCAAATTCACTGTACTTTTTTCCCCCGGAGGCCCAAAAATAGCGGGCACGTTCTGCACCTTAGGGTAAATGCGCACCAGCATGGCGTTGCGAGTGACAAAAATTCCAGTCGCCACCAGAGGGTCTTCTCCACCGAGCATCAGAACCATCTGAGCGAGCGCTCCATTGGCCGCCACCCGCGTCACCTTCAAAGGGATTTCAACCTTACGACCCTCTAGATCGGTAACCGTTCTTTTTGTCTGCGCAGAAAAAACCAACGCCGGCACAAAAAACAAAAGAAAAAACAACCTAGAAATCCGTAAATTCTGCCAATAGTGAATCATAAAAAGACCTCTTCTGTAAAAAAAGCGTCTCCCGATTCCTCAAGAAACGCCAGGAAAAATGTTTAGAAAGCGACACTGACGTCTACCCCATAAAGGGCACCGACATCATAGTAGTAACCGGTTTCAGTTCCCTGTCCGGATTTATAATTCACAGCATATTTCTCATTCGTAATGTTCTTTCCGTAAACACTGACCTTAAAATGGCTGCCCAGCTGCTGGGCGAGAGAAACGTTAAAGACAAAGTATTTACCGACAGGCATATCCTTATTGCTGTAGTACTTCGGAACGCGAAGCGCATTCAGATTAGCTGAAAATCCTTTGTGTGCAAAGCTCAGATCACCCGTCAGTTTATATTTAGGAAGCTTTTCACGGTCTGCCGAATCACTGGAATTGAAAAGACTCCATCCTATTTGATAACCGAAAGGACCTATGTTTCTGCCAAAAACGGAGAGTTCCATACCATAACGCGCCAGACGATCATCACTGTCATACACCGTAATCACCGTGCTGTCGGGAGCGGTAATGGTGAGACCCTTTCCATTCGCACCGGTAGCCTGAACTTTCGCATTATAGATGTCGTAATAATAGCCTGTCACGGAAAAACCCAAAGCATCAAACATTTGAGCCGTAGCTCCCAATTCATACTTCAAGCGCTCTTCTGAATCCAGCTTTTTATCATTAACGGTATAAAGCTGATCGGAAGTCGGACTGTTCGTATAAGAGAACCGGGCAGTCATGCGGTACGGTTTGGCGAATTCATAAGAACTGCCCAACGAGAAACTGTGTCCATCGTTGGCCCATGTATCATCGCTCAGTTTTACCGTTTTACCGTCTTCGGTGTATTTTCCGCCTCCCTGAACGATATAACGCTTGTCCAAACGGTAGCCCAGATCAAAACTGAGACTCGGGTTCACTTGAATTTCATCCACAGCATAAAAACCGTACATATCCTCAATTCGCGCGTCATCTTCAGTTTGTCCTTCCGTACGCTGATACCAACCCACATACTGTCCGCCGAATTTTAAGGAATTTGTCACCGAAGCCTTTTTGAAAATCCAGGTATGGTAAAGATTCGCTTCCATCGATTTATCGCGTGATGCGGAGCCTGCTACATAAGTTTTGGTTCCCGTAGAGTCCATTTTATCGTAATATCCCATACCGTACACATCGCTATAACCGCCGCTCAACTGCGTAATCTGATTTTTTGTCCATTTGCCAGTCAACCCCAATGTGAACACCTTTGTATTCATAGGATC
>DBTP01000167.1 GCA_002307115.1 Fibrobacter sp. UBA1313 | reverse complement strand
ATCGCATTGACGGCTATCCAGGCGCAGTCTATTGAAGGTTAATAGGTTCTTAGATTCTTAGATTTTACTGAAAGGATTCAAAAAAAAGACTTCAGATTATTCTGAAGCCTTTTTTCATAGAGGTACTTTTGAATTTTTTTTCTATGCGTAAAACACATTTATCTGTCAGAGAATATAATGTTCAAGAAGACAATATGCTACAGTCCAGAATAAATAGACCTGCGTGGGCCCCTTATTTGTAAAACTGAAATAATGATGGTCTTTTGATACTCAACAATGATATTCTTACGCTAAAGCCGGCAAATTATTTGTTTATCTGTAATTTTATTGAATCCCGGAAAACCAATAATCAATAAGGAAATTGTGCTGACGAATTTTTCAGCTTCTCCATTATTTGTTGTCTCAGCCATTTCAATTTCCACCTTGCTCGACGATCTTCCAGAATGTAGTCTAAGCGAATCCCTTTTAACAAGGCAACATCAATAATGCTGATCGCTTCTTCATAGCGATCTTGATCCAAAAGCAATTCGGCGACAAAGAGTGAATTGTACAGGTCTTCTGGGTGTTGAACCAGCGCTAAATTCAGATAGTGGTTTGCAAGCTTTTTATCTGGCCAATTTAAGAGTAATGGTATGTAAGGGAGTAGTTGGTGTGTGCGCCCCAAAATTTGATAGTCCTTTGCACTATCGCTCAAATCACGAACTCTTTTTGCCACGCCTTCGCGCACCGCTTGCAATGGCCCATATTCCTTGCCCCATAAGGACAAATTAATCGCGTAAAGACTCATGATTTTTTTGTTTTTAGGATACTTCGCATGCATCCGCTCGCCAAGTTCTTTTGCCGCGGTATGGATTTTCATGCGATCTTTTTGGTCAAAAGCAGCAAAACGTCCTTTGAAATAAAGGGCGTCTAATAGTTTTTCTGCTGCAATCTCTTCAACGGCACTATCCCGCATTGCAAGCTGGTAGGCATCCGTCATTTTGTCTGCGATACTTCGATCCGCTTTGTCTCCTTTAGCTCCCGCGGCACGATTGGCGTACCAATAATCTCCTCGGATGAGATTATCGTTAGCTGAGGCTAAACCTAGAGCGACGGCTAACAGAAGGACGGTGAAGATTCGAAAAAGCATGCATGAAACTTATATTTTCCACGTCTGCAAAAGTTTATTAACCCGTGCAATTCTTGCTTTTTCTTCCGCAGTTCCGTGGAAGGCCTTAAACAGCAGATTTCGGTATTCCATCAAGGATGTTCGGATCAGGATTTTTTCTTCTTTTTTTAGCATAGGTGATAATTTACAAAAAAGGAAAATGAAGTAAACTTATTTTTTTCTTTTACTGGCTTTACCCGAGAAATAGTCTTGCTGGCGGGTCGCTCCTAAAACGGCGTGCCACAATGAACCATTCGGCTCGATCTTTTTGCGTTCACTGACTGCATAATCAATAGGCACATGGGTAAATTGACCATTCATACTGCCGACAACCATATTTGTTTTGCCCGCCATCGCTGCGTGTACTGCATTTTCAGCAAGCTGATAACAGAAAATGGCATCGGTTCCTTTTGCAGGAATACTGCGTACTGTGTAACTCGGGTCAAGATACTTAATATTGATTTCTCGCCCAATCTTGTTAAAGTGCTCCTTTATTTTCGCACACAGAAATTCCCCGATTTCATTTTTGAGAATATTGCCACTATCATCACGACGTTCCGGGATATCCTTAAATAGGTCTTGACCGGCTCCTTCTGCAACTACAATCACCGCATGGGTTTTCCCAATGGCATAACGATTTTCGAGGGCTTTGAAAAGTCCATTTTCCCCTTCCAACTCAAAGGGAACTTCAGGCACAAGACAGAAATTTGCAACGGTGGTGGCTAAAGCCGCATAAGCGGCAATAAAACCGGAATCGCGTCCCATCAGTTTCACCACGCCGAGTCCATTGTACGCGCCGTTTGCTTCTGTATGGGCACTGGTGATGACATTGCAGGAACTAAGCACGGCGGTCTCAAAGCCAAAGGTTCTATCCACCAGATTCAAATCATTATCAATGGTTTTCGGAATTCCAATCACCGAGATCGGTTGTTTCCGGCGACGGATTTCAGCAGCAATATCGCGGGCGCCGCGGAGGGTTCCGTCCCCCCCGATGCAGAAAAGAACATTGATGTTCAGCCGCATCAGTGTATCTACCATGGTGCTGTTGTCCTGATTGCCGCGAGAGCTTCCGAGAATGGTTCCGCCGTCTTCCTGGATGGCGTCGACGACTTCTGGATTGAGCACAATGGGAGAGTGACCGTATGAAGGATTGAGCCCTCTAAAACCGTAGGGAATGCCAAATATATTGCGCACACCGTAATCAAACCAAAGGACTTGTACGAGGCTTTTGATTACATTGTTAAGGCCAGGGCAAAGTCCGCCACAAGTAACAATGGCTGCGCGAGTCCACGCGGGATCATGATAAATTGTTTGTCTTGGGCCCGCCGCTTCAAGAGATGGAATCGGAATCTTTTCGTTGGCAAACTGCTCCAGTTTCGTCATATCCGTAGTGAGACTC
>DBTP01000217.1 GCA_002307115.1 Fibrobacter sp. UBA1313 | reverse complement strand
GATTCCATCGAAAAAGGAACTCCTGCTGCAGAATATTTGATCGCCTAAGTTTCTCCAGAAGCAAAAAGGGGGATTTCCTTGCAATAGACACTGTATTGCGAAGGTAGATATTCCTTGTTGACGACTCCTCCTTTTCGTCCCGTTCCATTTCAGGAGCGGGGCGTTTTTTAAAAAATGGTTGGGCAAATAAAAAAAGGCAATCCATCATGGACTGCCTTTTAATTTGTATTCAATACGGATTAGCTACGTTGAGCTTTAGCCTTATCCCCAAACTTCTTGATGAGTTCTTCCTGGATATTGCGCGGCACGGGATTGTACTTTGCAAATTCCATAGTGAACTCAGCCTTGCCTTGGGACATAGAACGTAGGTCTGTCGCATAACCAAACATTTCAGCGAGCGGAACTTCAGAAACGATCGTGGTGAAGCCAATTTCTTCGCTTGTGCCAACGATGTTACCACGACGCTGAGACAAGTTACCCACAACACTTCCTTGGAATTCGGTAGGTGTTTGGACTTCCACTTTCATAATCGGTTCGAGGATCTGAGCTCCTGCTTTTTCGAACGCTCCACGGAATGCCATACGGGCGCATATTTGGAACGCCATATCGGAAGAGTCCACGTCATGGTAGGCGCCATCCTTGAGTTCCATTTCAATGCCGACCACTGGGAATCCAATAAGGGAACCTGCTTCCATACAGCTCTGGAAACCCTTATCGCAAGAGGGAATAAATTCCTTAGGAATTCGGCCACCGACAACGGAGTTTACAAAGTTATAGACTTTTTCAGCATCCCCTTCGACAGCCATCGGGCGCATTTCACCAGAGACTTTAGCGAACTGACCAGAACCACCTGTCTGCTTCTTGTGAGTGTACTCAAAGGGAGCGCTGCGGGTAATGGTTTCGCGGTATGCCACTTGAGGGGCACCCGTTTGCACGTCGACCTTGTATTCACGGCGCATACGTTCGATGTACACTTCCAAATGCAATTCGCCCATACCCTTGATGATCGTTTGTCCGCTTTCTTTGTTGACTTCCACTTTGAATGTTGGGTCTTCTTTGGTGAAGCGGTTAAGCGCTTTGGAAAGGTTGGAGAGATCATCACGGTTCTTCGCTTCAATCACGAGTTCGATCACCGGATTAGGTACATGCATAGAGGTCATGTTATAGAGGACAGTGCCGTCGGTGAAGGTCGTTCCCGAAGCGCAATCAATACCAAACAGAGCGACAATGTCACCTGAACCCGCTTCGGTAATATCTTCCATATCGTCCGAATGCATACGCACCAGACGGCCAACACTGACTCTTTTATCGGTAGTCATATTGACAATGGTGCTTCCTTTAGAAAGCCGGCCTTGATAGATGCGGACGTAAGTAAGCTGACCATAGCGATCGTTCACCAGTTTGAATGCATAGCAAACAAGGGGAGCATTGTCTTCTGATTTGAGGATGACTGGCTTTTCTTCGTCAGCGATATTGAGTGCAGTATTTTGCACTTCGAGAGGGTTCGGGAGATAATCAGTGACACCATCCAGAAGTTTTTGAATGCCAATGTTTTTGTGAGCAGAGCCCATGAATACCGGTGTGATATCCAAGGTGATCGTCGCTTCGCGGATGGTTTTCTGGAGCAGCGCTTCAGGAATATTGTCATATTCCCCTTCCATCGCTTTTTCCATAATTTCATCGCTGTAGTCTGCGCAGCAATCGACGAGCTTTATGCGGTATTCTTCAGCCTGAGCTTTGAGTTCTTCTGGGATTTCCGCTTCGCGAATGACTTGACCGTTTTCACCTTCGAAATAGAAGGCGCGCATCTTAATGAGATCTACTACGCCTAGAAGCTTGTCTTCGAGGCCTATTGGGATCTGCATGACGCAAGGCTTGTGGTTGAGCTTTTCCTTAAGCATTTGAGCCACGCGTAACGGATTCGCGCCAGAACGGTCGCATTTGTTTACGAACGCGATGCGCGGTACGTTATAACGGCGCATCTGACGGTCAACGGTAATAGATTGAGATTGAACGCCAGCGACGCCGCAAAGTACGAGAATGGCACCGTCAAGCACACGGAGTGAGCGTTCGACTTCGATCGTAAAGTCCACGTGCCCCGGGGTATCAATAATATTTATTGTAGTGTCTTTCCAGGTCGCGTATGTGGCTGCAGACTGAATGGTGATGCCGCGTTCACGTTCGAGTTCCATGCTGTCCATGGTGGCACCAACACCATCTTTACCGCGAACTTCATGAATGGCGTGGATACGATTGGTATAGAACAAAATGCGTTCTGTGAGAGTGGTTTTCCCCGAGTCAATGTGAGCGGAGATACCTATATTTCTGTGTTTTTCTATGTCCTTCATAATATTTCCATGGATTGGATTTCTTCAAGCTGGGCCGCAAGATAGTAAAAAATGAGGAAGGGCTCAAGGTTGAGTGAGCCCACGGAAGTAAGCTTCCGCAGTCTTCCCTACTTCATAGGTGTCATAAGCGGCATAAGCACCGCTGCCGATGGCCCCAATCAAGGGAATAACCCTGAAAAAAGATCTTTTTACTAGTCGAGAAGAGGTTTCTACGCCTATTTTTCTAAGAAGCGTCCTCATCGCGGCAAGTGTGGTCGTTTGGACAACAACACGGGTTCCCGCGCGTACGACCAAGTCGCGAACCAGTTGAGATACCGTGTGTCTAAACAGACACCAAATCATAGTTTCTCGACTGAGGAGGGCGATTTTGCCATAGGAAGCGGCGATATCGGCTACCAGTTGCGCTTGAATACGCCATATAGAGGCAATGTCAGGTAGAATGGTCGCTACCCCTAGGAATCCCCCGGGGCATGAGAGGGTGGCACTTATCGCACCCGCTTGGAGGGCGGCTTTACGGGTCAATAGCTTTATTTTTTCTTCGGGATTGGAACAACGAATGACTGCTGAATTTGGAATATTGGAAACGAGATCGAACAAAAGTTCTCCACTTTTTTCCTTAATCAAACCTTTTACTCCGGGATCATTACAATAGGTCTCTTCTGTAGGCTCGATATTTTCCATGTAACCCTCGCCTGAAAAATTTACTTGTGACTAGACTTTGCCGTGCCCTAAAGAAAAAGAGAGGCGAGTTTTGCTGCGATGCCTGGTAGTTCAATACGCAACGCGCCCTGCTTTTCCAATGCGATGGCGATGACTTCTGAAATCCACGCCCTTTCGCATGTTATTTTGAAAATAACAAATTCTGTTTTCCCTGCATTGGATTCAATCCCATAGCGGATGGAAAAAAGGAGCGGAGTGGGTTCACCCCAAAGGCCAATGCGAAGCGTACAGGTGTGATTTTGGGTGTCCATGTCTAGTTGGTGCACCGTGCCCAAACGTTGCACTAGAGGATGATGCTGAAGTGCAGTCTTAATAACAGAGTCACGGGCAGAGTCAAACATGATTTACCTTGCGAGTGTCAGTATTTCGATGCCTTTTTTCGTGAGAGCCACCGTGTGTTCCCACTGAGCAGAAAGAGATCCATCGCGTGTGACGGCAGTCCAATCATCAGCGAGGGTTCGCGTGTCAGGCTTTCCCATGTTGATCATGGGTTCAATGGTAAAAACGTGTCCCACTTCTATGAACGGACCCGGGCGATTAGTCGCAAAATGCAAAACCGTAGGCTCTTCGTGGAAGCCTCTGCCAATGCCATGACCGCAGTAATCTTCGACGACGCTGTAGTCGTGTTCATCAGCGATTGCTTGAATTGCATTCCCGATGTCCGAATAACGGGCTCTGGGGAGACCCGCCGCGCGAATGCCTTCATCCATGCAGAGACGAGCGGTGTCCACGAGTTCTCGGGCATCCCTTTTGACGTTGCCTACAAGGAACATCGCGGAAGTGTCCCCATGGTAACCGCTGAGGATGGTGGTAATATCGATGTTGACGATATCTCCCTCTTTCAGGAGTTGTTGTTCGCTGGGGATACCGTGACAAATCACGTCATTGATACTGATGCAGCAGGTTTTGGGATAGCCGTGGTACCCAAGACAGGCAGAGATGCCCCCATGAGCGACGGTGTAGTCATAAACAAATTGATCAATTGCGGCGGTGCTAACTCCGGGTTTGCAGAGTTCTCCTGCACGGATAAGTGTTTCGGCGGCAAGCGCTCCGGCATCCCGGATGAGTTCGATTTCTTTGGCCGATTTAACCTTAATGCGCGACATTTTTTAACCTTCTTTTTCTTCTGGCTTTCCTTCGTGAACATCCTTGTCCATGGCGTGCCAATAATAGCGGTCGAGAAGGTAGGCTAATACTTCCTTATTTTCCGGAATCGCAGACATTTCTTCCACCAGAGGAAGATAACGACGGTGTCTATCTTTTGCCATCTGGCCGATGACTCGTTTTTCACGGTCAAGTGCGGCGGCGGTGCGTTGGCGAATACGGTTTGCAAGGTCTTCTTCTAAAATGGCAGGCATTTTCACGAATTGGATACCGAAGTCTGCCGCTGTTTTTTGGAGTTCAATTTCTTCGACAGGGGTGATGAGGGAAATAGCAACACCACTACGGCCTGCACGTGCCGTTCTACCACTGCGGTGCACATAAACTTCATGGTCATCCGGGTGATCAAAAATGATAACGTGGGTGACATGGGTGACATCAATACCGCGAGCCGCCACATCCGTACAGATAAGGATGTTGACTTTCTTAGCACGGAAATCATTCAACGTTTTTTCGCGGAGTTTTTGAGTGATATCCCCCGAGAGAGCTCCCACATGGAAACCGTAGTTGGTAAGCACTTGTTCCAAGTAACTGACATCGCGTTTCATGTTGCAAAAAATCATGCAACTATCAGGGTTTTCCCATTCGAGAACCTTGATGGTCATGGTATCCTTATCCATAACGTCGGTCATGTAGTAGCGGTGTTCTAAGTTGTTGGCAATTACTTTGTCATAGCTTAACGAAAGGAATCCTGCGTCTTTGCGTTGGAATTCTCTCGCGAGGCTTTTCACCGTTTGTGGGATTGTCGCGCTGAACATGGTACAGGAAACATCTTTATTCAGGTAACGGCGGACGCGCTGCATATCTGGGTAGAAACCCATGGAGAGCATTTCATCCGCTTCATCCATAATCAAGTCACGGACAGAAAGGAAGTCGACATTGCCACGTTGAGCATGATCTAAAAGGCGGCCTGGAGTTGCAACGATAACGTGTACCCCTTCACGGAGCGCGCGAAGTTGAGGTTCATAGCTCACGCCACCAAAAATCGCCACGGATTTAATACCGACGCTTTTTGTCATTTTTTCAATCTCGCCATGCACTTGTTGGGCAAGTTCGCGGGTGGGGACGAGAATCAAAGCTTGTGGAAATTTATGTTCACGAACGATGACTTGGAGAAGAGGAATTACAAAGGCCCCTGTTTTGCCGGAACCTGTTTTGGATTGCACCAGCATATCGCGCGCAGCAAGCATATAAGGGATGGCTTTGCGCTGTACGGGCATTAAGTCCGTCCAACCTTGTCCTTCGAGGAGACCTTTAATTTCCGGGGAGAGTTGCTCGAAAGTAAAGTCAGGAAGCTTGTTTTCTGGTTCGATAATTTGAATCGGATTCAGAAAGGGATTGACATTGGTAGTTGTCGTCTGTTCTTGTTTTTCTTCATTCATGGGCACAAAGGTAGAAAATACCAGCCTTCAAAGGAATCTATTTGAGGGACCAGTGGTATTCTAGGCCTAGGCTAATGAAACAATCTATGGTAGAACCCCCGATAACTGTGGGTTCTGCGACTCCATCTGGCGAGGGCTCTCGGTCGAGAGATCTGCCGCGACTCGCAATTCCTGCGCGTAAATCCACTCCATAGTGGTCATAAAAAACGAAATGGGAACCGACACCAAAGAGTGCGCCTTTATAGAAACTTTCAAATTTGATGCGCGTATTGTATGCATTGGAGGCTTCTTTCACACCGTCTTTGAGTCCAATGTCTTCAGAAAAAAAGCTGTAATTAAATCCTAAGAATGTATAGGGTATAATATCGAGGAAGGAGGTCGTGTGGTATGTGGTGGACAGGTGAATATTCAGACCAATTTCGTAACGATTGTATGTCCAATGATCGAGTTCTTTATAAACGGTATCGCTTTCGTCCAGTTTTGCATCGTGCTGGGAGTAGCGGAGGAATAGTTCTGCCCCGATGAATCCATACCAGGTGCCGCCCGCATAAACGGAAAATAGAGGCGATTTATCATCTAAAAAATTCCAAATACTCAGGGAGTCTTGGGTATTGCGGTAGCTTTTGACTCGGCTTCGAAGTTTTCTGTTGTACCAACTATCGGGAGTGAAAGGAACTTTTGCTTGTGTGAATCCTGCGCCAACGCCGACCCATCCGTGGAACTTTGCAATTTCTTCATAATAAGCGTTGGGGCGAGAGTCCGCCTTTTTCCTTTCTTCAGCGGTAAGACGGCGTTCTGCGTGTCCACCAAAAAACATCTCTGCGAGTGCATCTCCCATGGCGATAGAATCAGCGGTGTAGGGAATACTCCCCGCCGCTTTGGGCTCCGCAGACTCACCTTCAAAAAGAACAGAATAAAGTTGATCGCCTTTTCTCGTGACGAAGAGAATCATGATATCGCCACTTTCTGTGAGGCGTTTGACCATCTCTGGAGCGCGTGCACGCAAATTTTCCGCGTGTACTTTTTCATCAATATTTTCTTTAAGCCATGCGGAATAGAGAAATGCGACAGAATCTCTTTGCCAATCACCTGCGAGACGAGCTGTCGGTTCACCGATACCGCTGTTGTTTCTTTTCAGCGAAAGCGCAAATTCGGTGGCTTTTACCGCAGGGATAGAATCAGGAGTCCATATAAGGACTTCTGCATCCTTCCAAATTATGTAAGGATTTTTGAAAAAAACATCACTTGCAGAAGCGGGAATAAATACCACAAAAAAAAGGAACAGACATTTTAGGGAACCCTTTAGAAAAAGACTTTTCATTTGCCGACCCC
The DNA here is from genome assembly GCA_002307115.1 of Fibrobacter sp. UBA1313. Lineage (GTDB taxonomy): Bacteria > Fibrobacterota > Fibrobacteria > Fibrobacterales > Fibrobacteraceae > UBA1313. The sequence continues at coordinate 4,309 of DBTP01000217.1, read as the reverse complement.
CCTTTGAATATCAACAAGGAGTGCTTGTGCTGTCGCTTGTGAAATATTGACGAGATTATCCAGAGTTATCTCTCCCTTGATCGGCTGATTTTGCTCGATGATGGAAGAAAATAGAGGTCGCTGTTTAATGTTATCCCACAAGGTATAAGAAACAATAATGGTGAGATTTTCGGAAGTCTTTTTGTCAGAGACTTCTTGGTTAATCAAAGCGTAGTCGAAAAAGGATTCACGATGGAGATCCAATCCTACTGTAAATTCATGGAAGAGTAATAAGTAGGTGGGGGTTGTTCCGTCCGCTTTTTTTACAGGAATTCCTTGATTCGGAAATCGACCTCGAAGAAAAACGCGCTCATCTAATTTTTGCGTTTCTTCTGGGAATGTCAAATATAGGGAATCAGGAAAGAGGGACAAATTTTTGTAAAATACTTGGAGTGACTTTGTGACTGAGGACTCCATTATTTGTCCTGCGATGTGATAAATGCTGTCTCTAGAAATATTGAGATGATTTGCAAACCACTTGTCGCGAGTCAGCACGAAGGCCTCATCGATACCGATGAGCGCAATAGAGTCCGATGTCTGAGGGGCTTTGGAGTAATAAGGATGGGAAGCACTCCACTGATAGGTGGTAGCGCAGGCAACAATGAACAACGCAAAGATGGCTAGGCCTACTTTGCAAAGTCCTTGTAAGCGCAGCTTGCTTGCGGAGTCCGCTGCTTGCTGTATTTGCCTTTGTACCATTCCACTTCTCCCTTGGGTTCTACAAAATAAACTTGCCCGATGCGAACACCCGCATACACTCTTACCGGGTGCACCACCGCTATTTCGAGCGTCCACGTGGGGTAATGGCAGATAACTTCTCCACTTTCACTCTTTTCAAACCCCCAACCCACGTCACCGAACCCAGCAGTAATGTGGGTATTAATGCCCAAACGACCAATAGAACTCCTCCCTTCAAACATCGGGATATACCGATGACTGATCGCGGATTCGTTCGTCATTCCAATATAAAGAGTTCCCGGCTGCAAAACCAGTCCTTCGGGCGGAATGACAATTTTAGTAGTGGGATTATCACGTTTCATGTCAAGGCAGCCACCTTCCAACGTGTAAAGGAGTAAATTCTCATTTAAAGTGACATCGATACTATTCGGAGAAAGATTTTCTGGATGAAAAGGCTTAATGACGACGTCACCATCGGTCACCGCTTGGATAATCGCTTGTCTTGTTAAGAACATGAAACACCCCATTCTTTGCGGTAGGCATAAACTTGGTCAAGAATTCCTTCGGGAGCGTTGATGCGCTTCCGATTGTCTTCATTTTCTAGGAAAGAGATAATGTCGTTGATATTGATGATTGCGTGCGCTTCAATACCATATTCCTCTTGTACAGTCTGTAAGGCGGATTTGCCATTTTCGAGACGTTCCCTGCGGTCTACCGAGATAAGAAGACCTTGTACATGGGCGTTTTCAATTTTTTGAAGTGTCTGCATGGTTTCGTTGACAGAGGTGCCCGCTGTAATCACGTCTTCGATGATAACGATTTTTGTGGGTACTTTGTAGGTGTCGCCCACTAAGGTGCCACCTTCGCCATGATCTTTCGCTTCTTTGCGATTATAGGTAAAACTGAGATCGAGGTTGTGCTTTTCGGCAAGGTTCATGGCAGTGGCCGCGCAAAGAGGAATGCCCTTGTAAGCGGGTCCAAAAAGATTGGTGGCAATGCCTGCAAAATGCTGTATGTAGGCTGCGGCATAAAAGTCCGCGAGGCGTGCCAGAGCTTTGCCCGTGCGAAATTCACCAGTATTAATAAAATAAGGCGTGTGACGGCCGCTCTTGGTCACAAAACTTCCGAATTTAAGGGCGCCGGTCTCTACCAAAAATTGAACGAAGGAATCAGTATTGGTCATAAGTTCTCGCTAGAGGCTATACAGATTTTCCAAAGAGCATATCCGAAATATTCCCGAAAATGTTTCCTGTATCTGTCATAAAATAAATGATAAAAAGGATACACAAGATGACAGAACAAAAGGCAAGGTAAATTGCTGTAGCTTTCACTATGCCTTGAATTTTAAGCTTGAAACCAATCCACAGGATAAGGCTAAAAATGGCGGAAAATATCCAAGCCGCAGGGGCGTTAATATCTACGAGTTGGCTCACAAGGTAGACCACGGAAATGCCAGGCACAAAGAAGGTAAGAACCGCAAGAACCGTTAAGAAGCCGATGCCTGCATAGTGGGCGAAACCTCTCTCCGTTTCCACGATAATCATTGGCTGAGTCGTGGCGGCTGCTTCAGACACAATTTCATTATGGGGTTCTAGGGAGGGCTGCTGAGGAGTGTTGTTGATGTCTTCCATATTACCTCTTAGAGAATAAAGGTTCTTCCCGCGTAAACAAAGACGCGACGCTCTAACCAAAGCTTGACTGCGTTAGAAAGAGTTCGTTTTTCAATGTCTTTACCGAGTTGTACCAAATTGTCGATGCTCGCGGTTTCTGGAATCCGCTGAATATCTTGATAAATAATGGGTCCTTGATCTAAATCTTCCGTTGCAAAATGAGCGGTAGCACCAATAATCTTGACGCCCTTATGCCATGCTTGATGGTAGGGCTTTGCGCCTTTGAATGCGGGTAAGAATCCATGATGAATATTAATGATGTGGTACTTGAATTCTTCTGTAAATGCGGGCGAGAGAATTTGCATGTAACGGGCGAGAATAATGGTATCTGTTTTCGTTTCTTCGATGATTTCACGGAAACGATTCTCTTGGACGTTTTTGTCCTGATTACTCGGTACATAATAGAAAGGAACTCCGAAGGTTCCTCCCACAGGGCCCAATTCGGTATGGTTGCTCACAATGCAACTAAAGTCGCAAGGGAGATCCCCGTCGCGACGTTTCAAAAGAAGATCGTACAAACAGTGGTCTGTTTTGCTTACAAACAGGGCCAGTCGTGGCGTTTCAGAACAATCATACAATTTCCAAGTGAGCTGTAAATGGGGGGCGATGGTCTCAATATGTCTTTTCGCTTCGCCGATACTTGCGGAATCCATTTCAAAAACGGCGCGTAAAAAAAAGGTCTCAATGTCTTTTGCCGTATGCTGTGTCATATCAATGATATTAGCACCCGCTTTGGCGAGCACTTGCGTGGTACCGGCAATGAGCCCTTTTTGGTCAGGGCAATGAATCTGAAGAATATAAGTGTTTAAAGCCATGAGCCAAATATATTATTTAGTGAGCCCATCGATTGAGGGAACGCTTAGAGTTTTAAGGCTTTAACAGGTTACTAAAAAAACTCGCTTTTGACAGATTTTTGAGCGAAAACAGGAAACACTCGATGGCGATATTTGGACCATACCTGCCAAGGTGAGCACGAACGATCACACCTTTCACAGTCAAACGCTTCGCAATGGGGTTCTTTAGGAGCTTGTGAAGAAGCTTAGTTTTGGTTCAGAACGCAACGAAGGCTTGCACCGTGTTTGGAATCGAATTTTTCAAAGAAGCCTTTGGATTTTTCATTATAAAACACAAGTACTTGGCCTTCGGCGGTCCACAGAAATGCTTTTTGCCCGGCATCTTTAAAAAGACGTTCTTTCATGGGGACTTCTGCTTCTCTAAAATGGCCCCCGCTCGCCCTGACTGCAAATCCGAAGTCGTCGGTGCCGTTGCCATAGGTTCCTGTAGCTCCGATAGGATCCCAACCAAAATTGGCTTTGAGCTTTTTGGCCGGTTCCTCTCCCGCTTCTTTCAGAAGAATGCTCCAATCTTCTTTTGTGGGAACATGAAAATCAAGGGGACATGCTTTTTGAATCGCATTAAAATCATAAAGGCGTCCCCACACATTACACTGGGCACAAAGGGAGCCTGGGGTCACTGCAAAGTTCATATTCTCAGCGAGCCAAACCTGAGAATGGATACGCACCCATTCGTAAGATTTTCCATCACGAGAGTCTTCATAATGACCTTTTGCCAAAGGCTTTCCATTGGAATCATATTCTTTGGGGAACGCTATTATTTTCCCTTGTGCGTAAAGAGCAATGGAGGCGACTTGTCCATTTTTATAGTAGCGAGTTACAATGCCTTGAATCGCTCCCGCTTCATAAGGAATGACTGATTTTATTTTTCCATCTTCGAAATATTCTTGGGTGGTGTCCGTGAGTTTGCCTGCCAAGTAGGTGCGTTCCGCTTTGATACTTCCGTTTTCGTAAAACTCTTTTTCAAGGCCCTGTTTTTTATCTTGCACATAGGTCGTTGAAATTCGAACTTTCCCGTTGGGGTATTCTTCGTTTCGAATATCTTCACAGGCCATCAGTAAAAGTCCG
>DBTP01000205.1 GCA_002307115.1 Fibrobacter sp. UBA1313 | reverse complement strand
GTAACGGAGGCTTTCCTTGAATTGTCCCAGAACGCGGATGACGCGTTCGGCAGGGAGCGAGGTATCGACTTCAATGGCGAGGGCTTCGCGTATGCCGTCGTCGAAGACGTTGAGGGTTCGGAAGCGTTTGCCGTGGTAAAGGGTGTCGTGCATGAAATCCATGGACCATTGGAGATCGGCAATGGGCGGGGCGTTGAGCGCCACTTTCACACGGGCGGGAAGGCGCTTCTTGGTGCGTCTTGGTAGGTTGAGTTTCATGGCGTGGTAGATGCGCAGGACCCGCTTGTGGTTACAGGTGTCGCCGTTGAAGCGCATATAGTGGTAGCACTTCCAGAAGCCCCATCTGCCATGCTTGCCGATGACTTCGTTGAGCCGATCAATGATGGGAGCGTCGTGTTCGGAATAGTCCCTGAGTTTGATCCGGCCCCCAAAATGAGGACGCTTTTCGATGAGAGTTTTGCAGGGTAACCTGCAAACAAAAGCATGAAAAAGAAACACAGCGCGGAGCAGATCATCCGCATTCTTGGAGAGATTGAGAACAGCGGTTTGAAGGTGTCAGACGCGTGCCGTCTGCACGCGATCAGCGACCAGACTTATTTCCGTTGGAAAAAGAAATACGGCGGCATGGAGGTCAATGAAGCAGCCCGGTTGCGGGAGCTTGAGGAGGAGAACCGGCGGCTCAAGCGGCTGGTGGCCGACCAGGCGCTCGACATCCAGATCCTGAAGGAAGTGAACTCAAAAAAGTGGTGAGCCTGATGGGGCCCCTGTCGGAGGACAGGGGCCCCATCAAGTTGATGATAATAACACGAGCTCGCCAGGTTCACGGCACGGCAGGCGCGTGAGACAGGGAAGGCGCGATCACTCACAAACCAACCCACCGCTTGGCGGCGTTCGGTTGGCTTCAGAGCTTTTTTCAATGAGTTCTTTCAGTGCGTCGTTCTCCAAGGCTAGGTCGGCATACATACCTTTGTGCTTGGAGTGCTCGGCTTCGAGGCGATGGCCTAGTTCAATACCCGCTTGCGAGTTTATAAAAACGGCGAGGAAGCAGCGAGCCATAATTTATCGGTAGCCGGAAGAACATTAGGTTCTGCTAGCAAATTTTATTCTCTCCTGTGGCCCGCCGAACTGATCTATTTTTTTGGAATAGTCAGGAACGTTTCTGACAGATGATAACGATGGAGATTTGGAAAAAGCTTGAGTCACTCACACTACTAACTTCGATTGAAAAATTCTGACAGGACATATCCTTCAATCTATCAAGGGTTATTATCAAAATAAACGGGCTCACCATTCGGTGAAAAAAGCATTTTTTTATCGTGGAACTGGATCATCACAACGCTTTTTCTTACGTCCTGGAGTTTACCCAAATCAAAATTGAAAATCACATTGTTATCTTCAAGGTCGTATCCCGTAAAACAGGAACAGCTTCCTACAACGTCAACTATATCCTCTTTCGTCGCCCCAAGTAGACTTAAGTCCACTTTCGCGAACAGCGCTCCCTTCTCAGCTATCAACTGATAAGTTTTTTTCTCTGGGGAATGATCATTCTTCTCAATATTTGCAATCTTTGATTCTACGGTTTTGAACGCTTTTGAATTTAATTCGATTTGTGATGAGTATTTTTTTTGAGCATCAGAATTTAAAAACCAAGCAAGGAGATAATCTGGATTGCCACTTCGCACCAATGTAATCGCCTCTTTAAAATTTACTTTCTGTATGGAGGAACCATCCGCCAAAATAGCATTACCGTCCTTTTGTTTCCAGATAGCGACATAATGCTCATCCCTGTCGATTGGGGAAGATCGGACAAGGTAGAAAACCTCATCGTTGGAGGTTGTTTGAAGAGCCGATAAAGAAGGGTCATGGAAAACTAAATAATTAGCGTTTGATATACCAAAAAATCTAACGAAATCTTCGAATGACTTATTATCGGCAAGATTCGCGTCGGTAAAAAATCTATCGACGTTTTTTAGCGTCTCTGACTCGGTTTTTCCAAAATATTTATTTAGAAGCAAAAATGGTGAGATAGCACAATTATCTCTAACCCAGGGATTAGCATCTGCGCAGCTCAAGTCTGCACAAAGGAAAAACATGAATAGAATAAAAATTTTATTGTGCTTCATTTTTATCCACCGCCTCTTTGATTTTGGTCATAATTTGATCAGGATTTTCCCCGGCATTATAGACGATACCATACCGGAGATCATTCACTATGTCGCCTTCTTTGATATTAGGAGTCATACCAGAATCAAACTGGTTTTTAGGATCAAAGTTTATCGTGTGATTGTTTATAAATATCTTGCTTTTCGTGTTTTCGAAATCAGATTGATAAATCACCCGGAACGCACCTGAGGATGCTTTCAACAGATAATCGGGGCTAGTCCAACTTTCAACAGCACGGCGCCCAGCAAAGTCTCTAATTAATGAAAACTTGGCGTCTTCAATCGAAAAGGACAGCACATGATTGCTTAAGGCATCTGAAACAATAATTTTATCGGAGTCCTCATCGACTTTAGTAGTATATTGAGCGATCAGCTCCGTAGCAGAGAAGACATCTCCCGATAAAAGCGTCCAAGGAGTAAAACACGAAAGCAATTTAAGATTTTTACTTGATCCAAAGTGATCTATCACAATTTGGCTTGGTTCACCGTTATCAAAGGAACTAATACTAGTGAAATACTTGCCGTTGAAAATGTATCTTAAGTTTTCTTTAACAGGTGTTCCATCTGGATACTTTAGCACCAGCGGCTTAAAATCGACGAAAAACTGATTACTACCCTTCTTTCCAATTCCGATAGTGTATTGAGTTTGATTTTTAATATCTTTTGAGAATTGCTCATGGAATGACGTTCCTTCTATCAGAATATTCCTATTTTCATCTTGCTGGAAATATCCCAACCATCGTTCAACAAAATCTAATTTCTTACCGGTCCCTAAGCGAGTCGATAGGCTGTCTAATTTTTTGGCGAGTTCAGCTATCCCATCCGCATGAGCGTAGTTAATACTGATACAGAACAGAAATAAGCAGGTTAAAACTTTCATAATATTGATGCGTTCAGTTACTGGCAATCAGTCCCCGAAGCAGTTTTATATGTTCCCATAGGCACGGGTTCACCAATCTCAATACGCTGACAGATTCCTACGACACCAAGAGGAACGTCTTGGGTTGTTCCAGGCGGGTGACCATAAATCGTTATCTGCCCCGGAGTGCATCCGTATGTATATTTAATTCTGCAATGAGAGCTCCCGTTAGATTCAGTACAAGACTTTTCTTTATCGGCTGAGCTGCATTTAATATCTTTCTTGGCCGCCGAATAGCCATACACGGTCTGTCCGATAAACTTGCACTGCACCCCATCAATCCACTCGTTTGGCTCCTCATTACATATTGTATCGCCATCGGTGTTGCAATCAACTGGTTTGTTTTTGCAGGAACAAGAATCTCCACCGACAATGAATCGGAGCTCAGATAGTTTTACTTGCTTAATTTCCGCATTTGCGAAAGAAGCGAATAATAAGGTTCCAATACCGCAAAAAGTTACGACTAAATGTTTCATATTATTATTATTTTATTATTTTCCTAGCAAGTTTAAGTAAGCTGTTAATTGCGCTCAATCTCAAAGATATAATTTCGGCACCTAACATTCAGTTGGTTATTTATTTGTTCCCAATCCTTGTTTTTATCCGAAAAATGCTGCTTCTCATCCGCATCGGAAACTTCAAAAGTGATTGAGCTTTTATCGCTTTGACCTGTCGTCACTACGCGCCGAAGCATTTCACCGTTTTTATCGAAATTTTTTGCAATCTTGAGCAACGTATCACCGTTTTTCTTTAAAAACTCGCGCTCTTTATAAAAATTGGGACCACCGGTGAGAATATATTTCCTGTCGATTACTGTCCCATCAGCATAAGTAGACCGAGACGCTCCAGTTTGCCTGTCGAATGTATATGTGTCGCAAGCGCCATCAGGTTTAGTTTTAGCAAACGAATAGGGGGTATTCTCAACAATATTAACCTTATAAACATATTCTTGGGCCTCCAAAATTTTTCCGTCGCTAATATCCCATTTATAAAGATTGTCCGGTACAAGCTGGCCGTTAACTCCTTTTGAAGAAACAAGCGAATACACATTACCAGCCCGTTCGTATCTGAAAGCTTTAGTTGAGTTTTCATTCGCGTCTACAGCAACTAGGGCAGGAATCCTTTTCCCAGGAAAAACTGGAAGCTCCTGAACACTAAAATCAATCGATTCGTCTTTTCCTTGCTCAGATTTATAATTCATCCTTTTTGGGAAGCCATTTTGGTCATAAATCAGGCCGAGTATGACCTCGTTGAGTTCATTTTTAACAAAAAGGGGTTTATTTGTATTATCGTATTCCCAGTACAGCTTCTCCCTCTCAGAAAACGCAATACTTTGTATCCTCCCCTTTAAAAATGTAATCTCAAAATTATCCTTTTTATTACGGCTTATGAAACTCCCTCTCTCATTGACTTTACATTCCCACTCGAGATCCGGAGAGCGGTAGATTAAAGGATCCCGTTTGCTCTTCCAAAGATCTACGGTCTTCCCACCTATAAGATTCATAATTGTGTGATCTTCGGAAACTCTGACGACAGTACTTTCTAAGACAGGAAGCCACCAGTTCCATCCAAGCACAGAATTGCCAACTTTAGTCTGCGCATTGTTAAAATTAATACGTATTGGCAATAACAAGTCGTGTTTAGCTTGAAAAGAACCCAAATCCCACCACGAATTCAGCTCCCCGCGCCACCCTGCATATCCTAATGCATTTTGGCAAGGGTATCGGAGGTCCAAGTACGACTTATTTGATTGGGCCTTTAAATGCCCTATTAACGACAGCAGAAATGCTAAAAATGTAATTTTCAAATTACGGCGGAAGGCAAGTTAGCTAAAAGTGGGGACCAGCAGGCATAGCGCATCAACAATTTACGCCTATCCGCGCCTATTCGTTCGGCCCCCCGGGACCCTGAGGGGCGGTGTTGCAACTGTCGCCTGAAGTATTTGAATCAGCTATTGGTCCGAAGATGCTGACCGAAAAGTTTTGGATACCACTATGTCCAACAACAGCGCTCAAAGCTAATGCTAAACCAATGAAGATCTTTTTTCTCTTAGTTTTATTTTTCATCTTGATAGTATATATATTGAGCTCTGGACACCGAAAGAAAAGCGAGCACAAAGAATCTTGATGTGAACGAGCGTGTCGACACATTAACAGCATGCCCGACATTGATTCAAACAAAAAATGAAATTTTACGTTTTTTTTTAATTTGCCCGCCCTTATTTTCAAAGTGCATCAGAATCCCCATCTTACCGAAAATTTTTCTTCCTATGATTTTCAGCTTTTTTCAATAATCGCCGAATTTGTAACTACGAAGTTACCTATGTTCAGCTTTTAAAGCTAGTTAAATCCAAAAAATGGGCAGGTTCTACGGTGGAGCAAAATGGCTGGAAACTTGGAGATTTTCGATTGAGAAAGTAATGACGCGTAGGACAGACTTTGTCTGTTGCAACTGTAAGCTTCCCGTGAAATTGAACATTTCAGACTGAGAGTTTTCGGGCGGTTTGTTGCTTGGTTTGTTGTTGGCGCAAATAGGTGGGCGGGACGTTGCCG
>DBTP01000042.1 GCA_002307115.1 Fibrobacter sp. UBA1313 | reverse complement strand
ATTCGCGGTTTCTATTTAAAAACACTTTCCTTCTGTCTTTCCCGTATCGGTGTTGTAGCACAAGTACTCGCCCTCGTTGGTTTTATCATATTCACGGTAATTATTGCCAAGCAAGCCCTGACTGTGGAACTCATGCCAAAAACAGATGAAGGCATAATTAAGATTACGCTTGAAATGCCGAGTGGTACAAATATCGAAACCACAGATAGCATTACGAAAGTCATAGAAAGCCGAATTAAGGATATCCCTGAACTTGATCTTTATTATTCTTCCGTAGGGGGAGAAACAGGACTCTCCGGCGTAAATGAGGCAAGTCTCACGCTATCGCTTATTAAAATCAAAGAAGGACGAATTCGCACCACCGAGCAGATTATTGACTCCTTGCGCATTGTGCTCTCTAACATTCCAGATGCCTATGTCAGTATCAAAAGTTCCAGCGCCTCAGAAATGGGTGGGAGCCAGAGCGGAGATGTGGTGTATGAAATCAATGGAACAGACGGAGATTCGGTGTTAAAAGCAGTGGATATCGCCATAGATCAAATCCGCAAAATCCCTGGAGTCGTAGAAGTGAAGTCCAGCTATGAAGCCGGAAAACCGGAAATCACATTCCGCCCCAACCGCGCCGCTCTCGCAGACTACGGTATGACAGCACAAAGTATTGCCACTATGGGATACATCTATGTGAGCGGTTATCTCGCAAGCACCTATATGGATGCCGGTGATGAATATGATATCTATATCAGGCTTCGTGAAGAAGACCGCAACGATAAAAATGCAATTCTCGCATTGCCAGTTCCCACTTCTAGAGGTTACGTCCCTATGACCGCGCTTTATGAAGCAGAAAGTTCGGTCGGCCCTACCCTGATCACACGAAAGCACAAAAAACGCCTTGTGGAAATTTCCATGAATCTTCTCCCGGGACACACCACTGGTGAAGTTATGGGTAAAATATCAGAAATACAGAAGGATTTTAAAGGTATTCCAGAGGGTGTGACATTTGCCTTTGGTGGAAATGCCAGTATGCAAAATGACATGATCACCGAATTTGTTGCCGCTATTATCATGGCAATTCTTCTGACTTACATTCTGCTCGTGGCCCTTTTGGAATCTTTTTCCCAGCCGCTAATTATTCTTACGACTATTCCTATGGGTGCGATCGGCGTGGTTCTTTCGCTCGCCTCTACCAGACGCAGTCTTTCGCTTATCGCCCTAATGGCAGTCGTGATGCTCATCGGTGTGGTGGTCAATAATGCCATTCTGCTTCTCGATGAAGCGAACCGCTTATTCCGCAAAGGTGAAATGGGACGTCGTTCCGCCGTTATGACCGCTGCCAAAGAAAAATTTCAGCCAATCATGCTCGCCACTTTTGCTTCCATAGTAGCACAAATGCCGCTCGCTCTCGGAATTGGTGGAAGTGTCGCTGCAATGACTCAGCCTATGGGTATTGCATCTGTGGGAGGATTGCTCGTTTCCGCCATTCTCACCATGTATTTGATTCCGACCTTCTTCTGGCTCCCCAATGCCCTATTCTCCAAGGTAAAAAAGAAAACCAAGGACATTGATTTCAAAAAAATCAGTGAGAAGATTCCTCTCAAAAGACACTGGTAAATACCACTCGTATTTCAAAAGTCCTCGCTTTTTGGCGGGGGCTTTTTTCATTTTCCCCTTTTTTATTTTTTGCGGAAAAAATTTTTATCTGGGGGATATCTTTCTTTTTTTTGTATTTTAGTATTACAACGTAAAAACTAGGATATCCGTATGAAAATTTCGACTCGCGGCCGCTATTCCCTGGAAGCCCTGCTCTACCTAGCGCTTCATACAACACAGGGAAGTTACCTAAGTATTCGGGAAATTGCTGAGAATACGGGCGTGACAGAAGGTTATTTAGAACAACTTTTCATTCCCCTCAAAAAGGCATCTCTGATTCAAAGCATCCGTGGAGCCCAAGGAGGCTATCAGCTGGGTAAAAGTTCAAAACAAATTTCCGCTGGTGATATTTTGCGCGCTGTAGAGGGAACCTTGGAGCCTGTGGCTTGCATTCAAACCAAAAAATGCCCACAAGAATCGACTTGCATTACGCGCCACCTTTGGGGGGAAATTTTTTCTTCTATGATAGAATTCATTGATTCTATTTCACTCCAGGATTTGGTTATTGCGTTTAATAAAATGGACGAAGAAGAGTATGCCTTATGAAAATTTCGACACGGGGCCGTTACGGCATTCGACTTCTCTTGGATCTTGCAGAGCACGCTACCGAAAGTCACATTGCCCTCGCTCATACAGCAGAAAGGCAAAAGATATCCGCCCGCTATTTGGAACAGGTCGCAGTCATACTCCGCAGAGCAGGCTATATTCATTCAGTCAAAGGAGCCTCGGGAGGATACCTTCTTTCCAAAGCACCCTCTGAAATTATTATAGGCGATGCACTTCGGGTATTGGAAGACGATCTCCTCATCGTAGAACCCCTCAAACCGGGTGAAAAAGAAAACAAATTGCAACGCTGTTTACGAAACGTAATTTACGATCCCCTGAACGAACGTATTGCTCAAGTGGTGGATGGGTTGACGCTAGAATCCTTGCTTTGTTCTCAAAGTTCCGAAAAAGCCTACCTCTATTTCATTTAAAACCCATTTTTTAATTTTTTTATGATTTTGTTTTTATTCATACTAAATTTATAGGAATAATAAATTAAATCTATTGACAAGTCGCAAAAAATTCTATATCTTATAAAATACATGGATTCTGTAGGATTATTAGCGTTTTTAACAACAACAGATTAAGTCAAAGTGAGGCCCCTATGTCCAAAGTTCAAAAAATTACAGACCTTATTGGGAATACCCCCCTCGTTCATATTAATCGCCTCAACCAAAGTGAAGCCGAAATTTATGTGAAACTGGAGTATTTTAATCCTCTTTCCAGTGTCAAAGATCGTATCGCCCTGTCGCTGATCGAAGCCGCCGAAAAGGAAGGCAAATTAAAACCCGATTCTTTAATCGTTGAGCCCACAAGCGGCAATACGGGTATTGGTCTCGCTTATGTCGCTGCGGTCAAAGGCTACAAGATTATATTGACCATGCCAGAGACCATGAGTATCGAACGCCGTAAGCTTCTGAAAGCTCTTGGAGCGGAACTGGTTTTGACCGAAGGCGCGAAAGGGATGAAAGGCGCGATTGCTAAAGCAGAAGAAATTGCTCAAGAGCATAAAAATGCGTTCATTCCTCAACAATTCAATAACCCCGCCAATTCTTATATTCATCGAACAACCACTGGTCCCGAAATCTGGAAAGACACGAACGGCGCGGTAGATATATTTATCGCAGGCGTAGGAACTGGCGGAACTATTACTGGTGTTGGCGAATTTCTCAAATCACAAAAGCCCTCGGTGAAAATAGTCGCCGTTGAACCCGCCGCATCTCCCGTGCTCTCGGGAGGAACGCCCAATCCACACAAGATTCAAGGCATCGGCGCTGGATTCGTACCTCAGGTTTTCAATCCCAAAATTGTGGATGAAATTTATCTCACCGATGAAGTCAAAGCAGGAACTATCGCTCG
>DBTP01000117.1 GCA_002307115.1 Fibrobacter sp. UBA1313 | reverse complement strand
CCTTCTTCCAACAAATATCTTTTGACAGGAGTCGATATCGTACGATAAATTCTTGTTTGTCCTACTGCGGGGAACTCCATCGTGACATTTTTAGATGCCACCGTGCACACACGACCGATGCCAAGTTCAGGTTCCTGAACACTTACAAAGCGTTGACCAGATTTGAAAATACTCATCCGGCATAAGTTAGCATTTTTTGTACATTTGTCTTCGATATGAAATGGTTTTACATCGACGAAAGTATTGTTTCCGGCGAACGCCGGGTTGGCCCCCTCACCACCGAAGAGATCAGATCCCTTCAAGGTGAAGGAAAATTGGCAGAAACCACACTTGTTTGGCACAAGGGACTTCCCCAGTGGGTGCCCTATTCTGAGGCTTTTGCTCAGTGGAAAAAAGAACAAGATCAAGTCAACGAATTGTTGGAAAGTACTCTTGCAACCATTATCAAAGAAAAAGAGTTGTCGCCAAAAAACTATGCTGGTTTTTGGGTTCGCGGTGCTGCAATTATCATTGATTTTATTTTGTTGAGTATTTTTGGAACCATCGTCGCCTCAATTCAAAATGCCATGGGGCTCATGGACTTGAATGGAATGCAAACGTTAATTGATGCCTACTATCAGAATCCGCTTTCTGTGGACGCCTCTCAAAAAATTTTTGATGCGCCGGGAGTTCATCTTTTTCTTATTATCTGTTTCATTATTCAATCTGCCTATTCCATTTTTTTCCACGCCCGTTATTCCGGCACTTTAGGGAAAAAGCTACTCCACCTTCGTGTAGAAAAGGCAGATGGATCAAAGCTTGGGCTTCGTGGTGCGATCGTTCGCTACCTCTTTAGCCTTTTAACTCAAGCGACGTTTATTTTTTACGGTGTCGGCTACTTATTGGCTGCGATTGATCCGCAAAAGCGCGCACTGCATGACTTTTTTGCGAAGACACGCGTGATTCATTCCGACGTTACTCCGGAATAAGGATAAATTAATATGGATCGTTTTCTGGTTCCTGCAATGAGTAAGCCTCTCGAAGGCGAAGTAGAAATTTCTGGCGCTAAAAATGCGGTACTCGCTGTTATGGCAGCCACGCTTCTCGCCGACGGCATTTCCGAAATTACCAATGTTCCGCATTTGAAAGACACAAAAACAATGTCCGATGTGCTCCGTGTGATCGGTTGCCGTATCGATGGGGGAAGCCACGAATTGCGAATTGATACTCGCGGCGCTAACCATTTGGAAGCACCCTACGAACTTGTCAAAACCATGCGGGCTAGCTTTTATGTTTTAGGCCCACTGGTCGCTCGTTTTGGTCGCTGCCGCGTCTCTCTTCCCGGCGGTTGCGCTTGGGGTCCGCGCCCTGTGGACTTGCATCTCAAAGGCTTGGAAGCGTTAGGAGCTACCATCAATGTGACTCACGGCTATGTAGAAGCCGTTTGCGAAGGCCGTCTCCCTGGTGGTACTTTTCACTTTCCCATTTCTAGCGTTGGAGCCACCGTCAATGTATTGATGGCGGCGACACTTGCGAACGGAACCTCTTTTTTACATAACGCAGCCATTGAGCCTGAAATTGATAACCTTGTCGATTATCTCATCAGTATGGGTGCTAAAATTCAAGGACGAGGCACTCGTACCCTCACCGTAGAGGGTGTCGCTGAATTGCATCCGGGGAAAGGCGAAACCTACGCCGATCGCATTGAAGCGGGGAGTTTCCTTTCTGGTGCAGTCATCACTCATGGCCGTGTCAAAGTGACCAAAATGACTCCGGAACATGTAGGAGCTCTTCTCTCTGTGTTCGAAGCAATGGGTTGCAAAGTGACGAAAGGAAAAGATTGGGTCGAAGTAGATGCCCGCAATGTCACCCTCAAACCTGTAAGCGTGACCACACTCCCCTATCCAGGTTTTCCAACCGATTTGCAAGCGCCACTCATGGCGATACTTACCACGGTCCCTGGAATTAGCCTCATTCAAGATACCGTTTACACTGATCGATTCACTCATATTTCAGAATTACAACGTCTCGGTGCCGATATTCAACTCACAGGCAACACCGCGCGCATCATTGGTGGAAAAGCCCTCCAAGGTGCAGAAGTCATGGCCTCCGATTTACGTGCTGCAGCAGCCCTTGTCCTCGCAGGTTTAGTCGCCGAAGGGGAAACCACGATCAGCCGCATCTATCACTTGGACCGCGGTTATGAAGACTTCGAAAATAAAATGGATCTGCTTGGAGCAAAAATTCATCGACTTTTAGAATAGAAAGACATAGAATATAGGGTGCCCTGATCAACAATAATGAGGATAATGGGGATAAAACCTGGGTTCCGGCGGATTCCTGGGCGTTTATCTCACGGTTCTAAATCGGTCATCAAAAAATTAATGGCTCCCACCCCACCCCCCCAAAAAAAGGGGGCTATTTTTTTGCAAACACCAGCAGGGTTCATGACAGCTAGGCATTTAGTAATATGTTCCATGGCAATCCAGACCGGTTTCCACCCCATAGCATACAAAAAGGATCTCGCCCTTGCGAGCGAGATCCTGGGTTTGGTTTGGGGTTTCAATGATTATTTAGCAAAAAGAGTGCCATATTTGAAATTATTCCATTTTCCTAAGAAACAAAAGGATTAATTAGGGTTCAACGGGCTCCTCTTCCCTATAATATCGGGGGATTGCGTTCGGACGAAACATTTCTTCCCTATTTTTCAAATTTTTATCGTCTCTCATTCCTTCAAGACAAATCATACGCGCATCTCGCTTTTCTATCACCTCTTTTTCACTACTCACAACGAGCTCCGTCCTTGCAGACTGTGACATCGATTCTACGCGGTCTTTTGCGGTAATTTCTGAGATTTTTCGACTTTCGAGCTTTTCTTGCAAAGTCAAGGACTCCGAAGCAAAGCTCACGGTCCCTAAAAGTGCAATCGAAAAAAGTACGAAAGGAATATTCATACCTTCTATCAAAGCAATATACATGCCAGTTTTAGAATCGAGCTGAAAATCCGAGTCGTACTTCACTTAAAATGGAAGCCGTGAAAAGAATTTCTGGATGATCTGCGGGAAGGTTCTCATAACGGATAAAATGCTGCCCCAAAGAGAGGTAAGCTCCCATGATATCACCCTTCCATTCTCCGCGTAACATCCAATACCCTTGAAGCATCTGGCGTTGGTAGGTATTGTAATACCTATTCTGATTGAATTCCTGAGAATCACTAGAGGCAACCCAAGAATCTTCATTCAAACCCCAACCATAATACAGTGCGCTGCGTAGGTCCACAGACCATGCTTTTGAGAACTTATAGCCTGTTTGTAAACGCAACTCTGGGCCAAGCTTTGTTGGGCGACCCGCATAAAAACGCGAGGGAGCTGTCTGAGTTTCTGGAGCAACTTCTTCTGGAGGAAAATAAGAACTCACAATGGTATCCCTTTCCAACCGAGCCCCTATAGATACATTGTACCAAAAGCCTAAAGAAGGACGATAATTCCAATAAAAATTGGTCTGAACCCGCGCTCTGCCATTGACATTCGCATAGCCAAATGCATAAATACCCGCACGGTAATCCTTATTCTGAAATACATCACGTTCCGCAAATAAAGTTCCCGCAGGCAACAAACCATCACGTTCACTCACACCAAAATCCACAGAAGCACCAAAAACAAACCAATCACCCTGCAAACTGTATTCTAAACTCGGAGTAAATGCCCAACGGCTGGTATCAAAAACAGTTTCTTTTTCTCGAAAAAAAACATCTGCAGAAAGAGAGACAAACCAAAAATGGGTCCATCCCGACAGAGTATGATAATCAAACTCGCCCCCCAATAAAACATAGGAATCAGCAGAATTTTCTTTAACGCTAGCCGCATTCCCATATTCCTCATAGATAAAGCCAGAGCCTTCTACTTTTGCAAGAAAATTACCAGAAAATCCACTTTTACTATCGTCTTTAATCTGTAGCGCCGCATAATATTCCTTGAGGATAGTCTCTATTTCCCCACGATAAGGACCCTCATAGGTCGCGGCCTCTTCTAAAAGAGCAATTGTTTTGGGGACATCGCCTTCACTTTCTGCATCCAGAGCACGTTCAAAAAGAGTTTCTTGCGTTTCAGCAAAAACAGAGGAAATGCAGAAAATGCAGAGGAAAACCGCGAGGGCTCTCATCGCTTAATAATTAGGATTCCCCGGCACTGGTGGCGGGGGAGGCTGCATCTCTCGCCATTGAATCGGTTCTTTCGATTCTTGACGTTCATCATTACGAACGTGGTCGCGAGAAGACTGGTTTGGCGTGATTGCCCCCTGCGGCCGGTACGATTCATTCCGATTTTTGGAAAGTTCTTGACGAAGCTGATTCTTCTCTTGAGAGGAACTATTGCGCAATTTGGCGAGAATTTCGTCTCTCGCTTGCTTGCGCTCTGCCCGTTTTTGCTGCCAACTGGCACTTTCCGAATCGCTCAAAGAGGCTTTTTCCGAAGAAACGCCCTGTTCTGCGGGGGTGGAAACTTGAGCCTCTGGCACGTCAGAAAC
>DBTP01000037.1 GCA_002307115.1 Fibrobacter sp. UBA1313 | reverse complement strand
CTCGGGATGAAGGGATCCATTGACCGCGCAAACGAAATTTTGGCGGAACACAAAGGTCATATTTTCATGCCACTGCAATTTGAAAACCCCGCCAATGCCGCCGCTCATGAAGCCACCACCGGCCCGGAAATCTGGAACGCCTTGGAAGGAAACATAGACGCCATTGTCGCAGGAGTAGGCACGGGTGGAACCATCACGGGGATTGCGCGCTATTTCAAAAATCATAAAAACAAAAAGGTCTGGACAGTCGCTGTGGAACCCGCCGAATCTCCGCTCCTCACACAACAACGCAGCGGCTTGCCTCTCAACCCTGGAGCCCACAAAATTCAGGGAATCGGCGCGAACTTTATCCCCAAGGTTCTCGACATGGACCTGATTGATGAAGTGATTCCCGTTTCGAGCGATGGGGCCATAGAAATGGCGCGGAAACTTCCCAAGCAAGAAGGAATTCTCGCCGGTATTTCCAGCGGCGCGGCACTCATTGCAGCATTAACTCTTGCCGACCGGGATGAATTTGCAGGGAAGAATATCGTGGTGATTTTTCCGGATTCCGGGGAACGTTATTTGACTTCGCTTTTCGAAGTGAAATAGATATCGACCGCTGCGGCTGCCAACTTCGCCTTCAAAGAACACTAAAATAGGAAGGCCGTTAGGATCAGAAGTTTGTCAACTTCAAAAGACTCTTTTATCGCATCACGACCGAAATTTTTTATCTCCGAGCGTATAAATGGCCATTCTGGAAATGGTGTTTCGATAAACAGAAGCCCGTTTCTGTGAGGAATCATAAGGCTTCACGAAACTGACCGGAAAGTCCGCTCTGAAAAAAATATAATGAAACCACAGTAAATTGCTAGCGCATCGCTAGTTGCTAAAAAATTAGCCCTACTGGAGCAGGGAATCGAAGTCGATATCGCGCACCATCTCCACGACAATTTCAGGTTGCCGTGTGAGTTTTTTGAGGTCTTCGCGTTTGGTTTCACCGCAAAGAACAAGGGCGAATCGACAACCCGAGCGACAGGCAAGTTCAAAGTCCGTATACAAACGATCGCCCACAAATAAAACTTCTTCCGGCTTGAACCCGGCAAAGACGGGGGAAAGCATCTCGGGATTCGGTTTCCCAAAAATGCGTTCCGGTTCGCGGCCAGTCGCCATTTTGAACATCGCCATAAAACTCCCGATATCGGGCACTGGGCCCATGGCATCAGGGCAAACCAAATCCGCATGGGTCACCCAAAAACGGGCACCGCGTTGCAATCGCCAGGAAACGTCACAAAGGTCGCTGTAATTGAAAGAGCTGTGATAAGCCATCAGCACCAATTCAGTTTCATCAAGAGAGGGCTTTAGATTGAGAGAAAGATCCTGAGCGGCAAACCATTCAAAAACTTCTGAGTTTGCAAACAAATGAACGTTCTTGATACCCGCATCGTGAATCGATTCCAAAGCAATCGTCAGAGCTGAAATGATAGCCCCTTTTTGCGGTAATGGCAAACCCATGCGCTGCAATCGGTTTGCATAAAAAACAAGCGACTTACTCGTGTTGTTGCTCAAATAATAAACAGGGACACGCTCCGCCACGCGTTGCACCGTTTCCACGGCGCCGTCATACGGTTTTCCGCTCAAATAGAGCGTTCCATCCAAATCAAAAACAACGGCACGAATAGGAGACATATTAAGCGAGACTCTTTTTTTCTAATTGCAGATAGGTGTGAAGAGAATCCTGCCAGGGCGGCACCGCGACTCCAAAAACTGCTTTGATTTTATCTTTAGAGAGCGCAGACCAAGCGGGGCGTTTTGCGGGAGTCGGAAATTCATCGCTAGTGACCCCGTTCACCGGAACTTTTTTAGTCAGCAACCCCAGTGCAAGGCCCTGCCGTTGAATTTCCGAAGCAAATTCATGCCACGAGGCAATGCCGTCTCCCGAAAAATGATAGTAGCCGAAGTGATCGTTTGTTTCCAGAATTTTGAGAATGGCACGGGCTAAATCTTCTGTCCACGTGGGGTTTCCAAACTGGTCATTCACCACGTTAAGAGAATCTTTTTCCGCCATTAAGCGAAGCATCGTTTTCACAAAATTTTTGCCATGGATACCATACAACCACGCCGTGCGTACCACCCAGAATTTAGCACCCGTAGCATGCAGAAATTGTTCCCCTTGCGCTTTCGCTTGTCCATAAGCATTCATGGGATCATAGGAACTTTCCGGCAATAAAGGTTCTGGAGGACAACCACTCATCACATAATCCGTAGAAATGTGAAGCATGGGAACGCCTGCCTTAGCACAGCATTCCCCAAGCGTTTTTGGACCCATCGCATTCACATGATAATTCAATTCCGTTTCTGTTTCCGCCTTATCGACCGCCGTGTAGGCCGCACAATTTACCAAGCGATCCGGTTTATTCGCAGCAAGGAACGCGGACACCGCAGAAGCATCCGTAATATCAACATCCAAATCAGTTAAAAGGCATGTATGGTGGGCTTCTTTCGCCAAACGCGAGAGATCCTGCCCCAGCATACCACTCGCACCCGTAATCCAAATTTTTAATGAGTCCATCATCTGAATTTAGAAATCCCCATTTGAAATGAAGTCCTGGATATCCGGCAAAATCTCAAAAATGGGTTGCAACTGGAAAAGAGAGCGTTGCACAACCAAAGAGGCTCCTGGTTCCCCAGGGGGTATCGACTTCCGGTTGCAGAAAACGAATTATTAAAGAAGCTTTAAGTCCAATCATTCAACGACATAGTTATTTTTTACCCATGAAATCGCCCGATAGCCACTTTTATGCGAACCCTCTGACCTCTGGGGTTCTTACGCTTTCTCTCGAAGAAAGTACTCACGCCATTCGTGTTTG
>DBTP01000108.1 GCA_002307115.1 Fibrobacter sp. UBA1313 | reverse complement strand
CGCAAGGGTATTGTCAAGAATATCACGGACTTTGGCGCCTTTATCGATCTCGGCGGCGTGGATGGTCTTCTCCACATTACCGATATGTCCTACAAGCGCATCAATCACCCGTCCGAAATGGTTTCCCTCGGTCAGGAAGTCGAAGTCATGGTACTCGATTTCAACGACAAGAAGGAACGCATTTCTTTGGGCATGAAGCAGCTTAAACCACATCCGTGGAAAGACGTTGCAGCCCGTTACCCAGAAGGCATGGTCGTTAAGGGTAAAGTGGTTTCCATCACCGATTACGGCGCGTTCATTGAACTCGACAGCGGTGTGGAAGGCCTCATCCATGTATCCGAAATGTCTTGGACCCAGCACGTGAAGCATCCGTCCAAAATCCTCGTTCCAGGTCAGGAAGTGGAAGCCGTGGTGCTCAAAGTGGAAGAAGATGCCGAACGCATTTCCTTGGGCCTCAAGCAACTCGAAGCCGATCCTTGGGAATCCATCGAATCCGAACTTCCTCCGGGCGCACGCGTCGTGGGCGAAATCCGCAACCTCGCTTCTTTCGGCGCCTTCGTCGAAATCAAGGAAGGTGTGGACGGTTTGATCCATGTATCCGATATGTCCTGGACTAAGAAGATTACCCATCCGAGCGAACTCGTCAAGAAGGGCGACAAAGTGGAATGCGTGGTGCTCGCGGTTGATCGTGAGAAGCGTCGTATTTCTCTTTCCATGAAGCACCTTGAAGAAGATCCTTGGGATGCTGTGGAAACCAACTTCCCTGTCGATGCCGAAGTGAAGGGCAAGATTGTCCGTATGCTCGATCGCGGCGTTGTTGTGGAACTCGCTGATGGTTTGGAAGGTTTCGTACCTGTCTCCAAGCTCACCGCTGAATACATCAAGGTTCCGGCCGATGCGTTCAAGGTTGGCGACGAGCTCCCGGCGATCGTTACCGAAATCGATCAGAACAACCGCAAGCTTTATCTCTCTGTGGTAGACTACTTCAAGAACCGCGAATCTGCGGAACTGCAAACCTGGATGAATTCTCATAAGCCAGGCGAAAATGGAACGACCATCGGTGAAGCCGTTGCTCCAGCTCCTAAGAAGAAAGCTCCTAAGAAGAAAGCAGAAAAGACAGAAACCACTGAAGCTACAGAAGCTCCAGAAGTTGCAGAAGAAGTGAAGACAGAAGAATAATTTTTCTGACTTTGAATGTATAAGAAAGCCTCCGGAACCATTCCGGGGGCTTTTTTCTTATATTCCGACTATGCCCCACTTTGTCTATATGCTTCGCTGTGCCGGAAATCGCATTTATACGGGATACGCAACGGATGTGCAGGCGCGCTTTGAAAAACATCTGAGCGGCAAGGGGGCCAATTTTACCCGCGCTTTTCCCCCAGAAAAAATTCTGAAATTTTTTGAAGTTGAAACCAAATCCGAAGCACTTCGTTTGGAAGCTCTGATTAAATCGCGCACCAAAGAAGAAAAAGAAATGTTGATCGGTATAAAAGAAGGGGAACTCCCCTGTTTTATTCCAAAAGCAAAGACTCAAAAAAAATCTGCATAAGAAGGCCTCTCATGGATTTCTCAAAGATTCCTCACCCTGTGAATTTTAAGTTCCCACCACAGGGAACATTCCCCTTCACAACGGAACTCAAGGACTTTGGCAATGGCATCTGGCGTTTGCGCATCCGCCACGATTCTGAGGAAACGCTTCCCGGTGAATCGAACTTGCCTCCCGATGAAGCAGTCCTGACGCCTTATTTTCCGTCCGAGAATACCATCGGAAATGTGCGTTTTGAAGCGGGACGATTGCGTGTTTTTTCTCCCCAAGGGACGTGCCTTTTGGAAAGTGCGAAAGAAGGATTTTTTGGCACGGCGCAAAATAGCTGGGTCATGCGTTTCACCCCAGAACAAAAGAATGAGTTCTACGGCCTCGGCGCCAAAACAGGATCTCTCGAAAAGACAGGTATGCGCACACAGATGTGGAATGTGGATGCGTGGGGTTCACACGGCGTTTTCGCGTGCCGCGACGGTAACCCCGATCCTTTTTACGCGAACATTCCGTTTCTCCTTTTGAAACGCGGCCATGAAGCTCTCGGCATTCTGGTTCACAATCCTCGCGCCGTATTTTTTTCGCTGAACCCGGATATGCGTCTGCACCCGAGTCAGGAGAAAGTGGAAGGATCGTCTTTCTATTGGGGTTCTACTCAAGGCCCGGCGGAAATTTTCTTGATCACCGGCCAAGATGTGGCGAGTGTTTTGAGGCGCTACGGAAGGCTTGTGGGCACCACGCCCCGGCCTCCGCTCTGGAGCCTCGGATATCATCAATGCCGCTGGGGATATTCGGGCACGAAAGACTTGGAGCGTTTGGACTTTGAGATGACAAAAGCGGGGATTCCCTGCGATGGGCTCTGGCTCGACATTGACTCTATGGATTGCTACAAAGTTTTCACAACGAATCCGAAAACGTTTAAAAATCCAGAGACAACGATGGCGAAGCTCCTCAAAAAAGGGCGGCATGTGGTCACCATTCTGGATCCGGGTGTCCGCGATGAGAAAGGCTATTCTGTGAGACAAAGCGGCGTAGCACAAAACGCCTTTTGCAAAAATTCCAACGGCGATCTTTACCGTGGCTTTGTATGGCCCGGGGCGACGCTGTTCCCCGATTTCAGTACAGACAAAGGAAAAAATTGGTGGAAAGATCAGGTCTGCGCCTTTTCCAAAAAAGGATTTTCGGGTTTCTGGCTCGATATGAATGACCCTTCCACAGGGTCCGTGACGCAAGAGGAAATGCTTTTCAATCATGGAAAAGCCTCTCATGAAACTTATCATAACCAGTATGCGACAGGGATGGCAAAAGCGACACGGAAGGGGCTTCTCGAAAGCCGTCCCGACACGCGGCCCTTTTTGCTTTCCAGAAGCGGAAGCACGGGAATCGGCCAGTATGCGGCCCTCTGGCTCGGCGATAATTTCAGCCATTGGCGTCACCTCAAGGCAAGCATTCCCATGGCTCTTGGGCTTTCCATGAGCGGAGTTCCTTTTGTAGGCGCGGATGTCGGTGGATTCGGGGACGACGTGACGGAAGAACTCCTGGTGCGCTGGGTAGAAGCGGCGTGTCTTTTCCCATTTTTCCGGATTCATAGTGCAAAAGATGCCAAAGAACAGGAACCATGGCAGTTCAGCAAAAAAGCACTCGCCCGCATTCGCGAGTGCATCCAATTCCGCTACCGGATGCTCCCCTACCTTTACGAAACCTTTATGGAGCACGAGCGCACAGGTGCCCCCGTCATGCGTCCCCTTTTCTACCTCGGCAAAGCAGCGGCGACAATAGCTCCATCTCATTTTGAAGATGAATTTTTGATCGGTGATAATCTTTTAGTGGCCCCCATTCTCGAACCGAAGACACAATCCCGCGAAGTCCAGTTACCGAAAGGCGACTGGTTTTGCCTCGCCGATGAGAAATGGTACGCAGGAGGAAAAGCCTTCGATTGGAAGCTGAAACCCAGCGGATTCCCTGTATTTGTAAGGAACGGCAGCCTTGTTCCCCAGTTCAAAAAGAACTGTGCCACGAGCACAGCGGACCTAGATCTTTCACGCGCCCAATTGCCCCTTTACATTAAACCGGGATTTAAGAAAACGGTTGTACAAGAATATCGCTATGACGAGGGCGAAGGCTTCGCGTACAAAACAAAAGGGGACACCGTAATCACCCTTGTAGCAAAACCAGCGTAAAAGATATTTGCCGCCACCCCTGCTAAAAAAAAGAACTTCATCAATAGTAGAGGAAGCAGTAGTCCATTCGAATCATCAACCACAGAACCTTCCGCCTAGAACTCTCGCTCGTGATGCAAGGATTCGCCCCTAAGTTATAGACACACTTGGTTCTCGTTCCAGAAAAGTCGCGTGCCAGTCGCAGAATTAATCATGCCCCTGTTCATATAATCGCAACAGAAAATATATTTTTCCCCTATGGAAAATTACATCCGTGACTTTGCTGATTTTTTACGCTTGCATTTAGTCTCCATTTCCGTGGGTCTCATCTCCACAATTCTCACGATTTACGGTGGCACCATCAACCAATATGCGCGCAAATTGACCCAAAAGCTTCCGTTTCTTGGACGATTTGTATTTTTTGTAATCTTGTGCGGCGCCGGCTATGGATTCATTTCTTCCCAGGCCGTACGATTTCTCCGTCAATTTTTAACGAATCTGACCGACATTCATTTAATCCTAACCATTGTAATTTCCTTCATTGTACTCGGCTTCTTAGCCAAAAGCAGCAAAAATGCGTGATAGTTTATCTGTATCTTTGAAACCAACATCGAAAGGTATTAAAAACCGAATTACACCATTATTTCTTGATTTATATTTCCTATCATGAAACGCATTCTGAATAAATCTCGTTCCAAGTGGGAAAAAGTACTGCTTTCCCTGTGTGCATTCTTTTGGGCCGGGTGTGATGAATCGACCAGCAATAGTGCCACTTTGTACGGGTGTCCTTCCGATGTCTGTGGAGATCCATCCTCCTCTTCTACAGAAACATCCTCCAGCACAGCGACAAACGAATCATCCTCTTCTAGCTCCAGTACTTTTGATCTTTGCTCTCTGGAATATACGGAAGCGCAGTTGCAAACCGCTCTCGACAATGGTTACATCACGGACAAGACAACCTGTGCTTTAGGGAACATTATTGCCCTTTACGGTTCGCCTGCGATGTTCGATTCCATCGCCAAAGTGAACGCCTCCACAACGCTTATTTATGAAGATGGTGTGGGTTGTTATCGTTGTCCGAATGACGAAATCTCCTCCTCTTCGGCATCGTCTTCTTCCAGCGTTGCCACGAATTCATCTTCCAGTGAACAGGCATCGTCATCCAGTAGCACTTCTGTTGAAGGTTGTAGCCTTGAGATTACGGAAGCGTCCTTAGAGGCAGCCCTGAGTGAGGGCTCCATTTATGACAAAGCACTTTGCAGTTTAGGGGAAGTCGCCACAGACTATGGCGTTCCTTATTCTTCCGATGCGTCCAGTGTGAACTCCGGTCCAGCTCTTATCTATCAGGAAGGCGTGGGATGCTATCGTTGCCCGGGTGACGAATCCTCATCATCGGTAGCGCAATCCTCCTCCAGCGTTTCTTCAAGTTCATCTTCTAGTACTCCAAAATCTTCTTCGAGCCGCACCTCCTACGATGATTGCTCTTTGGAAATTACGGAAGCCCAACTGGCTTCCGCGCTGAGCGAAGGTTCTATTTCGAACAAAACAAATTGTGTATTAACCGAATTTGCTCCTCTTTATGGAATTTCATACCCGATCAATCCTAACGAATCCACAAGTTCTCTGATCTATGTTGAAGGGGATGGATGCTACCGTTGCCCGGATGCCACAGAGTCTTCCTCTTCCGAAACCTCTGAAGAAAAATAATGAGTCAGAACGTCCTTCCTTTCAAGAAGCAAGCCGCGCTTGAAGTCCATCGTTTTTATCGTCATTCCCTTGCGAAAAGCCATACGCTTTCGTATTTCTTTTGGGAATGTACGCTTCGCTGCAATCTGAATTGTCTACACTGCGGCAGTGATTGTCGTTGCGAAGCCGACCCCGATATGCCTCTCGCTGACTTCTTAAAAGTGCTCGACAACGTTCGCCCACACGTTAATCCATCGCGAACCCTGATTGTCGTCACCGGCGGTGAACCTCTGATGCGCAAGGATTTGGAGGAAGCAGGCAAAGCGTTTATGGATCGCGGTTTCCCCTGGGGCTTTGTCACCAACGGATTTGCTATGACGTTGCCACGGTTTAAAAATTTACTGACGGCTGGGCTCCGTTCCATGACGGTGAGTCTTGATGGTCTGCATCGTTCTCACGATCATTTCCGTGGCCGCGAACATTCTTTTGAAAAAGCGGTCGATACTATCCGCTGGGCCTCTCATACGCCTGGGCTCCTCTTTGATGTAGTCACCTGCGTCAACAAAGAAAACCTGCCGGAGCTCCCCGAAATCCGGGACATGCTTATCGACCTAAAGCTCAAACGCTGGCGGATCGCGACGGTTTTTCCCAAAGGCCGCGCCAAGGAAAACCCCATTTTCAAATTGAGTGATTTGGAATTTAAACGCGTTTTCGATTTTATCCGCGAAACGCGCCTGCAGGGGAAAATCCGGGCCGACTACGGCTGTGAAGGATTCCTCGGAGACTATGAAAATCAAGTGCGCAGTAATCCTTTCTTCTGCCGCGCCGGAATCAATGTCGGTTCCGTACTCGCCGATGGCTCCATCTCGGCCTGTCCCTCTTTGCGCGGAGATTACATTCAAGGGAACATTTACCGCGATGATTTTATGGACGTCTGGAACAATCGTTTTCAAGTGATGCGAGATCGTTCTTGGACCAAAAAAGGCGACTGCGCCACTTGCAAATACTGGCGCTACTGCGAAGGCGGGAGTTTGCATCTTCGCGATGAGAAAACTGGCGAAATAGCCTATTGCCATCTCAAACGATTTGGAATCCCCACGGAATAAACGGACTTCAACCGCCCAAAAATTTGAAGACTCCCATCACCACATCCATCAAAGAAACCGAAGTAGAATTTTCCTCTTCTATTTCCATCGGCGAAAGCGGCTGCTTTGTGCGTTCTGGTTCTGGCGGGGGTTTCAACAAACTTCCCCCAGCGCGAACCCAAAGAAAAATTCGATACAGTTCCCCTGCATCCAAAAACACACCATGATCGCGACACCGATCCAAAATGATTCCCGAATAGGTTCCGTAATTTTCTCGGTTCATCAGTTTACCGCATTCGGGGCACGGACGATACCGAACGATCTCTGAAGATTCTGGAGCCGCCGTGCGCAAGGCCGAGAGCCTTACATTATTGATATGCGCCACGCCCTGAATCGTTTCGTGCACCAGAACATCTAACTCGCCCGTATCAAAGAAAATTCCCAAACACGTTGAACAGCGATCTAAGTAAAACGGTTTCCCAGGCACGCCGATATCCACCACTTCCATTTCAGAATGGCATTGTGGACAGGTGCGTGCTTTCTCTGGAAGATGCGTAGTAAAATAATGGCGCCCCGACAAATCCACGTCGTTTGTCGCTTTACAGTAATCACAAACAGGACGCCCCTCGCGCAAAGGAGCCCCACAATGAACGCAAATAGGCATAATTATACCTTCGGAAGCGGAGGGGGTTCCATCGGGAACACAGACCGTAATTCAATCACTTCACGCGCCGGGATCCAATTCGCCATACCTTGTTTCCACACCAGTGTTTCTGGATTCAACTTCCCGGAAGCACTGAGCAGAGAAAGCGCAGCGAGCGTGTGGGGACCGTTCTTCACACCCTCCAGAGCAATCCACCAAATCGCCTCATTCACGCCACTAGGGAGCGACGGCGGATTCTGAGCGGGGTTGACCATTTGCTGCGCCATTCCAAAACCCATACCGAGTCCCATCCCCCCCGCAGCGACACCTCCCGGGTTCCCTGCCGCCACTTCAGTCGCAGTCGCCATCTGATAGCGCGTGTAATCAGATTCACCGACAACGCTCATACTGGCACGCTTATCCATGCTCCGTTCCACTTCTTCAGGGACAGAAATATTTTCCACCAGCAATTGGAAGCACTTCAAACCGTATTCTGCAATTTCCTTTTGGACTCTCTTTTCCACTAATTGTCCCAGTTCATCGTAATGAGGGGCCAAATCCAGAACGGGAATTTTTGCATCCCCGATAATATCACCAAAACGAGAAACCACAAGATTGCGCACTTGTTCCGTAATTTCATCCACATCAAACTGCGCTTGAGTGCCCACAATCTGAGACATCAATTGATGCACATCAGCCACTTGAAGCACATAAGATCCATAGGCGCGGAGACGCACCATCCCGAATTGAGCATCGCGCGTCATCACCGGATTGCGAGTCCCCCATTTCTGATCTGTAAATCGGCGACTACTTACAAAATAAACTTCGACTTTAAATGGACTATCAAAACCAAATTTCCAGCCCTTGAGTGTGGAGAGAATCGGTAGGTTTTGAGTGGTTAAGGAATAAGTTCCCGGATGGAAAATATCGGCCAACTGTCCTTCGTTCACAAGGACTGCTATTTGTCCTTCACGGACAACCAATCGAGCCCCATTTTTAATTTCATTTTGGTAGCGGGGAAAGCGCCAAACCAAAGTATCGCCGCCATCTTCTAAATGTTCGACGATATCAATAAATTCACCCTTAATTTTATCCAATAAGCTCATATAAATCCTCGCAAAAGAAACCCTTGAGAAAGATATATAAAAGCATCAAATGAAGGTGAACTAATAATTTATCCGTGAATCAGCGCCATAAATTCTGCACGCGTTTTTTCGCTGCGTTTAAAAAGCCCCAAAAGTTGACTCGTAAACATCACGGAACCCTGCTTCTTGACTCCACGAACCGTCATGCAACTATGAGTCGCTTCCACCACAACCGCAACCCCTTTCGGATTCAATTGTTTCTGGATCAGTTCTGCAATCTGCCGCGTCATACGTTCCTGCACCTGAGGGCGCTTCGCATAATAATCCACCGTACGCGCCAATTTCGAAAGGCCCACAATACGATCATTCGGAATATACGCCACATGTGCTTTTCCGATAAAAGGCAAAAAATGATGTTCACACATACTCACGAAAGGGATATCCTTCAAAAGAATCATCTCATCGTAAGCTTCAGTAAACTGTGTACTCAAAAGATCATCTTCATTGACGCCATCGGTTAATCCGACCAGCAATTCCTGATACATTTTTGCCACGCGACGTGGCGTATCAATCAAGCCTTCGCGATGAACATCCTCACCCATGCCTTCAAGAATCAACCGAAAGCCATCTTCCATCTTTGCCAAATCCATCATTTTTACTCCAGCGAAAGCAACAAGATCCGAGAATTTCTTTCGGTATTATATGTGGCTTTCTTAGACGGCGGTAAATCATCAACGGTTCCATCACAAAAACCAAACGGGTAGAACCAATCCAATGCCTGCGTCGTTAAAAGAAAAACCTTCTTATAACCCCGCATCCGCGCTGTCGAAATCAAATGTCTCACAATCGCTTCACCCACACCCGATTTCCGATAATTTACAGCCACCGCTATCGCGGCAAGTTCCGCCATATTCTCTTCAAAGGCGTGCAGGGCACCACATCCATGAATCGCATTATCAATAGAGTAGACCACATAATCCGGCAACTTCTCCGAAATGGATTCCTGAGTCCGGGGGATCAAAAATCCCTTGGCGATATAATCCTGCATAATCCGCAAAATATCGGGAATGTCGTCAATCGCTGCGGGCCGAATACTGGAATACTGGTTAGCGTACACCATGGTGCCATCGCCCTGACTGGAGAAAACTTCCTGAAGTACACTTCCCTGAATTTCACCACTGACCAGATGTACCCGATTAGCCCCTGCTTTACAGCCACGAATGGCATTAATCAAATAATCCACTTGCGCATAATTAAGCGTTTTGGGATTGAGATCCAAAATTTCTTGAGCTTGATCGATGTCCAGCGCCGAAATAACACCGCTGTCCGTGGATTCAAGATATTTGGTATTAGGCCCTGTTTTTAAACCATTGGCCTGAATCCCATTTTCACTTCCAATAAAGAACAATTTTCCGACAGAAAGATACTTGCAAAGTTCTGTAGCGAGTTCCGTGCTCGAAATATTGTAAGCATGGCCTAATTTATTCCAACCAATCGGCGGAAGAATCGGAATAAAATCTTCTGCAAGCAAATGTTCCAAAATATCTTTTTGAATGCGTTCAATTTTTCCCGTCCGCATATAATCAACACCATTGATGATTCCAATGCTCCGCGCCATGACCCAGTTGCCTTGGATACCATGGCAACCACTTGCCGTCAAGTGACTCATAATCCGTTGCGCAACGCCCAAAGAAGCCTGTTCAATCAGAGGCAGCGCCTCTTCGCTGGTCAGCCGAATCCCTTCCTGGAACTGAGACTTTATTTCCCAAGCAACCAACTGTTTGTCAATACTTTTCCGAGTGCCCGGTACGATTAAAAACTTTACGCCCGCCTTATGCAAAAGCGTAATATCCCGCATCAAAACAGGAAACAACGGATGATCCATCAGGCTGTCTTCTATTTTAAGGACAAACAACTGACCTTTAAACCGGTTAATGTAACTGAACACTTCCCGAATAAAACTGGCAACTTCCAGTTTTTGATCATTAAAATCCGTAATAGTTTCCATGCTTTAAATATAAGAAAAGCAGAGGGATCACTCTGCTTTTCTTTAAGATTCAAAGGATTTGCGAAATTATTTCTTAACCGGAGCAGTTTTCGTCGTGTCAGTCTTGGCTACTGGAGTAGCAGGCTTCACGGTGGCGGTCTTCGCAGTATCAACCTTA
>DBTP01000180.1:2722-3389 GCA_002307115.1 Fibrobacter sp. UBA1313 | reverse complement strand
CTGTGACAGCGTTATTTCCGTGAATTTTCGTCTCTGGATGTATCTTTGTTTACGTTACATCCCTTTGCGAAAAAAGATGAGAACTGCACGCAAAAATTTTTGATAAAGAGGTGAAAAAGGTGAATAATCCAATTGCCCCAGGTAAGCTGTACCATGCAAGTATGCATGCACTTCGCTCTCATGATGTAGAAATCGATTGCTCGGGGATTCAAGAAAATGATTCATGCATGGTGGCGGTTCTTGTTTCTCTGCAAAAAGAGTCTGCAAATTTTTCGGGTTCGCTGAAGCTTGTTAATGCGAGTGAAGCTTTAGCGACTTATCTGAAGGCAGTTCCTGCGCTTAAAAAGCCCGTCCCCTCAAACGAAAAAATGGGTTTCTTTGAATCGGCAGGAGAATACGGTTTTCAATTACTTCATAGCATAGTGGAACTCACCCATCTCTTTACGGAGTCCATCTACTGGAGCACCGTAGGGCGATTTAATCCCAAAGCCTTGCCGATCCGGGGAACATTACTTCAGATGTTAAGGCTCGGGAGCGATGCTCTGCCTATCGTTTTTATTTTGTCTTTTTTAATCGGTATCACTCTCTCCTATCAAAGTGCCATCCAGCTTGAATCTTTGGGGGGCTCACTCTATCTCGTTCGCGGCATTGGCATTTCAATGTTTTC
>DBTP01000180.1:0-2403 GCA_002307115.1 Fibrobacter sp. UBA1313 | reverse complement strand
ATTACTGCAGAAATCGCCTCCATGGTGGTGCAGGATGAGGTCAAAGCGTTGCAGACCATGGGGATTCATCCCGTGCCGTTCTTAGTGGTGCCACGATTCCAGGCGATGACGATCACCGTTCCGTTACTCACTTTCGCCTCTGTCTTTGCTGGTATTTTTTCTGGGTTTATCGTTGCGACACTCTACTTAAAAATGCCAGTTTCGCTATTCTTTAGCGAACTTCGTGATGAAATTCCCCTTAAACTTCTTTGGCAATGTGGAGTCAAATCCATAGTCTTTGGCTGGATTATTACTCTCGTTGCAAGCCAAAAAGGATTTGCCGCCCGAGGCGGTGCTGATGCCGTTGGCAGAGCGACAACCGAGTGCGTGGTGTTTTCGATTTCAGCAATCATCATTGCCGATGCGATGTTCTCTTTCATTTTCTATTAAAGCAGGTGTCACAATAATCATGATAAACACTGGCAACCACGTCGATACCGTTCTTGAGGTCAAAAACCTTAAGGCCGGATTTGGGGATCACATCATCCTGGACCAAATTTCGTTCGCAGTGGCCACTCGTGAGATTCGCGTTATTCTTGGCAGTTCCGGTGGTGGAAAATCCACACTACTCAATGCCATACTGGGGCTCATGCGAGTGAAAGAAGGATCGGTGAGTTTTTTTGGAGAGGGTGAAAAAAAGGCCAATGCCCCCATTCCCCAAACTGTCCGTGAACGCTGTGGGGTTTTATTTCAAAATGGAGCCTTGCTGAGTTCCATGACGCTTGCCGATAACGTGGCACTCCCCCTGCGCACCCATCGTCCTGAACTTCCCCTTGTTGTGGTGGAAGAAATGGTCGCCCAAAAATTGGAAAGCGTCTCCATGCTGGATGCCTGGCATAAGTACCCCGCCGAATTGAGCGGAGGCATGCGCAAGCGGGCCGCACTTGCTCGCGCACTCATCATGGACCCGGGATTATTATTCTGCGATGAACCCACTTCAGGCCTGGATCCTGTGACCTCCAGGGCCTTGGATGAACTTCTTTTGAAATTGAGGGATCAATTTGGAATCGCCGTGGTGGTGGTGACCCATGAATTAGACTCGATCAAAACAATTGCCGATAAACTTCTGTTTCTCTCTGCGGGGAAAGTACTCTTCGATGGCGATTTACCACAAGGGATTGCATCTAAAGAACCCGAACTCGTGAGGTTCTTTGATCGTCAGGCCATGGTAGAAGAAACCCAGAGAACACGGATTCAATTCAGGGTACCTCTAAAAATTGGTTTGCGACCATGAAATTGAGCGAGACCGAGCAAGAGCAGGAGCGAAAAGTGGCTAATAATGATGTTATTAGCTACTTTGAGCGACGCACTATTGCGATGTGTCACAGCCAATTCCATAGAAAAAGAATTTTTAGAGATACCCTTTAAGATAAAGGAGGTGGAAAATGGAAACGACCAAAGGTGAACGAATTCGTTTGGGTATTTTCATGATCATGACCGTTTCATTAATATTAGGTTTTGGAATTTTCTTTTTGGGGAAGCGACTCGCCAATGAAAATGTCATTTATCACACTCGATTTTCAGAATCGGTGGATGGCTTGGTGCCTGGCGCCAAAGTCAAATGGAATGGCGTTGACGTAGGAAAAGTTTTAGAGCTACACATTGATGAGCACGATTTACTCGCTGTGGTCGTCACATTTGAAGTGGTGAAAGGAACTCCCGTTAAAGCAAGTATGCGAGCAAACTTAGTGGGCGGATTTTCCATCACAGGTCTCAAAACCATTGAGCTTTCTGGGGGAAATCCCGATGAGCCTACCCTTCCCGAGAATCATGAAGTTCTCGCAGGAACATCCCAGATTCAACAAATCACAAGTCGAGTCGAGGTTTTTTCGGTCAAGCTGGAAGCGCTCATGAATAATATGCTCTTGATCACCGGCGAAAATAATCAGGCAAATTTAGCGGGCTCCTTGCAGGATCTACATTCCATCACCTCTCAATTTCGAAACAGTGATATTGAAAAAACATTCATCGAAATTCAAAATGCTTCCAAGGCCCTTGAAAACTTGTCTAATCGCGCGGATCTCATGATTTATAAGTCCCAAGAAGACATCTCGACTTCGCTTCGAAATATCAACGAAATGACCGAAAACATGTATGATTTCAGCCAACGCATCAAAGCGGATCCCTCGCTTCTGATTCGCTCTGAAGAAAAATCAGGACGTATAAAATGAAACGATACATCATTCTCTCGCTCTCCATTTTAGTGCTTGGTTCAGGATGTTCATCGCTATTGTCACGAAATGATGGCAAAAATAAAACGCATCGTTATGTGCTTGAATATGACCCTCCGGTGGACACCACTAAATCGAAATCACCACCGTGGCAAGCAAATGTTTGGGTTCGGGATTTTTCCATTACCGAGCC
>DBTP01000100.1 GCA_002307115.1 Fibrobacter sp. UBA1313 | reverse complement strand
AGACAACGAACACTGAACCCGTAGTACTTAATGAGGTTGCTGAGGCTGCTGAAGTCTTCGTCGTGGTACATCAAGTACCAGAAGTCGGCGTAGTAACTATCGGACTCCGTAGCACTCCAGAAGTACGCGTCGTCGCCGGCGCTGCCGAAATTGCCGTCGTAGCGGTAACCTGCTGGAAGCGCCGAAAAACCGAATCGGTTAGTGCCTGTCGCTACGCCGGAATAAGCCTTCCACCCACTGCTACTTTTCAGACTCGTTCCCACGCCTTCGCTACTATTATTGGTCACGTAGTTATAAAGCGTATTCCACTCGTTAGTACTAGGCAAGTGCCAACCATCAGGACACGCAGTCTTTGCGCTTGCCCACTGGTACAGGCGTCCGTATTTCGCGCAGCTGTCGGCACTGTTATTGTAGCACCAGGAACTGTCCACTGCGTAATTCAGATTCTCCGCCATCCACGTCTGCGTGCCGATTGTCACAGTCTTATAAGTCTGTCCTCCATAAATAAGGGTGCCGTATTCAATGGAAGACGAACTTGATGACTCAATGGTCGAGGAAGAGAGCGAAACCGAAGAACTGGACTGCACCTTCACGCTCGAACTCGAAACCACAACCGACGAGCTGGATACCCTAACTGATGAACTGGAGGACTTGACAACAGAAGACGAAAGCGGGGTCGAAGAACTCGACTGCACCTTCACGCTCGAACTCGAAACCACAAGCGATGAGCTGGATACCCCCATTGATGAACTGGAGGACTTGACGACAGAAGAGGAATTTATTTGTTCACTACTTGAAGAATTTTCGATGGAAGACGAACTATCTCCTTCAGATTCCGAACTGTTGTTTCCGCTGTCACCATCGCAGGCCGCCAAAATCAGGGCAACCGCCACCATACCAAATAGTGTTATCCGTTGTTTCTGTTTCATTTGTTTCTTGCTCCTTGCCTTGAATCATCGGTTATTTTGAAATTATCACAGCCTTCAAAATAGCACTTTTAATGGGCATTCAACGCCTCTTTGCAGTTCCCAAAGCAGATTCCGTTACCTTGGTTTTCAGTTCACTTTGGTTCAGCTCCTGCAACGCCCCGCGTCTGCTTAATACAGCTCCCATTGTGTAGAAGCGGTGCCCAAACTCACTGCGTTCGTCTGGTTACTTTGCATCCTTGAGACAACGAACAGAAAACGCGTAATCTTTGCGATTGTCACACGTGTACACGTTCGCGTCATAGTAATCCAAGTCCCGATAGTAAGCGGTGCCCGTGGCGTTCTCCGTGGCACTCCAGAAGTCCGCACTGTAGCCAACGTTGTAAAAAAGGCCATTGTAGATGCGGTAGCCAGGAGGGAGAGCCGAAAAACCGTAAGCATCCGTGCCGTTGCCATCATCCTCCCACCCTCTGGTGTTTTTGAGCGCCCTCCCAGCGACCTCTTCGCCGCCCACCGTATTTTCCAATGTCGTCCACTCGCCGTTCGTCGGGATGTGCCACCCTGCGGGGCACACGCCCTGCTGCGGAGTGGAGATCACACCTGAGGCAGAAGTGCTGTTATAAGTTGCACTCAGCCCCATGGCACTTGCCCACTGGTAAAAACGGCCATATTTCGTACAATTATCCGCACTGCTATCATAGCACCAGCTACTATCCACCGCATAGTTCAGGTTCTCCGCCATCCACGTCTGCGTGCCGATCACCACAATCTTGTAGGTCTGATTGTCACGACAATCCTTTACCGTGTTGGTTTCGTAGGTATTGCTGCAAGCAGCAACTGACGAACTGGACTGCAACTTCACGCCCGAACTCGAAACAACAACCGATGAGCTTGATATCTTGACTGATGAACTGGAGGATTTGACAACAGAAGAGGAATTTATTTGTTCACTACTTGAAGAAAATTCAATGGAAGACGAACTATCTCCTTCAGATTCCGAACTGTTGTTTCCGCTGTCACCATCGCAGGCCGCCAAAATCAGGGCAACCGCCACCATACCAAATAGTGTTATCCGTTGTTTCTGTTTCATTTGTTTTTTGCACCTTGCCTTGAATCATAGGCTATCTTGAAATTATCACATCCTTCAAAATAGCACTTATAATGGATATTCAACGCCTCTTTGCTTGTCCCAAGGTGGACTGAGTAACCTTGGTTTTCAGTTCACTTTGGTTCAGCTCCTGCAACGCCCTTCTTCCGTTCAATACCGCATCCGTTAGGAAGTAGCACCGAAGAGTGGTTTAAATCGGATCATCATTGATACAACATGAACTCTGCGAGTTCGGACTGAATGTGCCCAAACTCACTTCGTTCGTCTGGTTACTTCGCATCCTTGAGGCAACGAACAGAAAACGGGTCATGCTTGTATTCGTAGCCCGCGTCCATGTGCGCGCGGCCGTAGTACAAGTACCGACCGTAAGCGTAGCCCGTACCGTACTCCGTGGCACTCCAGAAGTTCGCGCGGTAGCCAACGTCGCCGAAACTGCCACTGTAGTTGTAGCGGTTGCCCGCAGGGAGAGCCGAAAAGCCGTAGGCGTCCGTGCCGTTGCCACCCTCATCCCACCCACTGGTGCTCTTGAGCGCCGTCCCGGCGACATTTTCGCCGCCCACCGTATTTTCCAATGTCGTCCATTCGGCGTTCGTCGGAATGTGCCACCCTGCGGGGCACACGCCCTGATGATTAGCATCGCTTCCGCCCCATGTAGCCTCATTGTATGCCGCAGGGAGAGCCATCGCACTTGCCCACTGATACAGGCGTCCGTATTTTGCGCAGTTATCCGCACTGTTTTCATAGCACCAGCTGCTGTCCACCGCGTAGTTCAAATTCTCCGCCATCCACGTCTGCGTGCCGATCACAACCGTCTTGTAGGTTTGTCCATCGCGGCTGTCCGTCAGCATGCCATCAGAACCGCCGCCGCCGACTCCTCCTGTGGAAGAATCCCCGCCACAGGCCGCCAAAATCAGGGCAACCGCCACCATACCAAACAGTGTTATTCGTTGTTTCTGCTTCATTTGTTTTTTGCTCCTTGCCGTGAATCATCGACTCTCTTGAAATTATCATGGCCCTCAAAATAGCACTTTTAATGAACTTTTGCAAACGATTGATTGCATTTCAAATTCCATTTCCATGAAGCCGTACTCAGTTTGTCCATTGTACAGCCGCATAAGTGCCAGCAGTCTACAGTGGAATAAACACAATGGAATAACCGCAATGAAAATCCGTCCTAACCTCTCTTTTTCTGGCAGATTTTCAAAATATGTCTCAAAACAAGAGCCTTATTCGTTTAAAAAGGAGATCGTGCAATTCAGCACGACCAGTTCCTCCGTTATCGGAAAAGACATCCCATGCGCAGACCCCACGACATCTTCTTTAAAAGCGTATTCCAGGACCCCAAACGCACCACCGCACTCCTACGCGCTGCCGCAAAAAAGAATCCCAGCTTAGAGGAATTTATCAATGTGATTGCTGAGGCTCTGCGCTTCAGCGCAGGAACTTGGCTCCGCCAAGTGATCGCCGAAGTATGTCTTTTGCCTGTGCCTCGCGAGTTCACTCGCGTATAGGCGTCAGAGCAAAAGACCAATCTGGACACCTTGCAGGAGATCCCAGCAGCCTATGCAGAATCCGGGGAAACAGGAGCTGCCGATTTAGCATTCACCGTCAGTATCCGCGAAGACTCTATTGCCAGCGAGCAATCAAAAAATGCGGAACTTCTGGTAGGCATCATCGAAGAGCATAAATCCAGCCCCGACAAAAACGTAATCCAGCAGCTGGTTCGATATTGTACTGAGGCTCTGCGCTTCAGCGCAGGAACTCGGCTCCGCCGAGTGATCGCCGAAGGATATCGTTTTCACGCTGCATCGCAAGTTTACTTGCGTTAATGCATCGTAGAAAAAGATTGTATAAGTTGATGTTCCGCAAAATGCAAAACATCCCCACCGTAGCAATCATTATCTACAACGGAACCTCATCCTGGAAATCTTTTGAAAAAGCCATGTTCCCCGATTATCCTGCCTATTTTCACAAAATCGGACTCCCATTCATTTGTGAGTTTATCAATGTCGGTAGTTCCTTTGACGCCGAGGAACTGACGTCTTTTGATCCGCAGACAGCCATTGCGATTGTAGCCATGAAATACGCATTTGACGGCACCGCACTGGAAGCTCATTTTGTACCCGCCTTGCGCGCGTTCCTCGAAGCGAACAAAGGAAACAACACGACTCTCGTTGAAGAAATTATGGTATATTTGAAAAGTTCCCTTAAAAAGGAAGATAAGGAGCACTTTATGGACCTCATCTCAACCAAAGAAGCCTACGGTTACGAGACCATCGCCGACGCTGAATACACCGAGGGATTAAATGATGGTTTAAGCCAGGGGAAAACAGAAGGCGAACTTCACAAAGCGCGTGCAATGGCGAAGGCAATGCTTGCTGAAGGTATTCCTACAGAAATAATCGTACGTATTTCCGGTCTCAGCGAAGCCGAAATTTTCGCGTTATAAAATACCCCTATCAGTCATACCACCAGTCGAATTGCGCATACAAAAGTTGTGGATTGTGTGTATGGCTGTTTTGAGCAAAAATCTGAATTATACCCGCCGGAATATGGTCACCGCAAACGAGGGGTCCACCCCTGACGTCAATGCCCTTGGCTTTGCCGGAGAATTCTATCAATCTGGGAAGCTACGACAACTGGTATTCCGTGCGGTGCGTTCAGTAGAACAACGAGGTAGTTTTCCAACTTCCGTTTTTTTACATTCTTTACGCCCCATTCCAGAGGGCTGAAGCTTATTTTTCCTCAGGGTTTGTTTCTTCAAGTTTGGGGCATTCATGACATACCGGCATTTTGCCGCTCTGACAGCGGTGTTTTTTGCTTATATCGGCGCAGAGCCTCCCGCCTCACTGGAAGGGTGGAATCGGGTCTTTGAGGATGAATTCGAAGGTTCCTCCCTGGATACCACAAAATGGAACCCGACCTATAACTGGGGGCACACGCACAATCACCGCGCCTACTGCGTTGCAGAAAATGTTCTGGTGGAAGACGGTCTCCTCCGCATCAAAGGGGAGGATTCGCGCGACCCCGACGCTCCAGCTACCACCACAAGCGGCGGCAAAACCTATTCCCTGGACTACACCTCCGGCGCCATTGACACTCGGGGAAAATTCAACATCCAGTACGGCTACATCGAGGGGCGTTTCAAGGCACCCTCCCAACTGGGGACCTGGCCTGCCTTCTGGATGCTACAAGACGGCTGGCCCCCGGAAATTGACATTCTGGAAATTCCAAAAGAACGAACGATACATCATTATTACATGCACTACACAGATCCGGACTGGTACACGGACCATGGCGCCGCCTGGGATCATGAGGCCTCCTTTGGCGGGACACACACAGGGGCGGACAAGTCCCAGAGCTTCCACAATTATGGATTTGAATGGGATGCCTCTTCCATGAACTTTTACTTTGACGACAAGCGTGTGGCGAGCTATTCCCGACCCACAGAAATCAGCCAGGCCAGTGCCATGTACATCATTGTCAATCTGGCCATCGGTGGCTGGGCCGGGGACAACATTGAGGTGACAGAAAACAACCCTGCCTATTTCGAAGCGGAATGGGTCCGTGTCTGGAAAAAGAAGGCATCCTTGCCTGATTCAGTCCGCATCCTTTCCGTAGCCCAAGGGAAGTGTATGATTCCCTCTGGAAACACTATTGTACTCGGCGACTGTACAGACAGCACGGCGTACGTCACCCTCCAGCGCATGAGCGGAACAACCTACCGCATCAACTTTGGCAAAAAAGTGCTGGAGATGTCGAACGAATCCACCGAAGCCGGAGCCGCCGTCGGGATCTGGGGCTGGAACGGAAAGGATCACCAGAAAGCGGTACTGGAACCCCAGAGCGGATTCTCCGGTACTGTAGTGCGCATCAAAATGGTGAACAGTAGCCTGTATCTGCGCAACACCGGAGACCGGGTGATCCAGGACTGGTCCGATTCCTGGGTCTGGAACCAGAACTGGCGCATTGTAACGAATGATTCCGAACTGCCCGAACCCACGAAACTTGCGCTGAAAAAATCCCCGCATGAACCCTCCCTCGCCCGATTGGAGGGGAATGTTCTTCGCGTGGTTCCGGGAAATCGGTTCCGGGAAGGGGCTGTTTCCATCCGTGTATTCAATCTCAAAGGAAAGTTGGTCGCCAGCGCACAGACACATGATGAAGCACGGTTCAATGTGGACCGCTGGGCACCGGGACTCTATCAAATTGTCTTCGGAAAAGGCGCGAACACCGAGATACTCCGTTTCATGAATAAACAGTAAATTGAGTACGTTAGGGGAAATTCACCCTAATCCCCACGGAACCATGCTTGAGAGTCCCTCCTGCCATCTTTGTGCCGGATGCCGCAGGGGCAATATCGTCTTATGATTACGACACCTCGAAGACTATTCACTTTAGTTCAGCTCCTGCAAAGGCACCTGAATTAAATAAACCAGTGGAAGAGCCGGGGTATTCCAGCGAACCGAAAATCTACCCATTTAAAATTGGATTTAACCGCCATTTTTGAGGGCAAATCGCGATGTTGTTAAGCTTTATAACACATAAAAGTTTACGTTTCTCAAAATAAGGCTCTTCAAATATAAATTAACCTTGTTAAGGTATGTTAATCCATAAATGGAGTCTAGTATGTATCAAAAGTTCAAAAGAATCGCCAACGTAGGGCTTGTTCTCGCCTTTGGCTTATGTTCCACCAGCGTTTTCGCACAGGATTTCTGCAATACGTCATCCCATTCGGGGACGAGCGTCACGAAAACCGCCAATGCGACAGGAACGATTGGTGACGTGGGTTATGAAATTTGGTCCGATGGCGGAAACAACTCGGCGACTTTCTATAGCGACGGTTCTCTTTCCTGCGCTTTCAGCAATGCTCCCGACTACCTATGCCGTTCTGGCCTCTCATTCAATAGCGACAAGACTTATTCGCAGCTCGGCCAGATATATGCCGATTTTAAGGTTAATATTTCTGAAACGTCCAACATCGGTTATTCCTACATAGGCGTTTATGGTTGGTCAAAAAGCCCACTCATCGAGTATTATATCGTTGACAGCTGGGGCAGCCAATATAGGCCGGGCGATTGGGTCGCTTCCAACGGTTCCAAGAAGGGAACGTTCACTATTGATGGCGCACAATATGATGTGTATACGAATGTACGCAGCGATGCCGCTTCTATCGAAGGCACCACCACCTTTACCCAATTCTTCAGCATCCGCAAAGAAGCGCGCAATTGTGGAACCATCGACATCACGGCTCATTTCAAAAAATGGGCAGAGCTAGGGATGACCCTCGGCAACATGTACGAAGCAAAAGTTCTCGGCGAAGCGGGAAACGCTACCAGTGGTACCGCCTCCGGCAAGTTCGACTTCCCCTATGCCAAGGTTTACATTGGTGGTACGTCGTCAAGTAGCTCCGCTATCACTTTATCTAGCAGTTCCTCGGAAGCACAGTCCTCCAGTTCCTACGACGTGCAATCATCCAGCTCTACGACCGCAATCGCCAGCGCAATCGCGCCTGTCGCCACTTCCGGTTCTTTCCAGGTATTCAATATGCTAGGCAATTCTATAGGCAAGATTGAAGTGCAGAACGGAGCCTCTATCAGCGAGGTCCTCTTTGCCAAATTCGGTGAGCCCGGCGTGTATATGATAAAGCAAGGTGCCATTGTGAAAGCGATCTCCGTTCGGAAATAACCATTCAATTACTTTGTATTAAAAACGGCTTGCGTCATGCAGGCCGTTTTCTGTTTTAAAATTTATGAGCGCCGTTGTAAATTCGCTTGTGGTTTTCTCAGTTTTACTCTCAACGTGGATAGCCTAAAGCCACTCCCATAAATAGACCCAGAGAGTCCCATCAAAAGCCCGCCGCTCATATCAGAGGCCTGGGCACTCATCGCGACCACCCACTTGTTCATGCTTCGGTTGCCCGGATAATAAGAATTCAGAGTCTTCGTTTTCTTTGAAAAGAAAAAACCGATGCCGAGTATCACGGCGAGATAAAGAAAAAATGCGACCAACGCCTAAATGGTCATGGACAGAACCCCATCGGGAAAAAATAAAAGATTAGAGAAAGAAAACACTGAATAGGAAAATATTTCTGGTGCACCCTGAACACACCGCGCTCAGAAAAAATTCAGCAAGAGCCCCTAACGTTTCAGGTCCACGATCCACTCTGCAACAGAAAAAATCAGGAGAATCCATAACCCAAAATCCCACAGAACTGCAAATTTTTCACAACTTTACGCGGCAAATGAAAAACGGAAGAAATCCACCATGCCGGAAACAAGCAATTATCATAAAAAAAATCGAATATTCTGCCGATGAACTACCCTACAGCAAAGCTACGGGGTATCGAACCCCAATACCACTCGACAACAGCCTTCGCAACCTATAAGGCATCAAACGGCAACGGATACATTGTGATGCTTATGAACATATTCACTCATCCTGTCACATTAGCAATAAAGCCGAAGCAAGCTTCGGGGAATTCGACCCCACAGATTAAAATAATCGAAACAAATAGTTAGCGAAGACTAACATGGTTTTGTATAATTATTCCTATGAAAACAGATCGCTTTGATGTATCCGGGATGAGTTGCGCCGCCTGCGTGGTGCATGTGGAAAAAAGTGTCCAGAAACTCCCGGGCGTGCAATCCGTGGATGTGCAGTTGCTCACCAACAGCATGACCGTGAAGTACGACGAAAATCAAATAAAAATCCCAGCCATTGAAAACTCCGTTCAAAAGGCCGGTTACGGGGCCAAAGTCCGCGGCAAAGCGCAATCCTCAGCGGCAAAGCCCGTCACCGATATCGCCACCACAGAGGCAGAGCACCTGAAAATCCGTTTCCTGGGATCTCTGATTTTTCTCATCCCGCTTTTGTACATCGCCATGGGCTCTATGATCGGCTTCCCCTTGCCTGCGATTTTTGACACAGCACGGCATGGATTTTCTTCTGCTTTCACACAACTGATGCTCACCCTTCCCATTCTGTTCCTGAACAGGCCTTTTTTCTCCCGAGGTTTCCGGGCACTTTTGCAACGCGCCCCCACCATGGATTCCCTCGTTGCCCTGGGCGCCACCGCCGCATTCGTCTATGGAATTTACACCCTCTACCGCATGGGATTCGCCTACGAAAAGGGAGCCGTAAATGCAGCAATCACTTACGCGAATAAACTCTTCTTTGAATCCGCGGCAACCATACTTACTCTGGTTACTCTTGGCAAATACCTAGAAGCCCGTGCCAAAAGAAAAACATCCTCCGCCATTACCAAGCTAATGGATCTCGCCCCCAAAAAGGCCTTGCTTCTCCA
The DNA here is from genome assembly GCA_002307115.1 of Fibrobacter sp. UBA1313. Classification (GTDB taxonomy): domain Bacteria; phylum Fibrobacterota; class Fibrobacteria; order Fibrobacterales; family Fibrobacteraceae; genus UBA1313. The sequence goes on along the minus strand of DBTP01000100.1, from coordinate 1,519 downwards.
GAACGGCACCGAAGTCGAAGTCCCCATAGAAGCCGTGCGCCCCGGCGATGAAGTCATCGTAAAGCCCGGACAATCCATTCCCGTAGACGGCACCGTACTCACCGGAAAATCCTATGTGGATGAATCGGCCCTCACCGGAGAAAGCATGCCCGTCCTCAAAGCGCCCGGGAGTTCCGTACTCTCCGCGACGGTGAACCAATCCGGCTATTTCACTTTCCAAGCTGTTCGCGTAGGCGATGATGCCACCCTCGCCCAGATTATCCGCCTCATGGAAGCAGCCTCCGCCTCCAAAGCGCCCCTCTCAAGACTCGCCGATAAAATCAGCGGTGTTTTTGTACCCGTGGTACTCCTCATCGCCTTTATCACCACCCTCACCTGGCTCCTCCTGGGTTATCCCTTTGATTTTGCGCTCACCACAGGCATCGCCGTACTCGTCATATCTTGCCCCTGCGCACTCGGCCTCGCCACCCCCGTAGCCATTATGGTAGGCACCGGCAAAGGCGCGGAACAAGGCATTCTCTTCAAATCGGCAGCGGCTCTAGAACAAGCCCATCAAGTAAAAACCATCCTCCTCGATAAAACAGGCACCGTCACCACCGGGAAACCATCTGTGACAAATATTGTCACTCTCGGAAACGCCACCGAAGAGGACTTACTGCGCACGGGAGCCTCGCTGGAAAAACAATCCGAACATCCCTTGGGGAAAGCCGTACTCGAAGCCGCCACACAACGAAACCTTGCCTTGGAACCCGTCACACAATTCGCAGCCATACTCGGCAAAGGCGTAGAAGGGATAATTCAAGGACAGCGCTGCCTCGTGGGAAACCGGGAATTTTTAAAAGCCAACACCATCGAAGGCCTCTCAGAAGCGGAAAACGAAGCCGAAGCCCTCGCCGCCCACGGGAAAACACCGCTATTCATTGCGAGAAACGGAAAATTACTCGGGCTCCTCGCCGTCGCAGATGCGCTAAAACCAGATGCCAAAGAAGCCGTGCAGCAAATGAAAGCGAAGGGATTCCGCGTCATTCTCCTCACAGGGGATAACGAAAAAACGGCCCGCGCCATCGCTCAAGAAGCAGGCATCGAAGAAGTCCAGGCGGGCTTGCTCCCTCAGGACAAAGAAGCCTTTGTTGCCACCCGCAAAGCCCAAGGAGAAATCGTCGCCATGATAGGGGATGGCATCAACGACGCCCCTGCTCTCGCGAGAGCCGATGTAGGGATCGCCATGGGAGGCGGCTCGGACATTGCGCTCGAATCCGCCGATGTGGTCCTCATGCGTAACGATCTAAGAACCATCCTCTCACTCTTTCAATTGAGTCATCAGGTCGTCCGCAACATACGACAGAATCTCTTCTGGGCATTCTTCTACAATATTCTTGGAATTCCGCTTGCCGCAGGCGTATTCTACCTTTCCTCCGGGTGGCTTTTGAGCCCCATGATCGCCGCTCTTGCCATGAGCTTCAGCTCCGTGACCGTCGTACTCAATGCGCTCCGCTTACGACAAATGCGGTTCTCCACG
>DBTP01000099.1:4256-9040 GCA_002307115.1 Fibrobacter sp. UBA1313 | reverse complement strand
AGTAGCTCTGCGAAGAGTAGTTCGAGCGTGGCATCGAGTAGCAGTGCGAAGAGTAGCTCAAGTGTGGCATCCAGTAGCTCTGCAAAGAGTAGCAGTAGTATGGTAACGATTACGGCTACCAATTCATCAAAAACGGTTTCTTCCGGTTCCTGTATGAATGTTGACTTTACATGGAGTAACCAGTATTGGTTGCCATCGCTCTATCTGTATTGTTCTTCTTGCGGTTATTCTGGGTGCACTGAAACCGCTTCATATAATAGTAAGACAACTACTGCAACTGATTGGAACAATCTGTCTCTCCTTTTGGGAGTAGTTCCCAGTGGTTTACATGTTCAGTTTAGTAACATTTGCGTCAGTCGACCGGATGGTCAAACGATGACATGTTGGGTTAATAATTAACAAATCCAAAAACGTCGCTATAATAGCGGTGTTTTTCATAAGATTTGTAGTAACACTGCCTTCAACTGAAAGTGTATTCCGTTACACCAAACGTTCTGCCTTTTTTGGTTTCTTCTGGTAAAGGGTATGGCTAGCTCGTGCGCCTGCTCTTTTCATTTCGCAAAATAATCCAATTAGGGATCACTCTCACTAAGGCGCAAGCTCCTAAGTGTCTCTGTTTAGCACTTAACCTCGTTTGAGCCCATTCTCGTAAAACATTTTTTAGATGCCTGCACGGGAAAAACTGCGGCAAAAAGCAGATGCTAAATGGCTCCCAGAAAATGAAGGGGCTCTATTGATGCCGTTTTTTGAACGGTCTTTTTATAACGTGAGAATTTCGGCTTCGCTGAGACCGGAATAAGTAGCAATGCGTTTTACAGAAATTCCATCTACAAGCATTGCTTTTGCCATTGCGCGCGCTTTGTGAAGTTCGCCTTCTGTTTTCCCCTGGCTTAAACCATCGTTTAATCCCTCGGCGTATTCAGCATCGGCGATGGTCTCGTAACCGTAGGCTTCTTTAGTTGAGATGAGGTCCATAAAGTGCTCCTTATCTTCCTTTTTGAGGGAACTTTTCAAATATACCATAATTTCTTCAACGAGGGTTGTGTTGGTTCCTTTGTTCGCTTCGAGGAATGCGCGTAACGCGGGCACAAAATGAGCCTCCAGTGCGGTACCGTCAAAGGCATATTTCATGGCTACAATTGCAATGGCTGTCTGCGGATCAAAAGAGGCCAATTCTTCGGTGTCAAAGGAACTGCCGACATTGATAAACTCACAAATGAATGGAAGTCCGATTCTGTGGAAATAGGCGGGATAATCGGGGAACATGGCTTTTTCAAAAGATTTCCAGGATGAGGTTCCGTTGTAGATGATGATCGCTACCGTGGGGATATTTTGCATTTTGCGAAACATGAGTTTGTACCAATAACGTATGAGTTGCTGGATCACGTTTTTGTCGGGGCTGGATTTATGTTCCTCGATGATGCCGACCAGAAGTTCCGCATCTTTGCGTTGCTCACCTGCGATAGATCTGTCGTTTTCGCGGATACTGACGGTGAATGCTAAATCGGCAGCTCCTGTTTCCCCGGATTCTGCATAGGCTGCGGGGATCTCTTGTAATGTATCCAAGTTCACTGCGTTGATAAATTCCTGCAAGCTGGGGTTCTTTTTTGCGGCGGCGCGGAGGAGTGCGGTGGTGCGTTTGGGGTCCTGGAATACGCTTTTAAAGAAGATGTCGTGGGGTCTGCGCATGGCATCCCTTTTCCGATAACGGAGGAACCGGTCGTGCTGAATTGCGCTACCACCCTTTAAACGAATAAGGCTCTTGTTTTGTTCCGATATTTTTCTAAAAACAGTCAAGAGTATTGAAAAGAAAGCACCCAAAAGTAGGCTATAATCAATTACCGCACGACTACGATTCCCTTCACTTTCGTTGAGCCTCGATTTTCCTTTTTCCGTGTGGCTTTCCTGTGTCTCATTTTTCTAACTTGTTTCCGTATCCTATGGAGGTTTTAATGGACATGCCCGTTATTCAGATGCTTCGTCAATCCGATATTGCGACGATCATCGTTCTTTGTATCCTTGCAGTGATGTCCCTCGGCAGTTGGGGCATCATTATCACAAAAACGATTTTCCTTCGCAGGAATCAGAAGGCAAACGCTCGGTTTTTCAACCAGTTTATCCATGTGGAACATTTTGTGGATTTGAAGGAGCTGTGCAAGTCTTCTGCGGATAGCGCTTTGAAACGCGTTACCGAAGAAGTGCTGATTGAGGCCACGAAGTTCAGTAATTTTGTGAGCTACGATTCTATTCAGCATCGGGCATCCCTTTTGGAAGATACGATTCAACGTTCCATTGAAGGAATTCGTTTGGACGAAAATCGCCATTTGAGCTTTTTGGGTATTTGTTCAAACCTTTCGCCGTTCTTTGGTTTGCTCGGTACGGTGTGGGGCATTATGGTGGCGTTCTACCAAATTGGTCAGCATGGTTCTGCCGACTTGACGGTTGTGGCCCCAGGTATTGCGATGGCTCTTATTACGACGGTTGGTGGCCTTGTGGTCGCTATTCCTGCTTCTGCTGGGTATAATATGTTTGTGTCCCGCACGGGTGAAAATGAAATTGCCTATTATAACTTTGGCTCTCGCGTGTTGAGCTTGTTTAAGCGCGGGGACTTGCTTGCGCTTGAAGAAGTGGCAGGCTAAGGGGGCAGCGTGAAGCGAAGCCGCGGTAAAACGATAAATCAGGACATGAACCTGACGAATATGATTGATGTGGTATTTTCCATTTTGATCGTATTTATGATTTGTGCTCCTTTGATGAGTCAGGGAGTGAAGGTGGACCTTCCAAAGGCGGAAGCACCGACGATTGAACAGGAAAAACTGTTGAAGGTGTCCATTACAAAGAATGAAGAAGTTTATATCGCGGATATGAAAGTGGAGCTTCCCAATTTCCGGAATGTTTTTAAATCCCTTTGGGATGGCCAAATGGCGGTGGTGATTAATGCGGATGAGGCGGTTCCTTATGGGGTCGTGATGAAGGTGGTGTCTGTAGTGCAACAGGCGGGTGTGACCAAGTTGGGATTTTTGACGCTGCCAGAAGGTGAAAAAGTTGGGAAATGAGCAATAAGTCTCCTTATTTTCAATCTGGATTTGATGACAAGCTCCCGAAAATTTTCGGGGCGTCAGTATTCTTTCACATTATTGTGATCGGTGTTCTGATTGCCATTAACCAGGTTCATTTTTCGGAGCCCCCCCCACAGGAAGTAAAAGTTTTTGAATTGGTTCAGTTGCAGACACCAGCGGCACCTCAAGTGAGACATCATCGCCCACGGCCAAAGACCGAAGTGAAACCAGAGGTGAAAAAAGAAGTGAAGCCTGTTGAGCGCCCGCTCCCCCCGGAGCCCAAGCTTGCGAAAGCTAAAACGGAACCTACGCCACCCCCTCCTCCACCAGAGCCAGAAGAAGATACGGATGATTCTCCTGTGGATGATGATATGGACTTGCCTTCATTTACCGAGGAATCGAGCTTGAATCCGGTGGGTTCTGTGGATATGGACCCATTGATGCAAGTCTATCTTGAACGATTGAAACAAATTATTATGCAGCATTTCAACCCGCCATCGGGGATGAATGTGCCGAAGGATACCAAGACGACTGTGCAGTTTACGGTGGATCGTTTTGGTTCAGTGACGAATATTACGCTGCGACGTTCTTCGGGGAATAATATGTGGGATCACTTGTCGATGCGGGCTGTTCAGATCTCTAAGGTGCCAGAACTTCCGCCGAATTACCGTGCGCCGGCGCTTTCGTTGAATTTTAATTTTACACCAAATTGAGAAGTCTACCCAAGTGTGGCTTCACAAAGAGTTATTTGCTATGTTTGAAAGAATGATGAAGCCTTTTTACTTTTCTTTTTTGCTTTTGTTTTGCACAACGGTGTCTTTTGCTTCTATTGATACTATTGATGTGAATGTGGGAATTTCCGTTTTCAAAACGATGCCTATTGGTGTTGTGCCTTTTACAGAAGATGGTGATAATTTTTCGAGTCTCCAGGAAAAACCGCACGATGTGATTGAACGTGATTTTAATCTTTCGGGTCGATTTACGGCGGTACCCTCTTCTAAATTTGATTTGGTGAAGTTTAGTCGGGAACGCGCAAAGTTTTATGTGACGGGGCGCTTGGATAAGGCGGCTGAAGGGCGCGTGAAACTCTCTTGTTATTTGTATGCTTCCCAGACCAAGGATCTTGTGTTAGGGGAATCTTATGTGGTGGCGATGAAGGATGTGCGCCGCACGGTACATCATTTTGTAGATAAAGTAATTAAGCAACTTTGGGGCGAACTGGGTGTCGCATCTACGCAGCTTGTTTGGGTTTCTAAGATGGACAATGTAAAACAGGTGGTGATTGGGGATTATGATGGATTTAATCGTCGCCAGTTGACGTACGATACCTCCATTAGTATGATGCCGGTATGGTCTTTGGGGAATAAGGATATTATTTTCGTGAGTTTTCGCAATGGAAAATCACAGTTGTTTCAAAAGAATTTATCTACAGGAAAAGAAAAACGTTTGTTCCCACAGCATACACAAACTTTCAGCCCTGCGGTGAATCCGGTGACGGGTGAGATTCTTTATGCAAGTGTTATAGACGGCAAATCGGATTTGTATTTAGGCGACCCCAATACGAATAAAATTCAAAAAATTTCTTATTCCAAAGCGTCTCAAGTGAGCCCCGCTTGGAGCCCCTATGCCTCGGAAATTCTTTTCAGCACTGATCGTGGCGGTTCCCCACAAATTTATGTGATGGGCAAAGATGGTAGTGATGTGCGTCGCGTGACTTTTATGGGA
>DBTP01000099.1:0-3934 GCA_002307115.1 Fibrobacter sp. UBA1313 | reverse complement strand
ATGGATGGGGGACAAATGAATATTTATACTTGTGCCATCGATGGTTCTGATATTACCCAATTAACCTCGAATGCGGGCAATAATGAACACCCCACTTGGTCTCCTGATGGAATGCTGATTGCGTTCTCCAGTGATCGGACGGGTTCACATCAAATTTATATTATGCGAAAGGACGGTTCGAATGTGACCCGCATTACGAATGGGGGTGATAATACCTCTCCCACGTGGTCTTGGTACGGCGTGAATGAAGATAACACAATCAAAAAGGAAGGTCAGTGATGAAAAAAATTCAATTGGTTTTGGTTACCGCTTTGGTGACTGTCGCTCTCTTGGCATGTGCTAAGAAAGAAGAACCTGTAGTGAATCCGACAGTAAAAGAAGCCCCCGCTACAACGAAGAATATGTCCAGTGCGGATTCTGCCGCTGCTGCGGAACGTGAACGATTGGAAGCGGAACGTTTAGCTGCAGAACGTCTGGAAGCAGACCGCGCTAAAGTGGAAGCGATGATTAATAAAATCATGTCTGATGAAGTTTACTTTGATTTCGATCATTCAGAATTGACGGCGAGTGCTAAGGATCTTCTGACGCAGGTGGGCGATATTCTGTTGAAAGAACCGCGTTTTCTGATTACAGTGGGCGGTCATACGGATGAACGCGGTACTGAGGATTACAATATGACTCTCGGAAGTAAGCGTTCACAAAAGGTGAAGGATTTCTTGGTGGCTTATGGTATTTCCGGTGATCGCATGGAAACCATAAGCTATGGTGAAGAAAAACCGAAGGTGGATGGTCAGACCGAAGATGCCTTTGCTCAGAATCGTCGTGCGAATTTTAAGGTGAGTGTTAAGAAATAATAGTTTGAGTGAATTTGTTTTGTGAACGTGGTTTTGTTGGGAGATTTTTATGAAACGCTTATTTGTCGGATGTTTAGCCCTTTTGGGAATTGTGCTTTCGGGATGTTCCAGCATCACGATGCTTCGCACCAAAGAGATGAAATCTGTTGGTAACGATGTTAAGATGGAAGTGAATAAATCTTCGAGTGAAATGCGTTTGGAGATTGATTCTTTGCGGGCTGTTATCGATTCCATGTATGCAGAACAAGATTTGGTGAACAAACGCTTACGGGCTGAACTTTCTCTTTTGGCAACAAGCATGTCCGATGAATCTCAGAGGAATGACAGCCGTCAAGAAGAGGTCATTTATCGCTTGGATCTTCTTTTAGGAAAGTCTGATAAAATTCTTGCGAAGAAGGTCGTGGTGAGTGGTTCTCAAGGCCAAGCCTCTACGGATAGCACAGAATTGGATGCAGCGATGCAGCAAGAGATGGACAAGATCATTATTACGGCGCGTTCCGATTACCACCGGGGCGAATTCAAACTGGCATATGCTGGCTTTAAGCAAGTATACGAACAGGTGAAATCGGGTCCACTCGCAGAAGAAGCCTTATATTGGATGGCTGTTTGTTTGGTAGATGTTCAGCAGTTGGAAAAAGCGAAGGTGGTGTTCAAACGTTCGATTGAACAATTCCCAGAAGGTTCCAAGACTTGCCAGTGTTTGTACAAACTTTCCACATTTGCAGAAGCAGAGAAAGATGTGCCGATGCAGAAGCAATACTTGCAGAAAATTTTGGGAACCAAATCTTGTAATGATACCAGTGAGTTCTTGAAGGCTGCGGAAACGCTTGAAACGTTGCTGAATACTTCGGAAACTACGCCAAAGCCCGTTGCTCCTACACCGTAAAACAGAAAAATTTGAAGAAATTTTAAATAAAATTGGATTCTTGATAAAATTAAAAAAGACCTTCGAAAGAGGGTCTTTTTTTGTGCAAAATATCAATTCAAAAAACGGGTTCACAGGCTACTCACAAACTCGCTTTTGACAGATTTTACCGAGTCACGTTTCTTATCCATTTTCCTTGGCGCAAACGCCAAATGAGGATGGGTATTTTGATGACCTCATCAGAGCGAAGAATTAAGAATACCAGCGGCAAAGGGAGCATCCAATAGAATCCCGCGAGGTAACCTAGGGGAATGGAAAACAGCCAGAGGCAACCAATATCCACACAGGTGGTAAACAACGTATCACCCCCGGAACGCAAAACGCCTACGATGGCAGGGGTGGTGTACGCTTGTGTTAAAGTCATCATGCATTGGATTAGCAAAAGTGAAATCGCAAGGTTCTTGGTTTCTTGGGGTATCTGATAAAGAGGAATGAAAAAATCTTTGGAAAAATAAAGAAGGATGCAGGCAATCGCCCCTACAAAAAGCCCCGCCGCAAGGAGTGTATTTGCATAAGGTCGCGCTTGATTCAAATTTTTTCCTGAGCCCAGAAGGTTTCCGAGAATAGGAGCACTCGCACCGGCAACACCAAAGATAAAGACCAGGGCGATTTGTTGTGCGGTACTCACAATGCTCGACGCTGCGACGGCGGCGGTGCCCATGTGTCCTAGAACCACAGATTGCGCAGCGATCCCTGTGGACCAGCCGCCTTCATTCACGGCGACGGGCAAGCTAAAGCGTACAAAATCTTTGAAGAGTATGGAGTCAAAATGGAACAGTTTGGAAAATCGAAAATGGAGATGCTTGTCCATGAATCGGATGTAGAGAATCATGGCGGCGCATTCGATGATGCGGGCCATGAGGGTTCCTATGGCCGCGCCGCGAACGCCGAGAGCAGGCATTCCCCAATGACCAAAGATCAGCATCCAGTTAAAAAATAGGTTCAGAAAAAAGGTGCCAGTGGTGATAATGAGACCAATCTTGACATCACGCGTACTCCGCATCAGCATGATGAGCGTGTTGGTGAAGCCAAATAGAAAATAAGTCCATCCTTGAATTTCGAGATATTTTACACCGAGTCCAATGAGTACTGGATCTCTTGTGAAAATGCCCATGACCCATTGAGGAAAAAGGAGCATCACAGAACCAAAAAGAAAAGCTCCTAAAAGGCCTACACTTAAAGTAATGGAAACGGTTTTAGAAATGGAAAGGGGATCGTGTTTGCCGTAATATTGGGCGGTGAGAATGCCCCCGCCACTGGCCATGCCGAAAGAAAGGAGGGAGAAAACGAAGAATGGCTGGTTTGCTAAAGTGACGGCGGAAAGGGCCTCTTGGGAAAGGCTACCCACCATGAGGTTGTCGGTGAGAGACAACGAAAATTTAATGAGATCTTGAATTGCAATCGGAAGTGCCAATCCGAGAAGTACTTTGAAAAAGTGCGGATCAGTGACAAAGTGATTGCGAAAAGCCATTTAAGGAGTTCCGGGATTCTCAAAATTACAGAGAGGAGCTTTGAGAACCTTGTAGGCGTAACCTTGTTCTGTGAGGAATAGCTGACGGTTCATGGCGAATTCCTGTTCGCGCGTATCTTGGGTGACCAACGTGTAAAAATGCGCTTGGCGACCATCTGCTTTGGGCCGAAGCACGCGACCCAGGCGTTGTGCTTCTTCCTGGCGGCTACCGAACGTTCCTGAAATCTGAATAAGGATACTCGCATCCGGAAGATCAATGGCAAAGTTGCCGACTTTGGAAACCATCAGGTGCTGAAGGGTTCCATCGCGGAAATGCGAGTAGAGTACTTCTCTATCTTTGTTGGGCGTCTTGCCTGTGATAAGAGGGATGTGAAGTTCAGCGGAAAGTTTTTCCAGTTGGTCAATGTATTGTCCGATGATGAGAATACGATCTTCGACTTCGCTATAGTGGACAAGGAGTTCCCGGACGACATTGTTCTTTTCAGGGTTTGTACTTGCGATATTGATTTTTTCGCGGGTTTCCGCGAGCGCGTATTTCATTTTGAGTTCTGGGTTCATGGGAACACGAACTTCAGAACAATCGGCAGTGGCGATCCAACCTTGGGCTTCAAGAACGCGCCAAGGAATATCATATTTTTTAGGCCCGATGAGTGAGAATACTTCGGTCTCTTTGCCATCTTCGCG
>DBTP01000213.1 GCA_002307115.1 Fibrobacter sp. UBA1313 | reverse complement strand
CATCACCATGACTCACCCCCGCTGCGAACAAATGCCCAGTGGCGATAATCGGAATCAAAGGGGCATTCAATCGCGCGCGTTCCTCCAAAGCCAAATCCACCACTCTACGGTAATGAGCCCGCGTCCCTTCGACCACCAGCTTTTGCACGTCCCGATCCGTTTCACCCGGCGCAGAAAAACGCAAATCCCCTTCGCGAAGATATGGCACCGCACAAATAATGCCAAGAGGCGTCTCGGTATCGTCACGAATCACAAAAATTTCTTTCCCTAAATTTTCTCTATCGATAGCGCCCACCACATGCACCTGCAACGCCGAGAGTACTTCTTTGGGAGCATCCAAAAGCGAGGGCGAATCGTGATTTCCGGCAACGACAACCACATCATGGCAACACGTCCCCTGCAAACTCGCCAAAAACCGGTAATACAAACCTTGAATTTTACTCCCCGGGCTGGAGACATCGAAAACATCTCCGGCGATGATCAAAACGTCCACTGCATTTTCCACGATTTGCGCCCGCATCCAATCGAGGAATGCCTTAAATTCGTGAGAGCGATCCTTATCCCCAATGGTATTGCCCAAGTGCCAATCGGATGTGTGTAAAAGGCGAAGGCCTTGCTTTGCTACCATGAAAATTCCTTATTCAAAAAGCGGGGCGCTGAGAGTTCCCAAGACGCTCTAAAATGTAACTTTTGAGAATGACAAAAAGCGTCAATGAGCCCCAGGCGCGGAAAACAAAATAGGCACCCTAAATTGAATCATTGGGTTTGGGGTCTTCAGGAGGAATATTATCCTCTGGCTTTTCTGGAGGCGGCATGTGCATGAAAACATCCTCTTGCAGCGCATCCTCCGCTTTCGCTTCCGAGAACTCCACAATCTCCGATTTCTTTTTCTCGCGGACGACAACAGTCCCCGCAATCAGATCATGCCAACCGCGTTTTTTTGAATCCAGAGCCACCCAGATAATGCCCAAAAACAGAGGTACCACCGAAACGAAATAGCACAAATAGCGCGCAATGCACTGCAACAGCGTCGCCGGATTCCCCGTTTTCGCATCCACAATTCGGGCGCGAATCATCCGTTTTCCGGGCGTCCCCTGCCACGAAGACTTCCAAAATAAAATCACATAAATCGCAGGCGGAAGAGCGCTGAACCAAAAATTGCTGTGAATAAAAGAAGAGTCTTCAAAGAAGAAAAAGTTTCCAGAAAAAAGAAGGAATGGCAACGACAAAAGCCAAAGAATCAACCAATCGAGAAGCGTCGCCCCCACCCGGGACCAGAAACCCACATATTCCATTCTTTTTTCATTCATCGAACAACTCCAATTCAAAACGACATAAAATTAGGTAAGATCGCCTTTCGCAAGGGATAAAATATTCAAAAAAAGCCATTTTCACCCTAACTAGGAGCCGATTCCCCACACCCATAGGATTTTTCACACACAATGACCAAGGGGCAATCTAAAACAGGCAGAAATTTGTTTGTATAACCGACTTCAGATCCGCTCCAAATGGATCTGTAATGAACTGCAAAGCAGAGTTCGCCGAAAGCAAAGGAAGGGGCCCTACACTCACAAATTAATTTTCAAGAGGGCAAAAGAAAAGCCCACCTAGAAGATGAGCTTTTCAGATTCAAGAGAGAGAGACTAATAAAAAACTACGTTCTTCCGTTGCGAAACGTATCCCCTTGCGTTCACTTTTACAAAATAAAGTCCCGGGGGCACCTTAAATGCCAATAAATTTTGTCCTTTCGCCGTTTTGTACGTAGTCACTAATTTGCCATTCATTTGAAAAAGCCGCACCTCTGCGCCAACAGAAGCCATCCCCATAGGCAAAACCAGATTATTTCCATGCATTTGAATAGAACCCGTGATAGGACTTCTATTCTCTAAACGAGAGAATCCGTCACAATTTCCTACCGTCACATTAGTCAAAGAAAAGGCAAACAAATCCAAATTAGCCGCGCCATCACTGCTCACCGAAGTAAAAACAATTTCATTGCGCCCTGCAGAGAGCGTAATATTCGTCTCTTGGGTCTCCCAAGTGGTCCACGAGCCGACCGGGGCTGTCACATTCGTCACAACGGCATTGCCATTCACCGAAACGCTCATTTCTAGTGGAGAACTTCCGCCATTCGCCATGCGGGTGTAAAGCGTCGTTGCCCCCGCCGTGGCGGCGTTCACGGCATATTTTACCGAAGATCCCGCCACATTGTTCAAATTCAAATAGCCTTCGCCCAAATACCCCGCGTGAGAGGTTTCCTCGGCACCCTCTGTCACCGTACAGAAATCTTCGGCCTGGAACACACTCCCGCACGCGACAAGGCCCGTGGTTCCTCCGACACAGCGCCCACACCCATCCGTGTACGCAGCGCCATCCGAAACGCCCGCACAATCTTTAGACAGATCCACGTTAGTCTGGACAATATTTGTGAGAGCCCACTGCTGTTCCCGCGTACTTAGCCACTTCATCTGCACAGCGCCCGCGCCCACCGTATTGGAAGCCATTTGAATTACTTTATCTGTTGCTTTGTTGATCAGGCGCCATGAAGAATCCGGCAGAAGTTCAAAGGCCCATTTCTGCGCATTCGAAGAACTTACCGTATTTTCGACAATTTTCGTATTGTCTGTAGTGGCCGTCCCCGTGAGTTCCATGGCGAGCCCCGTGGAAACGTTAATCACTTGGGTGTAACCATCAGAGGTGGGGACCAAGCGCCATTTTTGAATATCGGTCGTTGCAGAGGATGCTTGTGTCACTGGTGTAGAAGTATTTGAATTCGCGACGGTCACGTTCATGCCACTGTACTGATTTTTGATGTAGAAAAGCCCCGCAGGAGTGACCCACTGACTTTGTGTGGTAAGCGTGCCCCCTGTAGAAAAATTCACAAAATCCCAGCTACGATCGTTTCTTTGACGAGGTTTCCAGCGAAAAGAGGCATTGGATGCGCTGTAATCCCCAAGCACCACCGCCCCGTTCGTAATGCCAAGAGATTTGCCTGTTTGCACGTTGGTCAGGCTAAATTGATTAGCCGCAACGCGTTTGAGGTTCCAAAGTTGCAAATTGGTGCCCTCCCAAGAAGAAAATACGGGAGTTGTTGCCGAAGTCGAGTTCACGCCTAAAAAATTATTGCCGCCAATCGCATACACTCCATCCACCAAATCCCAACCAAAACGGGGCCAGCCATTAGCACCCCAGATTAAAGGACGAATCCCCAAAGTGGAACGCCCTGAAACCTGCGTATCATAATAGTGATAACTGAACACCTCAATGTCCTCGTGGGTTCTAAAAAGGCCCACATGACCCGGCCCCAACTCGCGACCGATTTTCCCTTGATTTGCCTTGGGCGAACTCGGACTCTGATCATTATAATTCGCAAAAATATCAAGACCCATAAACAAAGAACCGCCATCATTCGTGAGACTCACCCCATCCAGATCCGTGTATGGCCCCGTAATACTGGTGGATCGCCCCACGCGAATGTAGTAGGTGGCGTCCAACGCATCGCAGCAGCGGCCCTGATTGAAAAAGAGATAATAATAACCCTCATGGTAAGCGAGGTAAGG
>DBTP01000038.1 GCA_002307115.1 Fibrobacter sp. UBA1313 | reverse complement strand
TATTTCCATAAACATAAAAGAATAAGGGAGGATAACAAACTTTGCTCTCCATAATATTTTTTTTAGTTTTATCCATTATTCTCTCCTCCATCGAATAACCTCGCAATGCTTTATTTTCGTTATCAAAAGCTTCGTACAGGCACGATCAACAATAAAGAATATAATTATTAATAATACATTTTGCAATTAAATGATTGCATTATTTGAGAAAGGATTTAAAATCCCCGTTATTCTAAAATAAAATTTGGAAAGTCCGGAGTCGCTCTATTTCGGATACTCATTTTTGTCGCATTTCAAATGACAACTCACGGCACAAAAAACAATATGACGAATAAGCTCTTGCACACGAAACTTATTTTTATTTTTCCTTTCAATTATTTTCTTCAATTCGAATTAATTATGTTGTACTTAATCAAAAGTTCAGTGCGAGCAAAACGCCGTTACGTCCGTTTAGCGGATCTACAAGCGGTGTCGCCGAGAGAATGACTTTCGAACGAAAAGACAAGACCAAATTGGCATTCCCTATGGTTGCAAAGTTATTCTGAAATTCAGTTTTTGATTTTCACTCGTTGCATAGTTGGTTTCTGATCCGAAAGGCTATAAGGCAGCGGAGTTTTTATCCTCCGCTCCTTTTTTAGTTAAAGTTTTAAAACCGTGTTTGAATTAAGAATGCGCAGCCTTTGCATGACCACAATTGAAACACGATCCACCGTTGCCGTAATACTGATGGCAATAGCATCCCGCTTTCTGGCAAAAGCCAGCATTCCAAGCGAGCGCCATTCCGCAGCCGAAAACGAGGGCAAATGCAGCGGCAATTATAAATACTTTCTTTTTCATTTGATGTTCTCCTATTCAGGGGTTGTTGATTCAATGGCTGTTCAGCCATTTTTTGTGTTAATATTAAAACCATTTTTTCTATTCATTTTTCTTCACCAAGCATAAGACCTTCATTAATTTTTAAAATTGACGGGGTTTGGTGCTCATTCGTCCTCATGGCGAACATGCTCTTGTTTTAAGGCGGAACGGCGGCATGGGAAAAAATGACGGTAGGCAATGTGCCGCATTCACTTCGTCACTTTCTTTTCAGACAAATTCTTCGGCATCAGCAGATCGTTGTCCAGAACATATTCCCAGGCGCGGAGGCCCGCCCGCATCATGCGCAGAGTGTCCCTGTCAACGGCGAGGACGGGTTCCTGCGGCTCCGTGATGAAGCCATTTACAAGATGGGTGGTATCCCAGTCCGGGATCTCGCTCATCCGGTATTTCACCGCGAAAGTCGAATCGCCCATATC
Organism: Fibrobacter sp. UBA1313; assembly: GCA_002307115.1. Lineage (GTDB taxonomy): Bacteria > Fibrobacterota > Fibrobacteria > Fibrobacterales > Fibrobacteraceae > UBA1313. The sequence continues at coordinate 4,663 of DBTP01000038.1, read as the reverse complement.
GGCCTGCAACCGGCTCCGATCCGTCAAGCGGGCCATCTCCCGCAACCTGATCGTAAAGACAGGGTGCGAATCGGCATTCCCGAAAAGATCCGAACCCACGAAATGATTGCTCGCATGAAGATGGAGCAGAGAAAGAAGCGTCGGCGCGATGTCCGCCTGGGACACCGGCCTCGTATCCATATATCCGTACCGGATGCCCGGGCCTGCCCACCACATTCCGGTCCAGGAATCCGGGCTGGAAGCTGTTCCCGTGAATTCCTGAATCGCCGTCTGTTTACCCGTCGGCATAGCATGATCCCCCACCGCAATGAAAATGGTGTTCTTCGCGCGGTCGCCCTTTTCCACTTCATCAAGCACCATGCCGATCGCGCTATCCATGTATGCTGTGACCCGCCAGTAGCGGTCATCCAGATCCGCAGGATCCGGCCCGGCATGGGCTTCCGGGGGCATCAGCCACGAGATATGCGTCGTGACATTGACCCAGTTGAGAAATAAAGGCCTGTCCTGGGGACGCGCCGCATAGATTTTATTGAATTCCCGGGAAATGCCGCAGTCCGTGTTGATGCTTTTCTGAAAGGCAACGGTGTCATACCAGTCCTCGAACCAGGGCATCAGATTATCATAAGCGGGATCCGTGGCGTCGAGAACCACGCGATAGTAGCCGGCCTTGCCGAGAATATCCGGGAGGGAACGCGTCAGTAACGTATATGGCTCGGTGGCGAGAACTTTTTCTGGATGCGACCATATCCCCAGCTGAATTCCCGTATGACCTTCCGTCGAGGGGAAGCCGACGCTGTTTCCATAAGGGAAAAACGTTCCCATACGGGCGAGCCGGCAAAGATTCTTGAAATGCGCGCAGGACCTCCCGATACGGATATCGGCAGTCCAGCCACGCAGGGATTCAAGGGTGAAAAGTATGATGTCCGGCTTATCCCGCATGGGGCGCGCCTGGAAAGCAGCTATGGAGGAATCTTCGTCCGGTGCCTTGTGAAAGAAAGGGGCCTCGCTCAGAGTGTCCCCGCCGAGAAAGGCGATCCCGATATTATAATCCGAAGGCTTGCCGTTGTGCGCGAAATCGTACCGGACTTCGTCATAAAAAGTGAAAAAGACTGGCTGCGCGCGACGCCAGCGAACGGGATTCGGCTTGTACCAGTGAGGAGCGGAGATGCCTGCGGCAGCGATAATGACAAGCAAAAGAAAAATTGCGTTCTTCTGAAAAAAAGTTTTCATTATACGGCCTTCCGATGCCTCCGGCAGACCAGCGCGGCTCCGGTGATCCACAGCAGAAGAATGCCTGCATCAAGCAGGAAACCGGCGGGGTCTCCCGCCAGCACGGCCTTCACGATACCGCCGTCAGGTACCCCGTGGAAATAAGTGACAAGAAAATTCAGCGAAAGGCGTTGCCCCATCCAGCGCATGGTTTCTACGTCACCCACGCTCAGGAGCAGATAAATAAACGCAAAAACTGACGCCACAATAAGAACAAGGATATGAGCTGTATATTTCCGTAGCCACCGATCCCATAATAGGAAGAACAGGGTGAACGCTGCAATCACGCCCGCTTCGGCCAATAGCGAGTGACGGAAAAACTGGTCGATGCGCGTGGTAAAGGGTTCCCCCCCCGGAGTCCTCCGGAAGTACAATAGACATAACGATGCCACCCGCTCCGCGAAGACTGCAAAGAAAAAGAAGAGCCAGCGGGCATCCGCCAAAAGACTATCCATATCTGAATATTTCTCCATCTGCCCGGAATGGCTGTTTTGCTCAGCGCAATGGATGCGCGAGACGTTTAAAAAATGCAACATTTCAAAGGGTCTCCTATGCCCGATTTTTCAACTGATAATGCTGATATAATGGTCACTTGAAAAGAACAGGCTCTCTAATTTTTCACACACCTCAGACTTGATCCCAACCTTTGAGGATAATTGCCCCTTATAAAAGCCGAAGCATTATTATTGAGGCACCACCGATATACGCTGGACGCCTCCTTTTGTGTGAAACTCCAATAGCATCCGCCGGTACCCATTGCAGAATTGTGTTTTTTTCCTTGTTTTTATTCATTTTATTTCTCCTTGTAGAAAAGTCTGTTTTCAATTCATCTACACCGAAACGGTGAACTTTTAAAAGTGTTAAAGGTCATTGAACAGCACGAGGTCTGACAACCTTTTCAATTGCTCCGTAATTACCACTATAAGACCAGTTCACTATTTTTTCTTCCTTATCAATTGTGAAAAGAACTTTACAGGTCAATGTTGAATTGTCTTGCGGAACCCACACATTCCCTGCATAGTAGCCACCAGTGCTAAGATTTGTTGCAGTGGAATAAGACACGATGGTATTTCCATTCGATAAGGCCTGCGTGCCCTGAGGAGGGCCCCATGACATATACAATTCGTCTGCCGGAGCCCCGTTCCATGAATCCATATCCGAACGAATTTTAGTCCAATTGGGCGTACAGGAACATACCGCCAACAGGATGAAAGAGATAAGACTGAAAAAACCGATTTTTTTTAACATTTGTGATTCTTCTTTTAAAATCTCACAGACGATGCACTCAATTTTTGAGGCAACGAACAGATAACGCGTAATGCCCGTCATCGCCGCTGCCGTAGTCGTTGCGCTCGTCCGTGTCCGTGTACATGCGCGCGCTGTAGTCCAAGTTCAGATTGTAAGCGAGGCCCGTACCGTCCTCCGAGGCACTCCAGAAGCCCGCGTAGTCGCCAACGTCGTTGAAAAAGCCATCGCCGTAGCGGCAGCCCGCAGGGAGGGCCGAAAAGCCATAGGCATCCGTGCCGTTGCCACCCTCATTCCACCCGCTAGTGCTCTTGAGCGCCGTCCCGGCGACATTTTCGCCACCCACTGCGTTCCCAAGGACTGTCCATTCGGCGTTTGTCGGGAGGTGCCACCCTGCGGGACACACACCCTGATGATTGGCATCGCTTCCACCCCATAGGGCATCATTGTATGCCACAGGGAGAGCCATGGCACTTGCCCACTGATACAGTCGCCCGTATTTCGCACAACTGTCCGCACTATTCTCGTAGCACCAGGAACTATCCACCGCATAATTCAGGTTCTCTGCCATCCACGTCTGTGTGCCGATTGTCACAGTTTTATAAGTCTGTCCATCACGGCTGTCCGTCAGCATGCCATCAAAACCACCACCGACTCCTCCTGTGGAGGAATCCCCGCCGCAGGCCGCCAAAATCAGGGCTGCTGCCACCATACCTAATAATGTTATACGTTGTTTCTGTTTCATTTGTTTTTTGCTCCTTGCCGTGAATCATCGGCTATATTGAAACTATTGTAACCTTCATAACCTTCAAAATAACACTATTAATGAGAGTTTGCAAACAACTGATTGCATCAACAGTTTCATGTCAACGACTCTTTTCCCTCTTCCACTCAATACATCTCCCGTTGTGAAGAAGCTGTGCCCAAACTCACTTCGTTCGTCTGGTTACCCTTAATTCTTGAGACAACGAAAACTCAATCCGAAAGATTTACCAAACCTATCAAGAAAATCGAATCCGTTGAAAGTATAAACCAAAAGCCAGAAATCGGCATGATCTCCACCGACAGACCAAATCCAACACAATACCGTATACCTTAATAATTATGCGAATTGTTCTTAACAAGTATCACCTTTTTCATCAGAACAAGATCACTTCGACATGACAACGAGAACCCCTGCACCAATCATAACTAGAATGCAGACAAAAGAGATTAAAAGCTCTTTATGGCCTCTCGATTTCTCAATCTGGTTAATATGGCTCTGTTGTTCTCCAGTCAGATTCGGATTTTCCTTAATAAACCAATCGTCATGATTACTGCAAAAGCTACCGGACACATACTGATCCATAATGACATCATCCATGATCTTAAAATTAAGCGTTGTTTTACAGATATCATTGTGACTTCCAACACTTTCCTGCGAATACATCACGAGAGTTGTATCCTCTGATAAGTCAACAGTAGCGTGAGGGTATCCATAAACACGATATAATTCATCTGTCGTGGCTCCGTTCCAAGTGTCAATTTTTGTGTTGTAGAGGTTCGGATCTATAACATTCCTAACACAGGAAAAAAGAAAGATTGTAAAACTAAGACAAAGTAATCGCGTGACTATACTTTTTCTGAAACACATCACAATATACTCCTTTTTGATGATTTCATCCTCAACATTCTACTTGTTAATTAATATACAGACACTGACTCTCACTATAGTTTTCTACGGTAAAATCATTATTGGAATCTTTGTAATTGTAAATATCTACAGTGACATCCCCACATGACATTTTCACCGAATTGTCTTCTTTTTCATTAGTAAAAAGATTGCCGCGATTATCGAAAAAAGTAGAGATCCCTGAACAGGTATAGAATTTCTCCACTATACCATAATTATTGCTTTCTACCGTAAAATGAAAAGTTCCTGTTCCCGTGTATAAGTTAAAATAGCCTGATGCGTACCAATCAACGCTTTTAGAACTTCCATCCGTTGTTGATGAGCACTTTGACAATCCTGGCATATGAATGTGAGAACCGCTACCCGAGAATGCCACATTCACATTCTGTATCGGTTCTGTTTTTTTAGAATCATCTGCCGATGTAGAAGATTCATTACATGCAGAGAGCAAAGCCACCATACCCAATCCCCATAGAA
>DBTP01000044.1 GCA_002307115.1 Fibrobacter sp. UBA1313 | reverse complement strand
TTAAGAATGAGTGGCTTGCGCTTGCTGCTACGGCTTTTTTAGGCGGGATGCCCATCTATTTGCTTCAGTCCCGTTCGGCTTCGACTGAAGTCCTGTATATTGCTCTATTGGCTCTTTTGATGGCTTGGTATGCTTGGGTGCCATCCAGGGATGTCCATTGGAAACATTTCCTGGTTACGGTTCCCTTGCTTGGATTCTTTGCGCAAACGCGGCAAGAAACTGTTTTTGCGTTTATCCCCTTTGCCCTTTTTTATTGGCGTTATTTCCGCGAAGCATTTTATCGGCTTCCGCTTTTTGTCTTGTCCGTCATTGCGGTCAGTTGGCCTTCTATAAATACCATGGCTGCGTACCGTGGGTATGATTTTCAGGGTGGGGAACATGCGGCGCATTCAATTGATAACTTCATTTTCAATGTGAAGTCGAACATCAATGTGATGCTTAATTTTGATCCGGATCCGGCTTTTGGGGGCGTTCTTAAAAATCCATTCTATTCGACATTCACCATTCTTTTGCTTTTCTCTACGGCTTGGTTGCTTTTGCGTTTGATTGTAAATCGTCGCTATGTGCGAGGAGCCATTCTCGGATTTTTCTTTAGTTTGCAAATATTTGTCATTCTGTTTAATGTTTCGGGAACATTTGAGATCGATATTAATCAGCGTTATGTGTTGGTGGCTCTACCGTTATTTGCTATGATCATGGCGCTTGGCCTCAAGGATTTTTTGGATACAGTCGTCTTCCCTGGCAAACACGATAAGGCATGTTATATCACGGTGGGAGCGGCGGTTCTGCTTTCTGTGGGGTTAGCAATTTATCATGTGAAAAGTTTTGACTCCAATATGCTCTATTACAAGAATAAACTGCTAGCAGAAGAAGATTATTTGAATACCAATCTCGCTAGTTTTCCTCAAAAATCGATATTTATTTATGCTCGGCCTTGGCAAATGCTCGCTTCAAGACATAGCAGTTTTAGCGAAAGAACGTTTATGAATTGGACTACGGATGATTTTGCCCGTTGGATGCAGTGGAGTAATGGTAATATTTATCTCGTGCGTGGTCAGGATGGTTATGGAAATGTAGACCGCAGTTCTCGCGTGGTGGGTTTTAAAACGACGGATCAAATTGAAACGATTTTGGAAGGCTACAAGCTGAAACGGGTGTTGCAGGAAAATAGACTTTTCGGCTATCCTTTGACCGTTCACCAAATAATTGCAAAGAAGGGTGTTTCTATGTTCGCCCAGAATCTCTCCATTGGGGAAGTGGTGAATGGAACAGTAGAAGTAAGCAAACTATTTCAAAATACGATTTCTTATGATGTATTTCTGAATGATTCTCTTTGGGTTCATGATTCGCTTGCGAAGCCCTTGGATACGCTTTCACTCACGGGCGCTAAGGTGGGTTTACAACGAGTAAAATTTGCTTTCTATACTCCTGATGCGGAAACGGTTTCTGTGTTCCGAGATTTCTTTAAGGAAGATCGTTCGGTGGCTCTTTTGACGTCACTACCACTTGCGTCCAAAACACAGGCTTGGGGAGAACCTCAAATAGGAAAAAGTGTAGAGCAGCATGTCATGAAATTGGATGGAGAACCATTTTCCTATGGATTTGGTTCTCACGCTTCTTCTAATTTGGCTTTTGATATGCCCCGTAATTTTGCGATGTTTCATGCGACGATCGGTTTGGATGATGAAAGCGCTTGTGGAGATGGGGCTGAATTTTCTGTGGTGGGCGATGGTCGTGAATTGTTCCGGTCGAAGAAACTTTATTCTCGCGATAGGGAAAATATCGCAGTCTCTGTCGCCGGGGTGAAACGCCTTGAATTGGTGGCGATAGAAGGGGAAAATAAAGATTGTGATCATGCGGATTGGGCGAACGCTTGGTTCTCTGCGGGAGCTATTTGATGAAGGTTTTGGTCTCGCCTTTAGATTGGGGACTTGGACACGCCACACGCTGTATTCCCGTGATCAAAGCCTATCTTGCTCATGGAGCAGAGGTTGAACTTGCTACCTGTGGATCTTCTGCCATTTTGTATAAAATGGAATTTCCAGACTTAGTTCAACATGAAATTCCATCGTACGGAATTTGTTATCCAAAGCATGGATCTGAAATGCCGTTGTGGCTGTTTAGAAATTTGCCGCGATTATCTCAGGTGGTTGAAGCAGAACATCAGCGCATTGAGCAAATAGTAAAAGAGCGAAATATTCAAGTGGTGCTTTCGGATAATCGATTTGGTAGTTATTCTACGCATGCAAAATCTATTTATATGACGCATCAAATACGCATTGCGTTTCCTTTTCCTCTGGCCTGTTTGGAATCTTTAGGTATTCATTGGCATTTAAGACAAATGAAAAATTTTTCGGAAATTTGGATTCCAGATTTTCCGGAGGCGCCGGGAATGGCGGGGACGCTTTCCCATGTGCCTCATTTACCGCGCCCTGTAAAGTATGTAGGATTATTGTCTCGATTTGAATCCCCTTCGATTGAGGAAACAAAAGATATTGATGTTTTGGCAATCCTTTCCGGACCAGAACCCATGCGGACGGTTTTGGAACATCGGGTTTTAGAAACTCTTTCTCAAATTCCTGGGAATCATGCGGTAATTTTAGGAATTCCTGGAGCTTCTCTTAAAGAGTCCAAAAGAGGAAATATTTCTCTGTATAGTCATTTGGAAACGGCGGACTTTGCTCATCGGGTGGCACGTGCGCAAACTGTGCTTGCGAGACCCGGTTATAGTACTGTGATGGATATGGCGAGATTGGGGGCGAATTGTATTTTTGTACCCACTCCGGGTCAAACAGAACAGCTCTATTTAGGAACGTCTCTTTGTGCAGCAGGTTATGCGGGTCTCATTTCTCAAAAGGCTCTTTCTCCTTCCTCCTTCGAAAAAGCGAGAGAGAAGAGGTATCGAATTCCAGAGCCTTTAACACAAACACCTCTTTTATCTTTGGCCATTTCTACCGCTTCCTAAATTAGGTGTATGAAAAAGTGTATTCTTGCTTTTCCGCTTCCTGTATCCGTTGATAAAGCAACGACCTTTTTGGCCGACAAAATACATTTGCAACTCCCTGAAATTTCGGGGACGCTTTTGATTGTACCCGGATGTTCCTTGTCCTTTTCTGGGATATTACAGGGCCCTGTGGCGGGATTAGATGATATCTTTGAAGAACATGCCTTGTTGGAACCCGAAGAATTGGAAAATATTAGAAATCACGGCTCTCTATTCTTTTTACAGTGTACTCTCCAATCGGTTGCGGATTTCAATTCTTTGATGAAAGTGATTGTTTCTTTTTTGGATGGGGGAGCTTTGGGTATTTATATGGAGCAGTGTGGCTGTGCTTCAAGTGCTTCTCTCTTCAAGGCTATCGCTACGAGTGATTTGCCGATGGAAGGATTTCTCAATTTTATTGAAACCCGAGAGGATCTCTATACCTTAGGAATGGAATCATTTGGACTCCCTGATGTGTGCATTTCTCTTACGAGCGGAGATACGGAGACTTTGCGCAATATTCTTTCTTGTGTCGCGGATGCGCTTTTTATGGAGAATCTACCAGTGGATACGGGTACCAAATGGGCGGATGCCGATGGTGCTGAATTTGAATTCCGAAAAGAAGCAAAACTCCCCTATAAAAAAGGGAGCTTTGAATTTAACGCTCAGGGCGTTTGGCGCCTCATCAAGCGCGCGAATGCTAGTGAGTAGGGAGCGTTTCCGCAAGGAGCCTTGCGACTTTAGCAGGTGTCTGTGTGGTGAGCCAGGCTTGGTTCATTTCCACTTCAATTCCAAGATAACGAGAACCAAATTTTTTTCGAAGAGAAGAGGTGTGCCCGTCACTTTTTCCTTGGTATGGGTAGTTGAGACGGATTCTGCATTCGGGGACTTTTGCATGAAGTTTCTCTTTCCATGCCTTGGCAAGTGCAAGTTCTTGAGGGCATCCTGGGTCGTATAAAAGACCTATCTCGGCGAGCCTTTCTTTTCCCTCTAATACAGGAGTAAAAGTGTGGATACTGAGGTGGAGTATCGTTTGTTTGCTATTTCTTTTTAAAAATGTCCGAATTTCTTTTTCAATAGAATTGCGAAAATCAATCCAAATTTTTTCGAGCTTACAGCGAAGTACTTGTGAAATATTTTTTGTTGCTGGGGAGAATCGAGCGGGGTGATTTCCGCTTCGATTCAAATCTATAGCAAGGCGAGTGCAGTTCCCTTTGGCTGCATATAGCACAGGGAGCAGGGTGCGGAGTTTTTCAAAAACAGGCTCTGCACCAATATCATAACCGCGATGCGTCGCCAGTTTTTCTTTTTGATCTGCAAAAAGATTTGCTACAAAAGAAGGCACCGCGTTGGAGGCGTGTTCACACGAAAGGATTATAGAGTTCATTATTGGCAAGACAACGGGCGAGTTTCTGATATTCACACACAAAAGCCTCTTTGGAGGGTATTTGTCCAAGAACACTCACGAGAGTGTGGGATAACGTACCACGCTTGAGTATCGTCTCCAAAACTTTTTGCGAAGGAAAAGAAATATGATCTTTTGTGGAGGCTAAAATGTGTAGCCAAAGTTCTTTTGCGGTACAGCGAGTGCTAGGATAACCAAAAGCATTTAAATATTCAGGCCACTCAATAATTGTCTCTTCTGCATCGCGAACAATACGCAAAAGAAGTTCTGAGAGTTTTACCGTGTCAAACGAACATTGGTGCTGCGTATCTGTCCAGGTCTCGTCCGCTAAAACGTGGAGTATGGCCTTTTCTATTTCAGCAATGGCGATATCGGCGAGTGGGCATTCTTGAATATCGACGAGACGAATTTCAATAGCCCCTCGATCAAAGCGGGCAATGGCCCCGCGACTATTTAAGAAAAAGTGATTCAGGAAATGTTCTGGATCATACGGGGCGATATCTTTGCGAATCTGCTCAAAGATGACGTGGTCATAGTCCGCGTAGGTGAATACGGCTTCTGGGATGACCTTCCCTGCGATAGAGGGGATCTTTTCTTGATTGTGCCGATAGGTTTCAATGCGCCCATCCATGTATCCGCTGTATTTGCCATCTAAGTAAGGGCTCGATGCGGCGATCGCGGGGATGAGTGGCAATAAGAGACGAATAGCGGCGTGGAGTTTGCCAAATTCTTCATCGCCATTAAATGACAAATTAAGATGGGTCGATTGAAGATTGGCCCAGCCGTGGCCTTTGCAATTAAAAATGCGATTGTAGGTCTCGTATATTTCATTGGAATCATAGGGCCAAATTTGTGTTTCGCGCAGCGGATCCATAAAGGGGTGACATGCGCCAGGGAGTAACATTCCATTAATAGAGTCAAGCTTTTGATTGGCCTCTTGAATTTCTTTATGAAAAAGGGAACTCCAACCCTCGAAAGAGGCTACTGGTTCAGCACATTTGAATTCCAAAACATGGGAAACAATTTCGTTGGAGAGCCCCACAGGGCCATGTTCCACATCGGAAAGAAACTCTCCATTCTCGTCTTTCCCAAGCGCCACATCGACTCGCGGAAGCACATGCAACGTGTCTTTATCCACGATCATGTATTCGAGTTCTACTCCAGAGCGATCCCAGAGGTGCCAAGGTGACTTTTTTTGACTCATATATCGTAGAATCCGCGATAATGCTGCTGAATTTTTAATTGGGCTGAATTCAAGCGATCTTCAATACGGCGGCGTAAGGATCGCATAACGGCTAGATACAATTTTTCACCGGCGACTTGGTCTTCAATATTATCGTCAATACTTGGATTATCATTGACTTCGATGACAACCGGTTTTCCATCGACTTCTTTGAGATCCACTCCATAAAGACCATTGCCAATCATGCCTGCGACACGAATCGCGGCTTTGATGATGCCATGAGGAACGGTTTCCAAATGGACCGTTTCAAAAAGCCCACAAATTTCTTCTTTATCTTCGGATTGCCAGTTATAAATCTGCCAGTGGTTTTTGGCCATGAAATATTTGCAGGCGTAGAACGGTTTTCCATCAAGAATGCCGACGCGCCAATCAAATTCGGTGGGAATAAATTCTTGAGCAATGATCAAATCACTCTTCTCAAGCATTTTATCGAGTCCTGACTCAAGCTCACTATTATTCGTTACCTTAACGACGCCAAGGGAAAAACTAGAATCAGGAGCTTTCAGAATCAGAGGATATCCAAGTTCTTTTGCAAGAGTATGGCGATTTTCGGAGTGTACAATAATGGTGTGGGGGGCAGGAATTTTACCCACGGTCATTAATTCTTGGAGATACACTTTGTTGGAACAACGCAAAATACTATCGGGATCATCGATTACAGCAATGCCTTCAGACTGTGCGCGACGGGCGAAGGCGTAGGTGTGATGATTCACATTGGTGGTTTCGCGGATAAACAAAGCATCAAATTCACCCACACGATGATAATCTTTTTTAGTGATCAGTTCTACACGGAACCCTGTTTTTTCAGCCGCGTTAATGAATTTGTGAATGGCCTTGGGATTACTGGGAGGTTCCTTTTCATCAGGATTAATAAGAATCGCGAGATCATAGAGGTATTCTTCCGTATGGGCTGAAGAAAAACGATTCTTATCGAAGTAGTCCTTTGCAAAAGTATCCACCATATCCAAATGGGTGTCGGGAATTTCATTAACGCAAATGGGACGAATGCTTTGAATGAACCATTTCTGTTTGTATACAAAGCGGGCGCGGAGGAGTGGCGCTTGGAAGATGCGGTAAAGTTCTTGCGAAAGTTCCAAATATTGTGGGCTTACATTTTGTCCAAAGTAAATAGACAAAACAAAGTCTGTACCGGTAAGTTTTTTGAGACTCCGTTGAATGAGATCATCAATATCATCTGAAATAATTTTGACAACCGCAGGAGCTTTGAAATCCCGAATACTTTTGGCGTTGGGAATGACTTTGTGCCCACGCGCTTCTGCAAGCAAGGAGACATAGTAACCTTTACTTTGATAACTATAATCCTTGCAAAGGTTAAAGACGCGGAGACTTTTTTGAGTCGTGAAATCAGCTCTTGTCAGATAATCTTTTGCTGAAACAATATCGACTTCGGGGACATGGAATTTCCAATTTTTGGGATTATTGACGACAATAATTTTCTTCATGGCTTTTTGGGTTGTATGACAAGCATGTTGCTGTCATAAGTGATGATTCCTAATAGAATACTGTGAATAAGACGATTTCTTTCGACGAGATAGTAGTGGTTCTTCGCAATCGGGTTGGTATTGTCTGGGTCCGCTACCATAAATTCTCTTTGACTGTTGAGACCATAGAGAACCACAAAATGGCCCATCGGCTCTCCTAAGAGATCGTCGAAGATGGATTTATCTTCGCTGTTTGTATATTCGCGTTTGCATTGATAAAGGTAGGTTGCAGAGACTCCAGAAAGTACAGGAATATTATTCTTGAAATAATTTTCAAAAATGCCCACGCGTAAGTCCTTAGACGAGATCATTCCGCCATTGTCAATAAACCGAATGTAGGCTTTGATCGCAGTGCGCAACTTTACCTTTTTTTTGACGAGATATTCTTGGTGCAGTTTTTCACGGAGCTCTGGCATGGAAAGATCCACCCAAGTGGGGTCAAATATTTGCAAATTGTAAGAGTAAATGGTGGCCTCAAAACCGCGTTTCAATGCATCTAAACCAAGGAATACGGCAAGTGTGCCGCCCTCTTCCAAAAATTCTATTTCCGATATTAGTCGCTGTAGAGAAATTTCATAACCGAAATGTCTGTACACCGCATGGAGGCTCGTGGGGCCACATGTGACATCATTGGGTTGTGGAAGAATTTCGATATGCACAGAAACCTCCTCTACCAAAGCTATGAAATCTAAAGTTTGATGGCAACCTTTTGATCAAATTCCTTGGATTAGGAGACCGGAAATGAGCCTCTCACTCCGTGGCTTTCTCTGGAATTGAAATATCGGGGATGCAGAGCTTAAATTCATCAATTTGAGCGCGCCATTTAGAGTCCATCATGGATGGGTGGCTGTAGTCACAACCGGACTGGTTTGGAACATGTTTATTTGATTTTCGAGAAGTGTTTCGGAAATATTGTTGCCAAAGAATAGTGATAAATTTACTTTTACTTTCAATATTTCTTTTAGGTAGTTGGGAGAGCTTATGCCTTTTACAAAATCTGGGATTAAAGTTCTGTTTGTCGTTTTGATGTTTTTTTGTTTTTCTAACGCACAAGAGACTAAATATGGAGCCCGTTTGGGTTTGGGTATGTCTACGGTCTCTTTTGATGATAAAACCAACTACTATTCCAACGAATCAATTGATGGTGTGACGATTGAAGGTGCTTTTGGCGTTTTGATGCCGATGGCTTCTGTTTTTTCTTTTCATCCAGAATTAGCCTTTCAATTTGTAGACATGGATAATGAAGATTCGAATAATGATTACTACTATGGTTACGAAGAACCTATTGTCACCGCTTCTGGCATTAATCTTTTGATTAATCCTCTTTTTCGCATTAGTTTTTTCCGATTCTTTTTTGATCTAGGGCCCAGTTTTAACTGGAGTATCAATAGCAAATGGGATGTGGAAGATACTGATATAGCTGAGGTGAACCGTAAGTTTGCTTATGGTTTCCTAGGGGGCTTTGGGTTCAAATTTAGCAGACATTGGGAAATTGATGGGCGCTTTGTTTTCTGGACCAATCCCTATGAAGAAACGGATGACTATATGAGTAGTAGCCTCATGTCCACATTGGTTTTCAGCGGAAATTATTGGTTCTAGGTTTTCAGCAAATATATTCACAAGGAGGGACTATGTTTTTTATAAAAGGTGGATTTAGAAGTTTATTGATTCTTTTAATGTGCTGGGGTTTTTCCAGTGCGGAAACGCCGATGAAGATGGGAGTGCGTTTGGGTGCGGGGTTTTCTTTTTTTGATGACCACGTAATATCTTGGCTGTCTGATGGGGAATTGACGGGGGTAAGTTTAGAAGGGGCTTATGGGGTTTTAATGCCTATCGGGTCGTCTTCTATTTCTTTCCATCCCGAGTTGGCCATTCAATACACTTCTGTTGAGAATAATACTTCAAATATTTCACTGACCGAAATGAATTTGCTATTGAATCCACTTTTTCGTTACGATTGGAGTCGGATGTTTTTTGAATTAGGGCCATCGATGAATTGGAATATCTATAATGAATGGAGTATGGGCTATCCTGCCGATAGGCAGATCTCTTTTGGTGCGGCTGTAGGGCCTGGATTTAAATTTTCTAAAAATGTGGAAGTAGGCGTTCGGTATTCATTCTGGTGGATGCCTTATGAAAAGAAAAATGTGGGCAACAATAATTTTTTTGGAATGTTAATTAATGGTTCTTACTGGTTCTAGCCTGTAAAGTTCAAAAAGAAAGGCCCCGTGACATGACATCACGGGGCCTTTTGTATGAAGTTTTTTACTTCATAAGTTTTGCCGCTTCAAGAATGGCGAATACCATTCCGGGACGGAAATATTTGCCCGCCGTGTATTTGAGGGCAGTACTGTGAAGTAGGGTGAAAAGAGCTTCGGCTTCCACTTTGTTCGCTTTGGCTGTCGCCCCATAGACCTTTTTGAACGCGGCAATGTTTCTCGGAAGCTTGGGCGAAATACGCGAATCTTCGAGGATTGCTTTTTTCGCAAGAAGATCCTTGTGGAGCTTTTTGGCGGCGGGTTTGGAAAGACCGAGCTTCGCTTCAATGGCTTCGGGGTGCAGGCGGCAACTGCCGTTGAATCCTTCTGGGGCCGCAAACGGAATGCGCGCTTCGCCATACAAGTTCCGCACCATGCTTTCGGTGAGGGCTTCCGCTTCGGAAATGAGCCCATGAATCAGCATGGAAGTGACGAGACTGTACTGGATTCCGATCCACACATCGTGCGCCTGGAAATTGAATTCATCCAGCGGGTCTCCGTTTTTGTGAACGAGGTTTGCCGCGCCGAGAAGGGGGCTGTTGGCTTTGAAGTTGGTGCTGAAAACACGGTGGAGTGTGCGCTTTGCCTTTTCCGCATCCGTGATGGGGGCGAGTCCTAGCAAAAGAAGGTACGTATCGGCCAGCATGGCATCCACAAAAACGTCATCGTTATCGAGATGAATTTTGGGGGTCCAGGACTCGGTGAAGGCTTCTGGAAGCTGAGCGGTGAGCCACTCCTTTTTGAATTCACGGAGTTCACGGCGGGATAGTTCTACCTCTTCAGGGATGTCGGAATTGTTGAGCCAAGTATTGATGGTGCGTAGAATTTCCACCTTGCTTCCTGAAAGAGCAATGGAACCCTCCACGGCCTTTACCAATTGGGGGAGCTTATCGTCGACAAGGTCCTTCATTTCCAAAGGAGTCACAAAGAAATGGAAGTAGCCTTCGTTCTCATCCCAAAGGGCATCGTGGAATTCTTGTTCTGAAGCGTTGGCCTTGGCATCCCAATCGGCGGCGCGGTTGCTGTCGCCGAGAGTTTCTGCAATCTTCGCTGCCGCGCGGAGCCCTGCGATCCAGAGTGAACCGCAGTAAACGGAAATGCCGTGGGAAGAAAGATTGTCAAACGTGTCATCCGTACCGTGGGTGAGTGGGAAGTTCTGCCCTTCGTCCACCATGTTTTCCAGATATTCAATGGATGCGTAAACGGCTTCACGGCAGTCGGCGAGGACGGAGAGATCCCCTGTCGCGTGGTAGTGACGAAGTACCATCAACACAAATTTAGGGGCGAGGTCTTTCCATTCTTTGACGTTGTGCCAATCGTAGGCATCGGGCTTTGCATCAAAAGGACTGCCGAGGTCGTGAATCACGGCGCCACGGACGGCACGCGCGCCTTCCAGTTTAGGATCGGGAAGATCGGCAAACGGGAGGTTCACATATTCGTGGTGACGGCGGGTTTTAGGGTCTACTGCGAGAATTGCATCGGCAAAGCGACGCATGACCGCTCCATCGAGGCGCGGCATCAACGCGAGGAGAGAAAAACTCCCATAGAAATAAACATCGAGAGAATTGAAGAATGGATAGTCGGCGCATTCGCGAACGAGGAATCGGTCCTCTTTGTCCCACACGGTGGCTTCGGCAAGGAAACTGAAGGTGTTGATCGCGAGAGACTTGAAATCGTCCCGTTCTTTTCCTTTTTTCGGATAAAGTTTTGCGATGGAAGCTTCAGGAACTAAGTCGCTGTAAGCAGACGCGATTTTCGGGAGCACTTCTTTTTCCGAGAGCAACGCTTCGGTGAGCATGGCTTGTACGCGGCCGTAAGCTTCTGGGAAAAATACGGTGTACTTCTTTTCGCTCTGGAAACCATTCAGGTGAATGAGCGGGAAATCTAAAACGGTGTTAAACTGGAATGAAACTTTTGCTTTCGGTTTGAGAATCACAGTGACGGCGATCGCACCAGCAATAGTTTCGCGACCACTGTAGACATTCTTGACGAATACTTTGGAGACGCGCCCGCTGTGGAGTGCTCCCTTGAGAATACTGGGCTGGTCATCGCGATAGAAAATCGGTTTGGTTGAAACGGTTACGTTGTCTTTAGGGTTCCACGCAACGGCGACTCCCATACAACCATCAAAATCACTTTCGTGAAGTGGTTCCTGGTTATAAAATTCGATACCGCGGACGAGTCTTCCATCTTCGAGACCTTTGCTGAATTCCACACCCTTGGGGAATCGTGCGATGGGTTTGAGTACAAATGAAGAATCCTGGACTCCCTGACGATCTTTGGCGACTTGGTAACCGCAAAGGCTTTCCTGCATTTGCACAAGGGTCACTTCGCGAGTTTCTTTTGTCGGGTTTTCGAGTTCAAAGTGGGTTGCGGAAACCGGGAGACTGGAGATACGTTCATTCTGCGGGAGCACGTAGCTGTGTTGATAACGGCGAATCTTGACGCCTTTCGAATTCTGGAATTCCGTGCGGCTTACGGGGTAAAGTGCTGCATAATCCATTTTTGCGGCGTCATAACCAACTTCACCGAGGAACTCTTGTTCATTGCCCCAAGCGGCGGTCAATGCGCCTTCGTGTTCGCAAGTTTCACCGAGGAGACCGTCAAAGAAATCAATGAGAACCGCGCGGTTTAGAGCGGGGGAGGATTCGTCCCCGTTATTTAAAAGGGCGCGGGTGCGGTCGCTGAATTCCACATGCCAGCGGGCAAACGCTTCTTTGTTGGTAGCGAAGAATTTCCTGTCTTTGAGAATCGCGACGATTTTTTCTTCTGCTGAGGCTTGGCTGGTTTCGGTGAAGAGTGGTGCCCCTTGGGGATCGCGGAGTACAAAGTTTTTGCAGACGATCTGGAACGTAGAAAAGGCGCGGATCACCAGTTTCTTTTTGGAATCCAGAATAGATTCGCGGAAGAAGAAATTGTTCAACCGCATGTCTTCTGGCTTTTCTGCGCGGACTTGTACGCCGGGCACGCAGTTCATTATAGGCGTCGTTCCTGCGGGTGTGACCGTGAAGGTACTGCCGATACCGCCCACAGCGATTCCCGTAGTAGAAGGCGTTGTGGAAAGCGGAGTGTACCAAGGCTGAATAAATTCCACGGCGAGGCCGGGTGTCATAAGGTCCTTGACGGAACCGCGCATCTTCGAAGACTGGAGATAGTTGTCAAATATCATTTTCTACTCTGGGAATGTGGCTTTTTTTGCCTGTTAAAATCGAATCAAATCTAGCATTTTGAAGAAGGATAAGTCCTATAACTTCTGAGTCGTGGCACTTTGTGAGCACTTATTTTAAAAAGAATTTTCAATGTTCTGCGAGAGGCTTTTTATCCTACATTCTCGACACGCGTAACCCGCCAATAAATCAAATAATCTTTATAAATATTGGGTTTATTGCGAAACGAGAGATTTCGTTTTATCGTTATGCGTTCTAGGCATATAACGATAACAAAAATAAAAAGACCGTTTTTTTGCATGATTCAGAGCATTTTTTATCAATCGTTATGAGACGCTGAATTTCTAGGCTTTACAGGGCACCTGTTCATTCTACCCCTTTTACGGATTCAACGACAAAAATTTTGTTTTTTAAGAGGTTTTTCCTTCATTTAATGGAGCCTCTATTTTCCTTTCGCCTTTTTATTTGATTAATTAAAATCAATTGAAAATAAATCATGTATATTTGAAGAATGGCATGTTCTGTTTTTCAATTTACGGACTTCCGTGAATATCTCAAGGCTTTTCTTGAGGCGCGGAAAGAGTATTCCAAGGGTTGGTCCCATCGTTATGTTGCGGATCGTATCGGGCTCAAGTCCGGCGGTCACATTTCTCTGATTCTGAATGGTAAGGCAAATTTGAAAGACCGGGCGCTGGAGGCGTTGTTGGATCTTTTAAAACTTTCGCCTTCGGAGGGTCTATATTTTCGAAATCTGGTTCATTACAATCAGGCGATGACCCATGAGGAACAGAAACACTGGTTTACGCGTATGAATGAAAGCCGCGATTCTTCGGTCACGATATTGGATGTGAGCCAATATGTTTATTACAGCCGCTGGTATTATTCCGCAGTGCGGGAAGCCTTGACTGTTTTTGATTTCACCGGCAGTGAATACCAACAATTGGGCGCTAAAATGCTGCCTGTTTTATCTGGGGCAGAGGTACATGAAGCGATTGATTTGCTGATCCATTTGAAGTTGATTGCGAAAGATGCGAAGGGTTATTTTCGTTCGGTGAATTCAATTCTGACAACGGGTCCGCAATTAAATGGCTTTTATTTTCGTGAATATGTACAAAATATTCTAGAATTAGCAAGGAATGCCTCGCAGAATGTGTCTGCTGGAGAGAAATACAATTCCTGGGTTTCCATGGCCATCAGCCGGGAGAGTTTTCAGAAGGTAGTGGAGGAAACGCGGCTTTTCCGAAAGCGCATCTTGAAGATCATTGAACAGGAAGAGAATGCGGATCGTGCGTATCTTCTGAATATGAACTTGTTTCCGATTACGGAAAGGAAACGGAGGAAAAAATCATGAAGAACTATCCCGCTACTTTGTATGCTATTAAAGGTACTTCTGAAAATTCATCTTCCGCAAAATCGGCTGCGGAAGGCCTTTATAAAACCAATGAGGGATCACTCTTACTAGCGAAAAAACGCAAGTGTTCATTTTTCTGGCTCAATTTCGCTCGATTTTTCGACTGCAGAGTATTTTTTAGAAGCGCCGTTCAATACTTTTTAAAAAAAATTTCAAAGCCTTTTTTACTTTTTTTTGTTTTATCTCTTGCTTTTGCCTGCTCGGATGTGACCACGGCAGAAAGGGGAACGGGTTCCGATGGAGAAAGCTTTATTTACGGTGTGACGGTGGATTCTTTGGCGAATGAAACGCTTTTCGCAAGTGAAATCATCCTTGCCCGTGTGGAATGGGTGGATTCGGAATATCAGGAGACTCTGCTGGATACGGTTTATAGCGACAT
>DBTP01000186.1 GCA_002307115.1 Fibrobacter sp. UBA1313 | reverse complement strand
CATCTTCTCGAAGCCGTCGGAAATGATTGGGAAGCGGCATTCCGGTCCAAGGAAATTGTCTGGGATAAGTTTGAGAAGAAAGAAACAAAAGAAGCTACAAGGGACAAAAAAATATGAAAATCGCCACGTTTATCAATCAAGAAGGCCATGTTGTCAATTTTTATGAATCCGGTCTCGTGCGCCTCTATAACCAGGCTTATGGAGTCTGGACCAAGGAAAAAGAATTTCCTCTGGAATTAAACAGCGATATGGGAGTTGCGGAAGTCCGTGTCAAACTTCGCAATATGGTCGCTCAGTTAGAGGACTGTCGGGTATTTCTCGCAGGAGAAGTCAAAGGCGTTCCCTACGCCATTCTGGAAGGCATGGGTTTTAATATCTGGAAATCCAGTGGGCCGGTATTTGAACAGCTCGATTTTGTGGCTACAAAAGAACGAGATGCATTAGAAGCCGCCAAGAAACCTAAAGTCGAACCGGTTCCCGTGGGGGATATCCGGGATGGTCATTTCTGGATTAACCTTCAGGAAGTTCTGAACAGCGAGCCCTTGCTCACTTCCAAATCGGTCTTGCTTCCTTTTATGGAAAATACCACTTTTCAGAAACTTGAAATTATTTGCGAACATGCTCCCCGCTGGTTCACCACTGAATTCGAACGACTCCATCTACGCGCCGAGGGCGATGCGACCGGAAGCTGCGGCTGCGGTCATGAAATAAAAATCACCGTTTACCCCAAAGAGTAAAAATGGATACCCTCGGCATTTTTCTAGCCCAAGCTTTTTCAAGATCTACAGCGAAAACTCACCTTCCTGAGATCCGGAAAGTGGAATTGTCTTATAATGCAAGACAAGGGGTTTCCGTGCTTCCTTTTCTGCAAACGGCACCGGAAGCGGAACCCTTTCCCGGTTTTCTCGCGCCCCTGGATATTTTCAGCATTCTAAACGACTATTTCGTTTTTTTGAATCCTGATTTTGAATCGCTTTCTTCTTGGGATCGTTATTGCAAGCTTCCTAAAACGACCCGCAGTGAAAAAATCCTCGCCGAATTCTATCGGATTCTGAGAGTGTATTTTCTCGTCTGCACTCACCAGGAAGGGCGTATTGAGGAAAAACCCGAAGAAGGCCTCATTATTCTCAATCTTCCAGAAACCTCTGTGGTTTACACTGCTCACCTTGCTCCGATCGCGCTCGAAATCCTCTGCTCTGCGGTGACCTATTATCTTTTTTCTTTGAAAAGGCCGGACCCGGAAGCTTACGTGGAAGCGATGCTTTCCTCTTATTACAAAGACGTGGCGGATCATATTTCTTTTTTCTGCGACGAAGGCAGTAATATTTATCAGTTTCAGATGGCTTTTCACATGAATCGTCATCTCCGCTTAATTGGTGGTAATGCGCCCATTCAGATGGACACCGAATTTGTCTTTTTTGAACTAGAAGATTTTCATCAGGATGCCCTGCGTTATCCCATCGATATTTATTTTAGAATAGAAAAACAATTATACGTGGTTCCCGTGGAAGCTCTGACCAATAACAAGCTCCCTCGAATCGAACTTGAACGTTGGAAAGCAAAGGAGGTCTACCATGGCTGATGCTTTTTCTAGGTCTTATCGATTGCACTTTGCCTATGGTGTCGACATGAATCCAGAGCAGATTCGTTCTTGCTGTAGTCACCCAGAAGTCGTTGCGGTGGCGTGTCTAAAAGACTATGAAGTCGGTTTTTTTGGGTATTCTCGCACTTGGGATGGTGGGATCGAGTCCATTGTGCCTGCTTTGGGACATGAGGTCTGGGGGGTCGTTTATCGGCTGAATTTCAGCGATGGAGAGAGTCTGGATTCCCAGCAGGATGTGCGTATTGATGGAACTGGCCCGTATTTTCATTATCCGGTCACGGTGGTGGACGTTTCTGGAGAAAGTTATGATGTACTTCTGTACAAAAAGGATGAATTAGGATCGCCGACACTTCCGAGTCGCGAATACCTGAGTCGCATTCTTGATGGTGCCGCTGTGCTGGGGCTTCCTGACAGCTATATTGAACAGCTCTGGAACTCAAAAGCTAGACTCGCCTCTTACCAGGTTCCCCGTGGGCTAGGCCTCAAATCGGAGCTTCTGCGCAATATGGCTTGCACGGGCTGTGGAGACCTGCGGGAATCCAAGGGTGGGGTCCTTTAAAATTGTGTGAAAGCAAAGACTTTTATTACATTAGTCCTATGCGTTATCAAGGTAAAATTTTTAGTTGGAAAGATGATCGTGGTTTTGGTTTCATTGCACCGGAGCGAGGTCGGGATCAAGTTTTTGTTCATATAAAATCATTTGAGAACAGGCAACGCCGTCCTGTAGCGAATGAAATTGTTTTCTATGATTTGAAACCCGATTTGAAAGGCCGTATGCAGGCTTTTAATGTGGCTTATGCTGGAGAATTGACTCCCCCTGCGGTGACGGCATTTAGCCACAGCAGTGTTCCTTTAATTTTGGCCGTTGCCTTTTTTGGATTCGTGACTGCCTTGACGGTTACGCATAAAATATCCTCTTATGTCCTTTTTGCTTATGCGATAATAAGTCTTCTTACCATTGCCTTTTATGCCTACGATAAGTCCAGAGCTAAATCAGGTGCGTGGCGAATTTCAGAACGCACGTTGCATCTTCTGTCTTTATGCGGGGGCTGGCCTGGGGCTTTGATGGCTCAGAAGTGGTTTTGTCATAAATCCAAAAAACAATCCTTTCGAATAGCTTTTGGGGTCACGGTTGTTGTCAACTGTGTCGCGTTCTTCTACTTCTCTACGAAAATTTCGGTATAGATCAATCTGTTTATTTTCCGTTTTTCTTTGTGAGAATTTGCAACAACGTTTTGCCGACGGCGGCGTTGTCTGTGTAGCTGCCACGAACAGGGTCGTGGTTGATGGCGGTGGCAGGGAACGCGTCGGCGCACGAGCCTTTAGCAAAAAGAGGCACCAGTTGGTTTGTGTGATTTCCCGTATTCCAGGAATAGCCCGGAATTTTCCCTTTGCCATTATTCACCAGATCGTAATCCACGGCAAAGGAGTCTGCGGCGACTTGGTAGATTCCTTGAGGACCTGTGAGGTAACCCGTTTCATGATCTCCGGTGATTACCAATAAATTATTTTCCCAGCCCCCGTTCTTTTCAATCCACGCGATGACTGTCCGTACTGCTTTATTAAAGTCCATTTTTTCTTCAATATTGCGCGCAATGAAGTTGGAATGCCCGGCTCCATCAATGGCCCCTCCTTCAATCATGAGGAAAAACCCAGCAGTATCTTGGGAGAGAATACGGAGAGCGACGGTGGACATTGTGGAAAGTTCTGGAACCGTGGTATTAAAAGGAACCTGCCCGACGGTATCTGTTCCTGCATTGCCGTTGCTGCGTTCTTCCTGTAAGGTGTAATAAGCTTGCGCTACACCGATGAGACGTTTTGGCAATTTTCCTAATCCATCAGCCAAAGAATCAAACGAATTTTTGCGTTCAATGAAAGTCCAGGAACCTTCCTTATTTTTTGCGGTGCCACCTACTAGCTGATTCCATGTATCCTCTCCGCCCACATAGTTGTATTGAGGACTCGTTGTCGGTTTTCCATCGTTGTCGTACAAGGGGTGCCCTGCACCGATGATGACATCTGCCTTGGAATCATAAACCATATTTTTGGCAATTTCTTCGTAGTTATTTCGGCTTGCATTGTGTGCAACAAATCCTGCCGGGGTCGCATGAGAAAAAGGCATGGTGGAGACAACGCCCGCAGATTTTCCGATCTGAGCCGCTTGTTCCGTGAGGTTGAGGAGCGATGAGTTGTTTTTGTCGACGCCAATTTTCCCGTTGGTTGTTTTGGTGCCCGTCGCGAAGGCAGTGGCGCTTGCTCCAGAATCGGTGGGTCCCTTGAGAACCCATTTGGGGTCTTTGCTCACTGCTTCTGGATCGTAAACATAACTGGAGAGAGACCAGGTACTCAGGGAAAGGATTACTGGAAAAAGGTCATAGGGTTGGGTGTGGAGCGATCCATTTTCATAGAAATCAGCGGCGGCGATTTGATTATAACCGCATCCATCACAAATCATCAGAATCGTGTTTTTGCTTTCACAGGAGCCAACGATGGCTTTGTAGTCAATGGTGACGGTGTCGCTTGCACTGTCTGCGGAAACAATACCACAGGCTCCCAACAAAAAAGAGCAACTAGCACACGCTAATGAAGAAAAATATGATTTCATTCCAAAACTCCGCGTAGTGGAAAACCCGACACAGCACCAACACGAAGGAAAATTAGCTTTTTCATTCCTGTCGAAATGTTAAATGCCTGTAAAAAGAATAGATGGTTATCTCCATATATCATTGGATTCTGAATGGAAAGATCCGACTCACAAAGAGACCAGTCGTTCAACAGCCGTGGGAATAATTAAAACGCTTCCTGGTTGGATGGCCGAGAATATCTTTGACGGAGATCCGCGTTCGATTTATCTGAATCGTTCTTTTAAAAATCCTGCAAACACACCCTTTGTAAACTCTCTGGAAATTGGTTCTCGGACATGGAAGGGGACCAACAAATGTTCTGTGCGGAGGTCTTTGGTTGAAGAAGCGGAAGAAGTTCGAAATGAAGGAGAAGACTCCCTACAAATAAGACGTAAAAATCCAGAAAAGTATAAAAGTTATTTTACGAAAACAGGTTATTCAACACATCGCAACATTATCATCGCTCACAGCATGGGTGGACTTGCCAGTTGTTTTCCCATTTATTAGAATTACGGACAATAAAAAAAATCATCGAGTTATAGAGAGGCGGAGATGATCGCGAAAAGATGGAAGAGAAAGGGACTTTTTGGGGCTTTGTTTGTTTTGGCGGTGCTGGTGCTTTTGGGGTGTGATTTCAATTCCAGAAAAACGATAGGTTCTGGCTATGATGTAAGGTAATTCGGCATTGCGAGTCACACGGCATGGCTATGGCTTTCATGATTGTGCCGAACCGGACGTTTGATCGAGTCCCTTTGATTTTCCTATTTTTTGTCTTTCCCAGAGACAGGAGGTTTCTTTTGAAAAATATCATGTTTGGTGGATGGCTACTTGCGGGATTGATGTCAATTTTATTGACTGGCTGCGGGCAGACGGAAGTGCTCGACAGCGGTTATGATATAGATGAGTTCGGAATAGTGAATGACTCAATGGCAATATTAAGTGTCAGCTATTGGGATCATGTTAAAAATGGCGCAACGCTTATGAGCTCTAGTGATGATTATTATGAGACTACGGGGTTCGGCTTATTAGTTGTGGATATGCGGCAACAAAAAATTTATTCGGAGAAAAGTTTGAATTCTGATTTAGGAGTACCTATGGTTGATCAAATATTTGATTCTCTAATGATTTTCTGGGATTATACTTTCAATAGTGAAGAGGGATATAAAATTGTAAAAGCGGCTTATTTAAATGTATTT
>DBTP01000190.1 GCA_002307115.1 Fibrobacter sp. UBA1313 | reverse complement strand
TGAATGTAAATTCAAATTTACGTTTTTAGTCCTATAAAAAAAATACCTTATCCTTTGTGTTGTTGTGGATTGAGTTAAATAATTACTGTTTAATATTTATTTTTTTCTCCACAGGAGGAGCAAATCATGCTTTCCAATCTATTTCGCCCTGTTCTTTTGGGGGTCGTTTTATTTGTTTCAATTGCATTTAGCTGGAGCATTAATGGTGTTGTAGTTTCAAATAAGGGGGGCTCCCTTCAGGGGGCGATTGTTTCTGTGACGGACGGGGCAGAGAGCTACGCCGATACTACGGATGCAAATGGCTATTTTTCTGTGCAGAGTCAGGTCATAGCGATTCCTTCCACTTCTGTTGCCAAAAGTAATTCATTGCAAATGGAAATTCATGGCAATGTGCTCGAAGTCAGCAATGCCCCTGCCGGGATGCTGCATTTTTCCCTGACTGATGTTCTGGGGAAGGTTTACTGGAATCAGGAGGTTGCCGGAGGCCTTGGAACCTTGCATCTGCGCCTTCCAGATCAATGTGGAGTGACTCCGTCATTTTTGAGAATGCAGGCATCGCATGAAAAAGCGGTTCTTTATAAAGTCAACAAAAACGGTAATCTCGCTTTAGTGACTTCGGCATACCCGGAACTGCAGTTTCATAAGGATGGCTTTCAGGACACGACCTATGTCATGCAGGCTGCCGAGGAAACGAACGTTTCCGTTGTCATGCGCGATACGACCCAGGAAGTGGTGGCTTGTTCTGCACAAAAACTGGCGTCTGGCGATTATTATAAGACCATTACCGTGGGGGGAGTGAACCGGGAGTACATTTTGCATGTGCCCAATCAATACAAGGGCGAGAGCGCGGTGCCTCTGGTTGTTGATTTTCATCCCATTATGGGTACTGATACAAGTGAATTTAATAATTCTCCTTACAAAGCAGAGACGGATCTTGAAGGGGTGATCTCCGTTTATCCTCATGGATTGCTAGGCCCGACTGGTATGCGGGCGTGGAATGTGGGCCCTTGTTGTACGGACGCGGACGATACTTCTTTTACAAGGGCTCTTGTGGCGGAGGTTAAAAAGACTGCCTGCATAGATTCAAAAAGAGTTTATGCCACTGGATTTTCCATGGGTGGAGGCATGACCCATTACAGTGCCTGTCATCTTGCTGATATTTTTGCTGCTGCGGCTCCTGCGGCCTTTGATTTGGCTAAGGAAAATGAGAAAGCCTGTACTCCATCGCGCCCGATTTCTGTTATTTCTTTCCGCAGTACAGGAGATCAAACTGTATATTATGATGGCAGGTATTCTGATTTCGTAACTGGTAAGGCACTTACCTTTTTGGGCGCAATAGGCACGTTCACTAAATGGGCTGAACTTGATCAATGCACAGGATCTCCTTCGACAGATGCCAATGGATGCTCCACTTATTCTAATTGCGCGGGCGGTGTAAGCGTGACCCTTTGCACCAAACAGGGCGGTCAACATGAGTATGGCAATGCTAAGGTCGGGTGGCCTTGGCTCAAACAGTATACGCTTCCTTAGTTTTCTTAGAATAACTCATAGTGAGAATCCGTTTTTCGGGTTCTCATTTTTTTTGTGCCGTATAAAAATCACTCGCCTGGCGGATTAATCGTCCAACTGCACCACGAAAAAAATTCAAAATATAGGCGCAAAGTGTTTTATGGGGAAAACGGAAGACTCTTCCGGATCGTGTTCATAGACTTCTCGAAATTCCGGCGAAGGTTCCTGTGTCGCGCCTCATCGGCTTTCGGAAAGGGAATATTTTATACTAACGGGTTTCCCGAACTAACAAATTCAAATACCCTCAACAAGGACTTCTATGGCTTAGTGAATGTTATTCAAAAGCCCCTTTTTGCTATTTCAGATCATCGCGATCAACGCCATACAAGTGAACATCATCGATCCAGAAATCGGTGCCGCCACTCCCCAGGAATGTAATATTGGAAACCGAATCTTTGACTGCGTCCCAGCCAATGTTTCCACCGATACTATCGGCGTCAAGAAGATTCGTAGGCTTGACAGTGTAGCGTGTCCATATTGAATCCAATGAGATATGGGCCCAAGCCTTCCCTTCTGTTGCGGTTTTAAGTTTGTCAAATGCGAGAGAAATAGTCCCATTGCCCCTTGCCCAGAAGACAATAGAATCGAAGGTTGCGAGACTTTTATGCCCACCGAGGGTCGTGCCTATTAATGCCCACCCCAGCCCCTTCGAAACGTAAGAAAGGTGTGCCACAATGCTCTCGCGCCCTGCGGTGTCGGTTTCAAGAGCCTTTGCAAAACTGTCTTCACTGGTGGGAGAGACTGTGACGCTGTCGGAGTTTCCTATATACCAGTGACAAGCAGGAATGGGGGCAGGGAATCCTGTCACGCTGTCACCGTCTTCAAAATCATCGACCCATACTGAATTGAGAATCCACCGTACAGAATCCGGAATGCCCGTCCAAATGCTACTGACTGCGCGATCAATGGCTTTCGTGTGTCCCCAACGGAGCAATAAATGGGAACGATCACTCACCAGGTTTTCGCTGACCCGTACTCGGATTACCGCACGCTTGGAATCGGAATCCCAGCGCGCACGTTCGTAGGGCAAATGTTCTCCATATTCATTCTCTATGCGCAAGTCCAAGCCGTCAGCGTCAGCCTCAGAAAAATTGAAATTATTCTCATTAAGGCGTATGGTCACGACAGTCGAATCATAAAGGGGAAACATCCAATCCGAAACCAATGAATCAAGGGGGAGGCTTCTTGCATATTGCCAAGTGGCGGGGTCTTCGGTCCCTATGGCGGGTAAACCAATGATGCCCATATCCACAATTCTTGATGCGTAAACATCGGACAAATCTTCTGCCAGTATGGAACTATAGCCTTCTGCGATGGAGCGAATACGGACAACACCAGACGGGAGGGCTTCGAAACAAAATGCCCCTGTGGAATCTGTGGCTACCACATAATCCAAACCATATATTTGCACCCACGCCTTTTTTGCGTCTGTCGAGAGAGCAATTTGTCCCTTCAACGTACCCGTAGGGCCTAGCACTAATTCAGAAAATACTTCTGCAACAGCGGTATCGCGGTGATCAACAGTGGCAAAGACGCTCAGCGAATTGCTACGAATTTCCACGGTATACTTCCCTTGTGGCAACCCTTTAATTTCCACCCAACCGTACTGATCGGTCGTTTCGTTGCGAATAAAAGCGTTGGTATCGGCCAATGTTGTAGACGAATCCGCTACAAACCAGGTAGGGCGGACCAACACTTTTGCGTTGGACATCGGACCCCCTGCGTAATTTACCGCTTGCACAGAGATTGAATTTTCTGTTTCCATGCTATTTCCTGCCACAGGCTCGGTACAACTGGCTAAGCAGAAAAGCGCAAAACCAAAAAGAAGACAACGAAATAGGTTCATTTTTCTTTTCCTTTTGCAGGGGCTACCGGATAAAAAGCCAAAGACATTTGCATCACACGATCTGGAGATGAAGATTCCTCTACGCGTTTCTGAACCAATCTACGAAATTCTTGCAACATTTCTCGAAGGTCTTCATAACAAGTTGAATCTACCGCTACAGTAAGTGTAGAAATATCACGCTGATCCACAGGAAAATTTTCTAAAGCCTCACTCGCCAAATGGAGTGCCTGTTTTTGAAATGCACGTACAGCCTTTGCCTTTTCAGGGCCACTGACCGTAAGGTGAGAATCTGTGAGTTTGAGGCGCCCGGACGACAACCGCTTCACTAACCCTAACTCTTTGAGAAGCTCAATCGCTTCTTCTACTTGTGCTTCAGTAATGGGGGGGGTAATGCTCTCTGCAATTTGGCGAGTATTCA
>DBTP01000141.1 GCA_002307115.1 Fibrobacter sp. UBA1313 | reverse complement strand
ATCGCGGTTTCAAAAACCACCCGCTATGCGGGTGAGATTCATGCTTAAGCAAAAAAAGAGTGCTTCCGTATTTAGGGCTACCTCTAAAAATTCTTTTTATATGACTAGAAGCCGTTCCCTCCAGAGGGAACATCAGGCTTCGCAGAGTTGACTTGCAGCCCCGCAGGGGTGAGGATGGAACAACGTGATACCGCATGTGGTACATCGCCCTAGTGAACTTCGTTCTGTTGCTGAGCCGGGGTAGTGTCAAAGCAAGCTTTGCCGTTGTACTCGGCCTTTGCAACAGTCGTTGCTCAAAGTGACTAAGAGCACATTCAAGCCGAGTATCGCGATAGCAAACTCGTTTGCTATCATGATCGAGGCGTTGAAGCGGATGCCGAAGGCATCAATAACACCATTATTATCCACTTTTGTGCTTATGCACTTGTTGGTGCAACTCGGCAATGGGCATGCAAGCGTGTCCGCTGCACTCGTTTTGGCCAACAATCGCGCCTACTCTGGCTCGGCCTCGCTCAATTTTGCGGTCGCAAACCAATTTTTAGAGGCACCCTGTACTTTTTGGTTGTCAGAGCTGGAAGTGTACAATCCAAGGGGCAATGATGGCGGTGATGATCCCCGTTATACCGATGGCAAGGGAACTCATGGCTCCTTGCATTTCTCCCATTTCCATGGCGCGTGTGGTGCCTACGGCGTGGGAGGCGGTACCGATAGCGATGCCTTGTGCTATTTCATCATGAATCCGGAAAATACGGCAGACGAACGGGGCGACAATGGCTCCTGTAATTCCGGTCACGACAATGGCAATAACGGTGATGGCAGGGATGCCTCCGATTTCCTTGGATAGTTCTACTCCCATGGGTGTGGTGATGGATTTGGGCACAAGGGAAATCCACAGAGGTTCACTGAGATTCGCAAGGGAGGCAAACAAGACAACGCAGAGAATGGAGACGAGACACCCTACAGTGATGCCTGCGAGAATGGGTACAATATTCTGGCGAAGGTTGGGAAGCTGCTTGTATAAAGGCACCGCCAGCACAACGGTGGCTGGGGAAAGGAAAAACGAGATGTAGTCCCCTCCGAGGTTATAGGTGTCGAGGCTGATACCCGTGAGGAGCAGAAAACCGATGAGAAGAATGTTTGCAATAAGGAGCGGATTGAATAAGGCTAGTTTAAAACGCCTACTAAGAAAAATACCGATTTCAAAAGAGATGAGTGATATGAGGATACCGAAAAGCGGAGTGTTCAGAAAGAATGTCATTTTTTTTCTCCTGTTTCGGACTTTCTGCGACGAAGCATTTGGGTTGTTCGACCTGTGGCAGCCATGGTGGCAATGGTAGCTCCGATACAGAGTATGAGCAGAAGTATCCATTGCCCTTGAAGTTCATTTCGTGCCGCGAGCAGCCCTACACTGGCAGGGAGAAAGAAGAAGGCCAGGTGGTTCAGAAAAAAACGGGTAACATTTTCAATTTGCTGGGGCCGTATGATTTTTAGGCACAAAAGGAGGAGAAGCAACAGCATTCCGATGATGTTTCCCGGAATGGGAACGTGGAGTATTCTGTGGCTGAATTCTCCGGCAAAGCAGATGGCAAGTATGATGGCGAGTTGTAGAGGTAGGCGCATGGCGCGCAATTTAAAAAATAAGAAAGTCTACGGTTCTGTTTTGCGGGCGAGTGTGAGCGTGTAATCGGCAACGTTATAGAAATCTTGCTGGTGTTCGATCGCGATGACGGTATGCCCTTCCGCGCAGAGTTTTTGAATGAGTTCAATCATGCGGTGAATATCTTCTTGATGTAAGCCACGGGCGGGTTCATCAAAGAGATATAAGGTGCGCGGTGCCTTTGCTTTGGAAAGCGCGATGGAAAGCCGCAATCGGGCTCGTTCGCCACCGGAAAGATGGGTGGTGGGTTGCCCTAAGTGTAAATAACCCAAGCCAGTAAGTTGTAGTGGGGCAAGTTTTTCTGTAAAGTTGCGTGAAAAAGAAAATAGGGAAAGGGCTTTTTCGATCGAGAGATCCAAAATATCAGCAATGGAAAGGGTCTTAAAACGGATATCCAAAATTTCATCGCGGAATCTTTTTCCGAGGCATACGGGACATTCACTTTCCTCGTAACCGGAAGGATCGTGGAGTACGCCTTCGCCTTTGCAGGTTTCGCAACGACCACCCGGAACATGAGTTCCGAATCGCGTAGAACGGTAACCATGTATTTTGCTCTCGGGGAGGCTTGCGAAGAGTTCGCGGAGCGGTGTCATCATTTGAATGGCACTGGCGACAGAGCTTTTTCGATTTCCAATAAAGCTTCCGGTAGAAAGAATCGAAATGGCTTCAAAACCGAGGTTTTGGTAATCTCCCTTTTCAAAACAGGGGAGTATATGCTTAAAAAGCAGTGTGGATTTGCCGCTGCCACTTTCGCCGGTGATGACGCTAAAATGTCCTACAGGGAAATGGGCGTTAACGGGTTGCATATCGAAAGCCGTAAAGTTTTTTACCTCAATCGAAGGAATTCCTTTTGCCATGATCTTGGGTGAGGCTTCACGATGAGCCTTTGCAAGTGATGAAATCCAAGTGGCAGTAGGTGAACTTGGGTTTGTAAGGATTATTTCGCGTGGCCCTTGAAACAGAATCGTCCCGCCGAGTTCCCCTGCGTGGGGCCCCATTTCGACGATCCAATCAGCGCGGGTGATGATGCTCGGGTGATGTTCTATAAGCACCAAAGTGTTGCCGTGATCGCGAATTTCACAGAGCACTTGCCAAAGCTTGTCTACATCCGTTTCGTAAAGACCACTGGCGGGTTCATCAAGGCAAATCAACATTCCGTTGAGGTGACCTGTGGCGAGGGGGGATAAACGCAAGCGCTGGAGTTCTCCGCCGGAGAGTGTATTGCCCCCTCGGCCTGTGGTAAGGTAACCGATTCCTAATTTTTCCACAGCCGCAATTCTATGCGCTAATGTTTCCGCCGTATTTTTGAGATGTTCTGGTGTGTGCGCTTTGAAAAGTTCGGGAAGCTTTTTCGCAAGTTCATTAAAAGAGAGGCAAAGAAGATCTTTCCACGAGACCCCTTTGAAACTGGAGAAAAGCGGCGTAGGGGCCAATCGAAAACCATTACAGGCTTTACAGGTTTTGTTGTTTTCATCGCAGCCGTTACCATGGCAAATTTTGCAAGCCCCTTTGAGCGAGTAAGGGGAGAAATCTCCAGGGACAATTTCGAGGGCGGTGTTGCCATGTTTTTCGCAGCGAGGAATAGTACTGTAGCGAATGCGTTTTCCATCGACATCAATAACGACTGTAGAGTGCGTGAGCTTGAGTGTGGCATCTACGGCTTCGGCGATGCGTGTACGGACGGCGTTCCGGATAATGATGCGATCGGTGACGATGTAAAATTCTTTGGGGATAATTTCATGTTCATTGTCGCGCAAATCTCCGAGAGAATAAGTGTTTGTATCGGCGATGGCCCGTGTGTAGCCTTGGGCGAGGAACACGGCGGAGAGCATATCTAGATTCTTATTTTCAGAATCAATCGGAGCTAAAAATTGGAGGCGAGAACCTTCGGGGAATGTGGAAACTTCCCTGATAATTTCTTCTCGCTGGGTACTTTTCATGGGGTTTCCGCATTCAGGGCATGCGGGCTCTGCAAAGTGGGCCCAGAGAATGCGCAAGGGTTGTTCACATTCAGAAAGGGAAAGCGCAGTAGATTTTGAAGGGGCATCGCCGCGGGAAGCTGCAATCGCCAAACTCGGCCGGAGTCCTGTTGCGGAATCGATGGGGATATTCAATCGACCACCCAAAACTTTGAGTGCAAAGGGACTGAGCGTTTCTAAATAGCGGCGTTGACTTTCGCCATGCAGAACATCCATCACAAGCGTTGATTTGCCACAGCCCGAAGGACCGCAGACCACCGAAATCTGGTTGATGGGGAAATCGGCATTCACCGATTTTAAGTTGTGGAGTGCTGCACCCCGTATGAAAATCATTGTCTCCAAGGAATTTTCCTCGCTATTTCAATATTCCAAATTCCATTCACTTCAAAGATCGCCGTTTGGTAAATCAAAAACTCAACTCCATTCGATTTTGCCTTTTCGACACCCGCGGCATAAGCGGGATCGATCTCTTTTGCGATGTCAAAACAGTGTACATCGGTTCGATTGACTAAATATAGAATGCAGGCTCTCTCCCGTTGCTTCTTTAATGCCGAAAGCACTTGTAAATGTTTAAGTGCACGGTCCGAAACTGCATCAGGGAAAAGGGCGATAGGCTCATCAGTGTCGCGAAGTGTGATGTTTTTGACTTCGATCCAAGTGATACTTTGATTGGGGAGGATCACTTTAAAATCTAAACGAGTGTGCAGATCTACAACGCTTTCGGGAAGTATTTTGGATCCTATCGGGATGCCTTCTATTTTTCCTTGCGCTAACGCTTC
>DBTP01000102.1 GCA_002307115.1 Fibrobacter sp. UBA1313 | reverse complement strand
GGGAAACCAACTTTTGAGCAGGGATTTGTCGGGTTCGGGCTCCGTGAACCTCGAAGGGTTTGTGAATGCTCACGGTACTTATTTCGCTAAAGTAAAAGTCGGCCACGCCTATCAGAGCGTCCAGTTTTCAGCCTCTGGCAAATATAGTGGTATTTACAGCGGGACCCAGGGCCGAGCTATTTTGAAAAAAGCGGGCGAAACCGATGTTCTTCGCGTGACGGCTGATGGTTATGATACCTTAAGTGTGCCCCTTTCTAACCTAGACACCACTCTGAATCTTACATTGAACAAAACCCAGACGACATCAGAGTATTCCTTTGGTTGGGGGCTCAAGAACGATCCCGTTCCCTCTCGCGGCTGCGGAAAAGACTTGACACTTCAGAAATCCGGCAACTTCGACTGGACCTGGAGCAAGGGAACACGCAACATCAAGATCAATATTCCCGACAATTATGACAAGAACAAACCTTACCGCTTGGTGTTCGGTATGCATTGCATGGGTGGCTGGGCTGGCGGAGTTCAGAGCGAAGGTTACTACGGCATGAAGCCGCTCGACACGGAGAATTCCACCATTTTTGTAGCTCCGGAAGGCAACGGCGGCTATACTCCTTGGGGCCAGGACGACTACACCCTCTTCGATGAACTGCTCTCCATGCTGGAAGGTAGCCTTTGCATTGATTCCTCTCGAGTATTCTCTTCTGGATTTAGCTATGGGTCCATGTTTACCAACGGACTTTCCCGCAACCACCAGGCCGTCCTTCGTGCGGTAGCCGTCTACGAAACCGCTGACCAGAATATATGGCTCCCCGATCCCAAGGATCTGCCGATCGCTTGGATGGGCGTTCAGGGGCTTAATGATGAGCTTTGTTATCCTTATATGGGACGCAGTGCTCGTGATCTCGCCCTCAAACACAATAGCGCCGAGGGCAAGGACGCCACCCAGGAACAAGCTCAAGAAAAGAATGAAACCACCCACATTTGCTACAACTACAAGGATGTGGACTCTCGCTTCCCTGTGCGCTGGTGTACTGATAATGCGGGCCATATTTGGGACCACAAAGATCAGGGACAGACACAGAGCTGGGTGCCTGCATCTACTTGGGAGTTCTTCACCCAATTCTAGAAATTCCTTTTTCTCTCTCATGAAAAATATGTCCACTGGCTTAGCCGTGGGCATATTTTTTTATAAGTCAGTTTTCGGCAAAAATATTAAACGGCAGAGATCATTTGTAAGTATCCATTGATCTTTTACCAATAACTGATGATAAGTCCACCCTTGTGGAACCACCATCAATATGTGGTGAATTCATCCTCTTCATGAATCTTTTTCGATTCTATTTTGATATTAATTGGGCATATACATTAGGGGGAGTATTCAGATATTTTCAGAAGATGAAGACCGCCAAGAATTTAACAAATATTTTTACCCGTTTTCAACTCAATTAGGAGAGTGGAAAATGGTTGGAGAGATCTTGTATAAAATGTAACGGACGCATTTTTCTGGCTTTAGGGCAAAAGGCCTGGATTTATCGGAGTTATCAGGTTCAAAAGAATGCCAGAATTAATATTTTTTTTGTTTGGTAAGAAAAAAGACTTATTTTTCGTGTGCAAGAAACGTTTTTCTCAAAGAGCAACCTAAATCATGAAAAAACTAATTTCTGTAGTATTAACAATGATTTCTCTTAATCTTGTTTGGGGACAGACATCTGTTGCAGCAACCGATTCATCGGCAATACAAAACGACAATACTGCATTGACAACTCCAGTAGTCACTACAGTGCCAGAAAAAGTGGATAGTATAAACGTTTCCACGATTCCTACGGTAGCGGCGGCAAAGAAAGACAGCCTTGTACTAGATACAATGGCAACCGTAAAGCTCACAGCCTCGATGAAACAAGACATTGCAAAAAGTGATATTCTAAAAGCAGATAGTGCTGTAGCGATTACTCTCGCCGAAGGGATCAAAGGTCATTTTACTATCCGCAATCAACAGGATTCCATTGTTGCCGACATCACCAAAAAGCAGGGGATGAAAGTGTCATTTGCCTTAATGCCTGGCTTTTATTCCATAGGAATTGAACAACGAAGGGAACTACTTTTGAGTAAACAGACCCTTATTCCAGGGCAGAAAATATCCATAGCAGAGGCTGATATAGAGCGGACCCTAAAAAATGGACTTCCTGTAACGCCACATCGTCCTGAAAAAGACAGCGCCTCCACAGTGGTCACTCCCAAAAAAGATTTTAATGGTTCCTTTGTTTCCTTTGAAATGGCTTGGGTGATTCCGGTGGGAGATGCGGGCAGATTTTCACTGTCAAAATTTCCTGACGAAGCTCTCGGCATGGAAAGCGGTGGTTATATAGGTATTGCGCATAATTCAAATCTAATTGAGTTCGCAGACCTTTTTGGTGTAGGTTTCTATGGGCAATGGGGACTACAAGCAAACGCCTTGAGTGATAAATACAAAGACTATTACGATATGAGTTACTTTGGTTATAATCTGGGGTACACTTTCCGTACAGAGTATGAGATTGGGCCGAGTGTGACCTTCGCCTTGGGGCATAAAATGTCTGTAGATGCTTATTTCAAGGCAGGCATTGCCTTTGCCTTTTT
>DBTP01000070.1 GCA_002307115.1 Fibrobacter sp. UBA1313 | reverse complement strand
ATGTCCAAACCAATGAGAACAACTACAGAAAATCTTTTTACGACTCTCATTGCGGAGTTCTTTTTGGCGGACCTCATTGTATCCAAGTCGACGGCCGCTAAATGTGGTTCTATCCTTAGTCAATTATTGCAACGCCTCCAAAAAACTTTTTTCCAATTTCCAAACATCACCCGCACCCATGAAAATCACTAAATCGTTGGGCTGTGCTTCTTTTTTCAAAATTTCAATGGCATTTTCTTTGGCACCGATAAAACGCGCATCACGATGGCCACGCGCAATAGCACTTTCGGCCACCAGATTTCCTGTGATGCCAGGGATCGGAAGTTCTCGAGCCTTGTAAATATCGCAGACGAGAAGCATATCGCAATGTGCAAAAGCCGTTCCAAAGGCCTCGTGCTGATCACGCGTTCTCGTGAAAAGATGGGGCTGAAAAACAACAATCACACGGCGTTCTGGAAAAGCTTCGCGCACGCCCAAGAGTGTGGCCGCAGATTCTGTCGGATGATGCGCATAGTCATCATACACAAGAATATTTTTTGCTTCACCAATAAATTCAAAGCGACGCTTAACACCGATAAATTCAGCAAGTGCTTGACGAGCCGTTTCTACGGGAATATTTTCTTCTACCGATAAAGCAATCGCTGCGGTTGCATTCAAAACATTGTGACGGCCTGGGACTTTTAATTCAAATTCACCCAGAGAAGCTCCATTTCTAACAACTTCAAAGTAAGGACGACCTTTCTCAAAATGGAGGTTTTCCACACGGTACATCGCTTGACGGCTAAAACCATAAGTGACCACGGGCTTGATCAAACGTGAAAGCACCGCTTGAATATTGGGTTCATCAATACAAACCACCACTTGCCCGTAGAAGGGAACTTTATTCGCAAACGCGACAAAAGCATCCTTAATCTCTTCAATATCTTTATAAGTATCTAAATGATCTGCATCAATATTCGTAATAATCGCGGATGTTGGCATCATCGAGAGAAAACTGCGGTCAAATTCATCGCTTTCCGCAATGAGATAATTTCCGCGGCCCACTTTGGCACCGCTGCCTTTTCCTTTGACTACACCACCCACAATAATCGTGGGGTCTTCTCCTGCCGCTTCCCAAATGGAGCCAAGCATAGAGGTAGTCGTCGTTTTGCCATGCGTTCCAGAAACAGCAAGCGTATATTTGAGGCGCATAAGTTCGCCCAGCATTTCAGCACGGCGAATCACAGGAATGCGGCGCGCTTTCGCTTCCACTATTTCAGGATTATCCATTTTTACTGCAGAAGAATATACGAGAAGATCGGCACCCTCTACATTTTTGCCTTCATGCGTCGAATCAACCCGTATTCCCAAGCCTTTCAAATACTGAATCACAGGGCCTTCACCAGTATCGGAACCGGTTACCACAAACCCATTTTCATGAAGCACTTCGGCGATACCAGACATCCCAGCGCCACCAATACCCACCATGTGCAAACGTTGTATGCGATTGCTAGGAATGATATTCATTTTGTACACTCCGCATCAAAAATGACTTTTGCAATTTTGTCCGCAGCATCGGACATCCCTAAACTTTCTGCTGCCTGTGACATCTTAGTCAGTGCATCTGAATTTGTGAGTAATCCTTCGACTTTATTCCACAAATTATTCTCATCATCATCTAATTCTACCAGGCAAGCACCCGCATGTTCTACTGCGCGCGCATTGAATTCTTGGTGATTCGCGGTTGCAAACGGATACGGTAAAAGGATTGACGGTTTACCAAACGCGAGAATTTCAGCCAGCGTCGAAGCCCCTGCGCGACTTACAATTACATCCGCATAAGACATGTAAGCATAGACGTTATCTAAAAAGCCCTTGATGGCCACATTCTTGAGTGTGGGAAATTGATTCTGAATCTGTTCGACATTTTTCACGCCCACTTGCCATACTACGGAAATATTTTCGCAAGCGGCAATGTGTTTAATAGACGCTTCTATTTTCTCATTAATCCCTTTAGCCCCTTGAGAACCACCTACAATAAGCACCGCCTTTTTGCCTTCTGGAAATTCCATGGGGCGCACCAGAGAATCTTTGGAAGGAAGTTTGCGTACAGGATTTCCAAAAACTTGTGTAGGCGTTTTCGGGAAAAATGCTGCGGCTTCTTTGGAAGTCACGAAAATACATTTTGCATAACGTGCCCCCATTTTGTTCGCAATGCCTGCCACGGCATTCTGTTCTTGAATATATACAGGGATTCCCATGCGGCCCGCCGCAAGGACAATCGGGAGCGATACATAACCACCTGTGGCCACAACGACATCGGGCTTTCTTGCTTTGAGTACGCCTTTTGCACTACTCAATGCCTTTGCCAAGTTGAAAGGCAAAGAAAGATTTTGCATCAAAGATCCGCGATGAAGGGGTACCGCAGAAATAACATCATATTCCCAATGAGGAGAAACAAGCCGTTCTTCCATAGAATCTCTGCGGCCTGCAAACGAGATGTTCTTGACTCCACTATTTTTTAAGCTATCGGCAATAGCCAACGCTGGGAACACATGACCACCGGTTCCACCACAAGCGAATAAAAACTTTTTCTGACTCATGTATACCTCACTGAATATCCGTTCGGGCCTATAGGATCTTCGTGGATCAGGGCACCACTCGTGGGTCTCGAAATATTGAGCAAAATACCCACTGATAACAACGCCACCACAAGGCTAGTGCCACCGAAACTGATGAAAGGCAAAGGTTGGCCTGTTGTCGGCATCAAACCCGTGCAAACACAAATGTGAAAAATGGCATTAAGGCAAATAGAAGTCGTGAGTGCCACCGCAAAATATTTGGCAAAACGAGAACGCGCATTGCGAGCAATCGTAAAGCCACGATAAGCCACCACAGCAAACAGAATAAGCACACACAAAGTTCCTATAAACCCCAGTTCTTCACCCAAAATCGTAAAGGCTGCATCTTTATAAGATTCAGGAACAAATCCCAATTTTTGAGTTCCTTGTCCAATTCCTGTCCCGAAAATGCCCCCATTTCCTAAACTAATTAACGACTGAATCAACTGATAAGCATCCCCTTGCGCATAGTCTTCCGGATGCAGAAAAGCGAGCATTCGTTTCTGACGATATCCTTCAGAGAAAGCCAAGTAAACAGCCGCAGGAATACAAGCTAAAATCGGGATTACCAAATGGGTGAGCCTGGTCCCTGCAACGAAAAGCATTACAAAAGCAGTCGCCAC
>DBTP01000122.1:975-9452 GCA_002307115.1 Fibrobacter sp. UBA1313 | reverse complement strand
AACTGGGCAGTTATGCGGGCAAAACGTTGTCCCGCAATCAGCTGATTGAAGATGTTTGGGGCCTGGACTTTGATGGTAACGAACGAACCCTCGATGTGCATATTAACCGTTTGCGGGAACGTTTCCCACCGGAGCAATTTCATTTCAAAATTACCACTATTCGTGGCTTGGGTTATCGACTGGAGGCAACTCCATGAAAAAAGGACAATGCGTTCAGTTTGTCACAAGATACATTAAATTTCTACTTTTCTGTACTTGCGCCTTTGCGGTGGCTTATGGTTTGACTCGGTTGATTTTCAGAATAACCGGGTAGCCCCCGGAGCTCGTGGACCATGTGCTTTCCGGTCTTGTTGCGATGATTCTGATGCCTGTGGGCAGAATACTATATACTTTTATACTCGATCGAACAACAGCTAGAGGAAAACATCACGATTTTATGCATCCAAAGCAGCTTACGGATATTCTTGATGCCATGAGCAAGATTGCCCAAGGAGATTTCCGTGTGTTTGTCACCACAGAGGATGGACGCAACCCCTACGGTGAGGTGGCTGCAAGCGTCAATAAAATGGCAAAGGAACTCGGTTCCATCGAGAAACTACGGCAGGATTTTATTTCTAACGTATCTCATGAAATTCAATCTCCGCTCACCTCCATCAACGGATATGCCTCCCTATTAATGCGGGATGGGATAAGCACGGATCAGATTACCCATTACGCCACGATTATCGAAACGGAAAGTAAGCGGTTATCAAAATTAAGCGACAATCTTTTGCGCCTTTCAGTTCTGGAGGCGGACTCAGTCCCCTTGGAAATCAGATCCTTCCGTCTGGATAAACAACTTGAAAGCATACTCCTGATGCTGGAACCGCAATGGGCTGCCAAGAACATTACGCCTGATGTGTCCTTACCCCTCATCATGGTGACGGGCAATGAGGATTTACTGAGTCAGGTCTGGATCAATCTTCTGCACAACGCGATTAAATTCACGCCGGAAAATGGGACGATTCGGGTCATACTTACCGGCAATCAAGACAACGTGGTATGTACAATTGGGGACAACGGCATTGGCATTTCGCCGGAGGATCAGATGCACATTTTTGAACGGTTTTACAAATTGGACAAATCTCGGGACCGTTCCTTAGGCGGCAATGGCTTAGGGCTTTCGCTGGTGAAGAAAATTGTCGAGCTGCATCAGGGAAAGGTTACCGTCAAAAGTGAGAAAGGGCAGGGCGCTGAATTTATGGTAACGCTGCCAAAGCATAATCCGGGAAGTTCGCAAGAGGAATAACAACCATAATTTATACCAATTCTTTGCGTACTATTTGAAAGCGTTCCATCAGCAGCTTAAATTGTTCTACCATATCTGCCGCGGAATAAGGCATCGAGTGAGTTATCCACCATTCCAGTACGCCGACAGCAGCTGAAGCCCTAAATTTATAAATAAATTTAGGGCTTCAGCTGCTTAATTCATCATTTCTCTTTACGAATGGCTTATTACTTCCATAGCGGATACGGTTTTGGTTTCTGAGCCGATTCTCGGTGGGTTGAATAACAACTACAAGCAACAGGCAACTTGACATTTATTATCATCTAACGAATTGAATTGGGTTCACCTAGATTAATGTTTTTTGGGATGCTCAAAAATAACTGGCATCTAGAAATCCAAGAGGGTTTATCTTCACTCTTTTTTTATCATGGGCAAAAGATCACCTGGATTGTTTCTTCATCTGCATGGGAGATATTTTTTTATGATTCTTAAAAATTCTGCTGAAATAATTAGAATCGCTAAAGCCACAGCTCAATGCTATTTCCGTAATATTAAGGTCACTGCTTTTTAAGAGATCGAAAGCCTTATTGATTCTCAAATTGTTTATATAGTCGATCGCCGACATGCCTGTAATTCGTTTAAAAAGCCTGCAAAAATGGCCTTTGCTAAATCCGGCAATCTTGGAAAGTTTCTCAAGGTCTATTTTCTCAGTAAAGCTATTTTCGATATAGTTTATCACATTTTTAAAATGCTGCAGGAGAAGCAGTTGGGATTTTAGTTCATTTTCGTTGCAGATTTTTTTTACATAACCTCTGAGTAGTATGACGATAAGATCATAGACCTGTGATTTAATGGCCAATTCAAATCCAATTTCTTTTGTAAAGTATTCGTGAATCATTCGATTCACACACCTTAATAAGCTTTCATCGTTTCTGACCACGTTTTCAAATAAAATGAAGTTCTGAGATAATGGCGTTAGAAACTGCGCCTGTATAGAGTCAGCTTTATTGCTGTAAATAAAAGTTAAATCTATCTTGATCATATATAAAGTTAAGCTTCCGCCAATGTTTTCGATATAATGCAATTCTTTGCTGTTTATGATCGCAAAGTCGTTGGCGTTTACCTCAAATTTTCTTGAATTGCACCGGATGACAGCATTTCCACGCGTAAAATAATAGAATTGAATCTGTTCGTGCCAATGACTGCTAAAAATAAGGCCGGATGTTTCATATTCTTCTTTTTTTATCTTGATAAATAAGTTCTTATCTGACATATCATCATAACGCAGAGCATTATCATCCAACTCTTATACCTTCTGATGTTAATATAGTGCTAAAAGTAATCAATATCGTCCATGAATGTGGTTGATTTTGTTTATATAATGAGAATACCTAAAGTTGATTATATCAATATAATACTAAAATATCAACTAGGATTATAAGGAGTGTGTAAAACATGAAAGTAGTTGCTTTTAACGGAAGTCCCAGGAAGGAAGGAAATACCTATTATGCCTTGAACACA
The DNA here is from genome assembly GCA_002307115.1 of Fibrobacter sp. UBA1313. Taxonomy (GTDB): domain Bacteria; phylum Fibrobacterota; class Fibrobacteria; order Fibrobacterales; family Fibrobacteraceae; genus UBA1313. The sequence continues at coordinate 6,664 of DBTP01000122.1, read as the reverse complement.
GTAGGGGAAGAACTGAAGAGCCAAGGGATTGATTTCGAAATTGTAAATGTCGGAGGTAAAAACATTAGAGGTTGTATTGCCTGCATGCGCTGCATGGAGAATCAAAACGAGCGCTGCGTCATTGACATTGATGAAGTCAATGCTTGGATTCAGAAGATGAAGGAGGCCGACGGTATTATCCTGGGGTCGCCGGTCTTTTTTGGCGGGATGGCCGGGACGATGAAATCATTTCTGGACAGAGCCTTCTTTGTTACCAGAGTACAAAACCAACCCATGCTGCGCCATAAAGTCGCCGCAGCAGTGGCTACTGTTCGCCGCTCGGGGGAAGTCGGCACTTTCAATGCTCTGAATCATTATATTATGACTGACGAATTGATTATCCCGACATCAAATTATTGGAACGCGGTCTTTGACATGCAACCCGGGGAAGCGGCACAGGACGTAGAAGGCATTCAGACGATGCGGCTGCTGGGAAAAAATATGGCCTGGCTGCTAAAAGTGTTGGCAGCGGGGAAGGGCCAGGTGGAGCCGGTCGCACCAGAAGAAAGACAATGGACTAGTTTCAGCAGAGTATGAAAAAAATCGGATGTTCTAGGTATTGATCATATCATGTATGGCAGTGATTATCCTTATGAACCATTTAATGATATGATAAAATTTTTGGCGCCCATTCCCATGACAGAAGAAGAACGAGAAAAGCTCTATTATAAAAATGCAGTGGAGAAATTAGGAATTATATTCTAAGTTTCTTATGGAACTTACCGTTAATACAATCTAGCCTTTCCAGCATAGAGCTTGAGATTTTCCGAAAGTCCAACGTAGGGAAAGAATAGAATTTGAACGAATCTCCAGTCCGTCTTCAAGAATTTTAATCACTTCGGGAAACCGTTTTTCATATTTTTCCATTAGCGTATCGGCTCGAATTGCAAATTGATATCAAACGCCGCATGGTCACCAACGACTGCGGCGTTTTTTTATGCCTGCCATTGTACCCCGTTTACACTGCGTTTAACTTGCATTTATCTTCAAAGCTTATGATAGGTATAGAAAATAAATAGGAGGTGCATTTTATGAAAACCATAGATATAGTGAAAAAGGAGATCAACCCTATGTCGAAAATTAGTGAATTATTTTCCATCAAGTCCGCCGCAGGAAGGAAGCACCGATGTGGGCAAGCTGATCAAAGTTGGAGAGCTCGCGGTCGGGCGCGCTGATGCCTTGGCGTGCTCTCATTTTACTCGTGGTCCTGGCCGTCGCCACTCCAGTCGCACAGAATATTTCGCAAGCAGCCTCGGCAGCCACGGCTGCCGGCGTCTCGACCTTGGTCAAAAGCGGCTACGTGGACGTGGGCGGCCTCCACATGTACTACGAGATTCACGGCGCGGACAAGCCCCTCGTCCTCCTCCATGGCGGATTCGGGAACATTCCCTCTTGGGGCCCGACCCTAACCGCGCTTGCTCAGTCCCGGGAGGTTATCGCCTTTGAGCTAGAGGGGCACGGCCGCACCGCCGACCTCGACCGGCCACTGAACTGGGAGCAGATGACAGACGACGTGGCTGCGGCTGTGAAGAAACTCGGCTTCGACCAAGTCGACGTGATGGGCTATAGCCTTTGCGTCGTCATAGCGCTCCGCATGGGAGTGAAGTACCCGTCGCTCGTGCGGAAGCTGGTTGTGATATCGGGTTTATACTCCCTCGCCGGATATTATCCGGCCATCAACGCTAACTGGCTAACCGTCCAGACCCTAGCGGGGACGACGATGGAAAAAGAATACGCGCAGCACGCGCTGAACCCGTCGCGTTGGTCGATCTTTGTTGGAAAGATGGATCAAGCTCTTAAAGACTTCAAAGGATGGCCCGAGTCGGAGGTGCGCTCGATCAAGGCCCCGACCTTGCTCATCTTCGGCGACAACGACGCAGTACAGCCCGAGTACGAGGTACAACTCTTTAGGATACTTGGCGGAGACAAAGCAATGGGTGGCTTTACCCCACTGGTCAACCAGATGGCCGTGCTCCCCAATACCACTCACTTCTCCTTTACAAAGTGGACAAATCCCGGGACCGTTCCTTAGGCGGCAACGGCTTGGGGCTCTCGCTGGTGAAAAAAATTGTCGAGTTACTTCAGGGTAAGGTTACCGTCAAAAGCGAGAAAGGCCAAGGCGCTAAATTTATGGTAACACTGCCAAACAATAATACGGGGAAATAATGATTCGAAAGAGGAATAACAACCATACCTCATACTAACTCTTTGCGTACTATTTGAAAGCGTTCCAACAGCAGCTTAAATTGTTCTACCATATCTGTCGCGGGATACGGCATCGAGTGAGTAATCCACCATTCCAGTACGCCGACAACAGCGGAAGCCAAAAATTGCACCAGCACTTCCTGATTCATGTTTTGGTTTATGCCGCTCATATCAATTTGTTCGCGAAGGCCATGCAAAGCCATGGCCATTAGGCGGTTTCTAAAAGCAGGGATACCTTTATTTTTTAGCATGGTGGAATAGAAAAAAGCATTCTGTTCCAAATATTCAAATGTATGGAGTAGCGAAGTTTTTGAAGAAAAACCAGTGGTATCTTCAGCGGGAGAACAGCTTTGAAACAATTGGTTTAAATGGGTCTCAATGCATTGATCCAGCAGATCATACTTGTCCACATAATGCAAATAAACGGTGCCTCGGTTTACATTGGCCCTGTCGGCAATTTCATTTATCGTTATTTGTTCGAAATCTTTTTCTGCCATCAGACCGACAAAAGCCTCAGTAATAGCGTCTTTTGTTTTTTGGATGCGTCTGTCCATCGGTTCCTCCTTGGAATGCTTTATAAATCATTATTTAAAGCCGCCTGGATTGAAGTCTCCTTGTAAAATTAGGATCTGTATTTAATAAACAACTCGCCTGATTTTGTTGAATAATCAACGAATCCGATTGTTTTACTCATTGAAGGAATAGAATCGCTTTGATAAGATGATTATACAATACATCTGTTGATAATTCAGCATCTGTTTAAAAACAAATTGAGACGGTTTTTATGTCAGCAAAACAAAATAAAATTTCAATTTTTGGTGCTGGTGTAATCGGTCGTTGTAAGGTCGTATTTTAGGAGGATAATCATCATGATATTTTATTTTTCAGGTACTGGAAATTCTTATGCGGTTGCCAAGCAAATTGCAGAGCACATTGAAGGTGAGCGGGTTATACCCTTGGCAAGGTTTAAAGATTTCAAACAATGTGATCATGCTGAAAGAATCGGCATTGTTTTTCCTTGTTATGGTGGAAGGGCACCGGATATAGTGTTGGATTTCAAGAATGAATTATTCAGGCATATTAATAAAAGTGATCAGTATATATTCGCTGTTATCACTTACGCAAATTCACCGGTGGGAGCATACCTTGATTTTGAAGAAAACATCAACGCTTGGTTTAAAGTAAAAATGCCAGAAAATGACACTTATGGTACAGTGCCTATTCCCTCGCCGGAAAAAGAGAAAACACTGCTAGCTCAATCGGTGACTTTAATTAATCGTTTCATTGAAGACATATTGAATAAAAAGGCGGTTATAATGTATCGCCCAATACCAGGATTTGGTGTTTTATCGAAACAAGCCTATAAACATGTAAAAAACCTGCATAAGAATTTCGGTAAAAAATTATACGCGGATGAAAAATGTATCAAATGTAAGCAATGTACAAAATTCTGTCCTGTACAAAATATTAGCTTTAATGATAAGCCGGTTTGGGGAGTAAACTGTATTAACTGCTGTGGCTGCGTCAATAGATGTCCTAAAGATGCCATTCAAGTTGGGAATAAGACACAGAATAAAAGACGGTATGTACATCCGGATTATAAAAATATCTATTATTGATTTTATTGAGTATCAAACGCCGCATGGTCATCAACGACTACGGCGTTTTTTCATGTCTGTTACTGCCTACAGTTTACACTGCGTTTAAATTCCATTTATATTCTCAGGTTATGATGGGTAAAGAAGTTAAACATCGCTAGTTAGTAATAAGAAAAAGGAGATCAAACATATGTCGAATATTACTGAATTAGGCTCCGGCAAACCTGGGGCGGTTAAGGAGAAGACCATGTACAAAAATCAACCAGGTGTCGTATTGAGGATGCACGCAAAGCCCGGAATGGGTGATGATTTGTTTGAGCTTACCACCAACCTTCATTACACCGGGGATCCAGATGGCCCAGTGGATTGGGTTCTCTGCCGTCCTAATGACGAACCGGATACCTTGTGGGCATTTGAGTTCTACAGGGACGAGAAATCGTTCACACGTCATTACACTAACCCGGCAATGGACGAGGGGCACAAAAAGGTATTCGACCTCCTAGCCGATATGCCACTGCGAGCCGACGTTCATATCGTCTCCAGCGGTGAGTCCGGCAGGTAATCTCAGTCAACCGACATGGCCGCGTGTCTGACATCAACTTTTTCCCAAAGTATGCGGCCGCTTTTAATATGGCTGTCCATTAAAATAACACCATGAAGGGAACTGATTATCATGAGCATTAATAACAAGGAGAAGCCCATATCCGACCCCACGCCTTCAGTCGTTAAGGACTCCAACGTTGAGAAGCCGACCGCGGGAGGGCGGGATGTTGGACCCGTGTGCATCATCGTTCATGGCCGCGCTAGATCGGATAAGGTGGGGGAAGCCAAAGACCAATTGATGAAAATCGTTGATCCGATCCGGGCAAATCCAGATTGTCTGGAATTCCGTGTTTATCAAGATAGAGACGATCCGCAGTCATTTATCTTGTGGGAGCGATGGGTGAGTGAGGAGGCAGTCTTCGCTCATGGCAAGCGAGACTATATGGCGGAATATATGGCTAAAAAAGGCGAGATATTCGAAAGTTTAGAGGGTGAATTCCTTCAGGAAATCCATCCGCCGGATGCTGCGTCAGGGGACGGAACACCGCGTCCCGTGGTTCAAAAGAGCCATCAGTCTTGAGAAGTCAGTAAATCAGAAGGGAGATCAACACATGGCGAAAATTACTGAATTTTCCCTCAAGTCCGTCGCCACTCCAGTCGCACAGAATATTTCGCAAGCGGCCTCGTCAGCCACAGCTGCCGGCGCCTCGACCTTGGTCAAAAGCAGCTACGTGGACGTGGGCGGCCTCTACTACGAGATTCACGGTGCGGTCCACGGCGCGGACAAGCCCCTAGTCCTTCTCCATGGCGGATTCGGGAACATTCCCTCTTGGGGTCCGACCTTGACCGCTCGCTCAGTCTCGGGAGGTCATCGCCTTCGACTTGGAGGGGCACGGCCGCATCGCTGATCTCGACCGGTCGCTGAGCTGGGAGCAGATGACAGACGACGTGGCCGCGGCTGTGAAGAAGCTCGGCTTCGACCAAGTAGATGTGATGGGCTATAGTCTCGACGGCGTCATGGCGCTCCGCATGGGAGTGAAGTACCCATCGCTCGTGCGGAAGCTCGTTGTCGTATCAGGCTTATATTCCCCCGCCGGATACTATCCGGCCAACCGTCCAGAGTCTAACGGGGACGCCGATGGAAAAGGAATACGCCCAGCACGCGCTGAACCCGTCCCGGTGGCCCATCTTTGTTGGCAAGATGGATCAGGCCCTCAAAGACTTCAAAGGTTGGCCTGAGTCGGAGGTGCACTCGATCAAGGCCCCGAGTTTGCTCATCTTCGGAGACAACGACGCGGTGCAGC
>DBTP01000122.1:0-629 GCA_002307115.1 Fibrobacter sp. UBA1313 | reverse complement strand
CGTGCTCTCCAACACCACTACTTTTCCATATTCATCAGGGCCGATCTTCTCATTCCCCTCGTCAATCCCTTCCTTGACACGCCTATGCCAAAGGAAAGGGACATTCCTGATGAAACAAGAGAAAGGATGTTTTCGAAAAAATCCTTGACCGCTTGGTCAAGTTCGATTATTTGTTCTTTAACGCCATGGCTCCCTATGTATTGCAGGGTTCCAACTCATGGTAATATACTGGTCATGTGGCTGTATCGCAGGAGCGAGAGGAAATGGGAACTTCCTCAGGTGTAAAAGAGCTGGAGAAATTATCCTATAGAAGCTCAGACTATTCAAGTATGTTCAGGGAGTTGTAAAATTTCTGTGGTGCATCCAATATCCTCAGTTTTTGGCGCAATGGCAAGTGATGTTCCGGAAAAGGCTCAAGCCTTTTCGCCGATAACACATGTTAATAAGGATATATATATAAATGATTTAATAGTAATTTTTAGTTAGCCTTTGTAGGAAATACTCGATGCAAGAAAGCCATGGTTCACAAATAATCTTTGTGCCCAAGGCTTTCTTCAATTTCAAGTTATACTGGTAGGGCGTTTAGAAAAACGCCCTACGTTAATTGTGTATTTGAAAACCACCGGCTA
>DBTP01000018.1:773-14403 GCA_002307115.1 Fibrobacter sp. UBA1313 | reverse complement strand
GCGAAAGCTCATGAAAAGGTGAAGTTCTTGACTATTCAGGAACCCGCGCTCATTAAAACGACCGTTGGCCGTATCTTCTTAAACGAAGTGCTTCCGAACGAAATCGGTTTTGCTAACGATACTTTCGGTAAGAAAGTGATTGCAAAGTCTGTGGATGATCTTTATCGTCGTAGCGGAAACCGTGTGACGGTGAAGTATCTGGATGATCTTAAGGAACTTGGTTACCAATGGGCAACCCGTGCCGGATCTTCTGTGGCTATTGCCGAAATGGTGATTCCGAAAGAGAAGCAAGAAATGCTTGACGCTGCTACGGAAAAGGTCAATCAGATTCGTGAATTGTACGAAGATGGTGTGATTACCGATGGTGAACGTTATAATCAGATCATTGATGTGTGGTCACGTACCACGACGGATGTAGCTGCTAAACAGTGGGAACTTCTTTCTCGCGATAGAGACGGATTTAACCCTGTTTACATGATGGCTGATTCTGGTGCTCGTGGTAGCCGCGAACAGATTAAACAGCTTTCTGGTATGCGTGGTTTGATGCAAAAGCCAACCAAACAGTTGGGTGGTCAAGAAGTTATCGAAAATCCGATCAAGTCTTGCTTCCGTGAAGGCTTGAATGTGATGGAATACTTTATTTCTTCCCATGGTGCTCGTAAGGGTCTTGCTGATACCGCTCTTAAAACAGCGGATGCAGGTTACTTGACTCGTCGTCTTGTTGACGTGGCTCAAGACCTTGTTGTCACTGAGCAAGATTGCGGAACCACAATGGGTATCGATATCTCCGCATTTAAGGATGGTGATGATACAATCGTTCCTCTGGAAGATCGTTTGCTGGGTCGCGCTGCAGTCGAAGACATCAAGCACCCGATTTCTGGTGAAATTATTGTTAAGGTGGGCGATCTTATTTCTGAACGAGATCTTCCGAAGATTACCGCTGCTGGTATTGAACATGTGAAGATGCGCTCTGTGCTGACTTGTGGCTCTGCTACTGGTGTTTGTGCTAAGTGCTATGGTCGTATGCTTTCTTCTGGTCGTCCGGTGGATCTTGGCGAAGCGGTTGGTGTTATCGCCGCTCAGTCCATTGGTGAACCGGGTACGCAGCTGACACTTCGTACGTTCCATATTGGTGGTGCTTCGAGTCGTCTTACCGTTGAAAGCGATAAAAAGTCTCCTGTTGATGGTAGCGTTGAACTTGAGAATGTGGATACCGTTGCCCATAGTGGTCAGAAGATCGTTGTGAGCCGCATGGGTGAATTGGTTGTATTTGATGCGACTGGCATTAACAAGGGCCGTATGCAGGTTCCTTATGGTGCAATTCTTCATGTTGAAAACAAAGCTCAGGTGAAGAAGGGTTCCGTCATGTACGAATGGGATCCTTATAACAGCCCAATTATCAGCAATGTGGATGGTAAGATCCAATTCTTAGATTTGGTGGAAAATGCCACCTATCGTGTTGAAAAAGATGAAATTACGGATGTGGAATCCTGGATTATCATCAGTGATAAACGTGGTAAACGTCGCCCTGCGATTAGCGTTGTGGATTCTGAAGGTAAGAAGGTCGGACACTATTTGCTTCCGGATGCCGCCATTTTGATGGTGCATGATGGGGATAAAGCATCTATCGGTCAGACCCTTGCAAAACTTCCTCGCGCTGTGGGTAAGACTCGAGATATCACGGGTGGTCTTCCACGCGTTGCTGAACTCTTCGAAGCCCGCATACCAAAGAACATTGCGGTCATTGCTCCGATGGACGGTCTTGTGTCCTACGGCAATGAAGAACGTGGTAATCAGAAAGTGGTGATTAAAAATGGTGACCAAGAAGAATCCGTGCTGGTTCCTCGTGGTCGTCACTTGGCCGTTCATGAAGGCGACCGTGTTCGCGCAGGTCAAAAGATTTGTGATGGCTCGGTAGACCCCCATGATATTCTTCGTGTGCAAGGCCCAGAAGAAGTACAACGCCACTTAGTGAATGAAATTCAGGCTGTGTATCGCCTCCAAGGTGTGTCTATTGCTGATAAGCACATCGAATGTATTGTCCGTCAAATGATGCGTAAGGTGAAAATTTCTGATCCTGGTGATTCTGAGTTGCTTCCAGACGAAGAAATTTCTAAGGCTCGCCTTCGTATTAAGAACAACAAATTACGTGCTCTAGGGAAGGCTCCTGCCCGTTATATGCCGATGCTCTTGGGTATTACCAAGTCATCGCTCGCAACTGACAGTTTTATTTCTGCAGCGTCCTTCCAGGAAACAACTAAAATCCTCACTCGTGCTGCTATTGCTGGTAGTGTGGATCCGTTGACTGGTCTCAAGGAAAACGTGATTATGGGTCGTTTGATCCCGAGTGGTACTGGTGCCCGTCATCTTCGTGACGTGGTTGTCATTGATTCTGATGCCGAAGCTGAGGCTGAAGCCCATCGCAATGCTCAAAGCGATGATGCTGGCTTAGATATGGCTTTCCAGATGCTCGATAACGATTCTGAGAGTCCAGAAGAAGAGAATGTGGAGTAATCTCAATGCCAAAACTTGAAATTATTCTGAAACAAACTATATTTGCACCCCAAAATCTAGGGAGATAAAAGTGCCAACAATTCAACAGCTCGTCCGCAAGGGTCGCGAGAAAGTCAGCAACCGGACTGCGTCCCCGGCCCTCAAACAGTGCCCACAAAAACGTGGTGTTTGCACCCGCGTTTATACCAGCACCCCAAAGAAGCCGAACTCTGCACTTCGTAAGATTGCTCGTGTCCGCCTTTCCAATAAGATGGAAGTTACCGCTTACATCCCAGGTGAAGGTCATAACCTCCAAGAACATTCCATTGTTCTTATTCGTGGTGGTCGTGTGAAAGACGTTCCGGGTGTTCGTTACCATATCATCCGTGGCACCTTGGATACCCAAGCTGTTAACGGCCGTCAGAATGCACGTTCTAAGTATGGTGTCAAGAAAAAAGGCGCAACACCGGCCAAAAAGAAGTAGGGTAAAATATGTCTAGAAGAAGAAAGGCTCTCCATCGTTCCATCCTCCCGGATCCGCGCTATAAGTCTACACTCGTTACTGAGCTTGTAGGTGTGGTGCTCAAGGCTGGTAAGAAGACTATTGCAGAAAAGATCGTTTACACAGCTCTTGATGAACTGAATAAGAAAGTCGAGGGTAAGGAAACGGGACTCGAAAAATTCGAAGTCTGCTTAGAAAACGTTAAGCCACGTTTAGAAGTAAAGTCTCGTCGTGTCGGCGGTGCCAACTACCAGGTTCCTATGGAAGTGGCTCCAGATCGTGCGAAGGCTCTTGCTCTTCGTTGGCTCCTGGATGCGGCTCGTAAGCGCACAGAACCAAACATGGCTCTTCGTCTTGCTGCAGAACTCGTTGCGGCCAAGAATAATGAAGGCAATGCGGTTCGTAAGAAGCAAGATGTGCATAAAATGGCCGAAGCCAATAAGGCTTTTGCTCACTTCCGCTTCTAATCTCTGAAAAGTTTCTCTTAAGGTCCCCGTCCATTGTGGCGGGGCCTTTTTTTGATGAAAAGAAATTTTATTCGCGAATTTGCAAGTAAAAATCTTTTTATATTCACTATTACGAAAATTTTCACACTAAAAAAAGGCAAAACATGGCTGCTAAGATTAAATCGATTACTGCTCGTCAAATTTTGGATTCACGTGGCAATCCGTCCGTTGAAGTTGACGTTACCCTCACCAATGGTATTTTAGGCCGCGCTGCGGTTCCTAGTGGAGCCTCTACTGGCGAACGTGAAGCATGCGAACTTCGCGATGGCGGTAAGGCTTACGGTGGTAAGGGTACCACAAAAGCTGTCAAGAACGTAAATACGGTGATTGCGAAGAAACTTGTTGGTATGGAAGTAAACAAGCAGGCTTTGATCGATTCCGCAATGCTCGCTTTGGATGGCACTCCATTCAAAACCAAGCTTGGCGCAAATGCCATTCTCGGTGTCTCCATGGCTGTTTGCGTTGCTGCAGCTAAGGATTCAAAAGTTTCTCTTTGGAAGTACATTGCTAAACTTCATGGAACAAAGAAAGTAACACTTCCTTGCCCGATGTGTAATGTGATCAACGGTGGTGCCCATAGTTCCGCTCCGATTGATTTCCAAGAATTCATGGTGGCTCCAGTGGGTGCCAAGTCTTTCTCCAGCGCACTTCAGATGGTCACTGAAATTTTCCACAGCCTTAAGAAGGTTCTTAAGGACGGTGGTTTTGATACGACTGTGGGCGATGAAGGTGGTTTTGCTCCTGGTGCTGCAATCAAGAAAGATAAGAGCGGCAAGTTTGTAATCAAGGGCACAATGACTCTTGAAGGGGCTCTCGATGCTCTTGGAAAGGCGACTGAAGCTGCTGGTTACAAGTTCGGTAAGGACATCAAGATCGCTCTTGATGTGGCTTCTTCAGAATTCTGTAATAAGGAAAAGGGCGACAAGAAGACCTATACGTTTAAGAAATCCACTGGGAAGACAATGACCAGTGCTCAACTGGTCTCTTATTATGAAAAACTCATCAAGAAATATCCGATTTTCTCAATTGAAGACGGCTTGGATGAAAGCGATTGGGCTGGCTGGAAGGTGCTTACGGATAAGCTTGGTAAGCAAGTCAATCTCGTCGGTGACGATTTGTTTGTGACTAACCCAACGATCTTCAAGGAAGGTCTCGAAAAGGGTATTGCTAACTCTATCCTTATCAAGGTGAATCAAGTGGGTTCCATCACGGAAACTCTTGAAGCAATCAAGATGGCTCAGGAAGCTGGCTATGCTCCAGTGGTTTCTCACCGCTCTGGCGAAACCGAAGATGCCTTCATTGCTGACCTTGCCGTAGGCACTGCTGCGGGCCAGATCAAAACAGGTTCACTCTCTCGGACAGATCGTGTTTGCAAGTACAATCAACTTCTCCGTATCGAAGAAGAATTGGGCAAAGATGCGGTCTATGCGGGCGACCCTCGCAAGACTGTAAAGTAATCATTTCAGAAAAATTTTAAGAAAAAAACCTCATTCCTAGGAATGAGGTTTTTTAATTTTAAAAAGTAAGTTAAATTTGATAATCGAAATTGGAATAAGCCAATACGCTTTATTACACATTAAAGTATATTAGCAATGTTTTTTATCGGAGCTTTCCTGTGCAGACTCCAAATAAGAGGATACAATGATTGGTCTCAAAACGATAGCCCGGAGTGCTTTTGTAATCCCGGCGTTTCTAACGTTTTTGGTTGGTTGTGGACAACAAACCACGACTTCCGAGAGAGCTCTTCCTCGTGAAGAAACTCTTTATCTATCAGGACAACAGTGGGGAACCCCTTCAACTTTTAACCCTCTTGCTGAAAGTTGGATGGCTGCATGGCCAGTAGGTGGTCGCTTTAACTTGATGTATGAACCTTTGATCACTTACAATACGCTCAATGGTGCTTTTGAACCACTTCTGGGTTCTCTGATAGACTCTCTGTCTAATAATGATAGTATTGTTGTCGATTTGAACCCGAAGGCCAAATGGAGTGATGGAAAACCGGTCACTTCAGTGGATGTCAAATTCATCTTTGAATTGGGAGCTAACTATCAGGGTGCTGTGACCAGTTATGCGTTGGAACAGATTTCTGCGATTCATGTAGATACTGTTGACGTTAATGGATCTCCGACTGAGCGTCTTTCCTTTATGGTGGCGAAGACTAAGCGCAATAATCCGTTGAGTGTTCGCGATGTTCTTCAATCGATTCGCATTGTTCCTGCGCATGTTTTCACAAAACTCCTTGCTGAAAATGGAAATTCTTTGGATGAGGTCAAAAAATTGATGATGGATAAGGCAGAAGTGGTTTCTGGCCCTTATAATCTTCAAAGTTATTCTGCTTCGAAAATCATTCTCGTTCGCCGAGATGACTATTGGGGAAATGAAGCCCTCCACGGTGGAAAACTTCCCGCGCCCAAATACATTGTTCATCCGATTTATAAAAGCAATGACCATAGCGTGATCGCTATGCGCAATGGGTCTTTGGACGCTTCAATGAGTTTTATTCCGCGGATTGCTTATAAACGCGCGGCAGGTGTTCGCACTTGGTATGAAAAAGCTCCCTACTTTGTTCCTGGAGCTATGCCAATGATGATTGTCAATACGATGAAAGAGCCTCTGAATGATAAGGTCTTCCGGCGTGCCATGGCGACTGCTATTGACTATGTCGCTATTCGTATGTTTGCAGTTTCTAATTACACATCAGAAATAAAACCTGGGTTAATTATGCCCACTTCTCTTGAAGGTGGCTATATCAATGAGGAAGATTGTCAAAAATATGGGCTTAATTTTTCTCTCCGCGATGCAGAACGGCTTGAAACGGTGAAAAAAATGCTTGCGAGTGCGGGTTATACTTCCGTATTCAATGAAGATGGCTCGCTTTCCCATATGGAAAAAAACGGAAAGAAACTCCCTACGCTATTTATTACGTCTCCTGCAGGTTGGACCGATTGGGAAGCCATTGTGACGATTGCCGTTGAAGGAATGCGCAAAGCGGGTATTGATGTTCGTGAAGGATTTGTGGATGGTGGTCAGTATTGGCCTGCCAGAGGAACTGGCAATTTTGATTTGATTATGGACAAACCCGTGGCTGATGTTTCTCCATCATTGCCTTGGAGCCGTTTTGAGGCTGTTATGTCTTCTAGGGATTGGCGTCCGCTGGGGGAATGGGCCGGTACCAATATTGGTCGTTACAACAGGCCGGGCTCTCCAGAATATCGTCCAGAAGTGGATAGTCTGATGGCTGCAATTCCTTTGATAACGGATAAAGACGCTTTAAAGTCCGCCTATCGCGAACTTAATCGGATTTTTATGGAAGATCAGCCTGCTATCCCTTTGACGTACCTTCCTGAGCAATTCTACGAGTTTAGTGATCGTGTCTGGACCAATTGGCCGGACGAGAAAAATCCATATGCACCTCCTCAGCTTCCTTGGGTTGCTTCCGGAACCAAGATTCTTTGGAATCTTCAGCTCACAAAATAAGGACTCCTCATGCTTAAACAGTACCCAACTATACTTTATGTCCTACAAAAGGGGCTCTGGTATTTCCTGACGTTCATTGCGGCTATAGTCATTAACTTTGCTTTGCCTCGCCTGGGTGATAATAATCCAGTGGATATTATCATGGGCAAGGCGGCACAAGGCCTATCTCAAGATGAAGCAAAACAAAAGAAAGCCTCTTTGCTCGCGTCTTTCGGCATGGCAGAGCTTAGTACTCGTACTTATGACACTGTCGGCTATGAATGCGCCCTGAATGAAAAGGGCGAGGCTTATTTGAAAGAGGCACTGGTTCCGGCAATTAAAGTAACGGAAAGGAAAATTAAAAATAGTGCGGGTGCAGACAGTGTTGTAAACGACACGGTTGGAATCTTTGAACCGAAAATGGACGCCTCTGGAGCGGTGATGAAAGAAGCCGCTTCTGACAGCACAGGAAAACCAATATTGGATAATGCTGGTGTTCCTGTTATGAGAAATGTGATGCAGCCTGTGATGGTAAAGAAAGTGGTTCATATTGAAAAAGGTTCTGTAGTTTATACTACAACACCAGTATTGGAAAATGGAACTCCTGTTCTCAAAGAAGAGCCTGTCCTTTCTTCATCGGTGGTTCAATTCTTTGCTTATATCAAAAATATTTTCCATGGGGACCTCGGTCTTTCTTATAGCCAGTATCCAAAACCGGTTATAGAAATTATCAAGGAAAGCTTGCCTTGGACTATTGCCATTCAGTTCCCGACGTTAATGCTGGGATGGATTGTTGGTAACTTGCTTGGCGCGATCGCAGCTTATAAGCGAGGCATTTTCGACAAGGTCTTTTTCCCATTGGCCATGCTTCTTAATGGTATTCCTTTCTTTGTGTTTGGTATGCTTTTGGTCGCTGCATTTTCTATTTCGTTGGGTTGGCTCCCTGCGATGGGGGCCTACGGTTTTGACCAGGTGCCTAGTTTCTCATGGGAGTTCTATAAATCTGTGGGGCTTCACTATATTCTGCCGTTCTTCTCCATTTTCCCGATTCTCTTGAGCGGTCAAGCAACGGGTATGCGCTCCATGAGTATCTATGAGTTGGGTACGGATTACATGAAGTATGCAAAGTGGATGGGACTTCGTGAAGGAAAAATTGTGAGCTACATATTCCGTAATGCTATGCTGCCACAGCTTACAGGTCTCGCTCAGTCTTTAGGTTCTATGGTAGGAGGGGCGTTGATTACTGAAATGATCTTCTCCTATCCAGGTCTTGGGATGGCAATGCTCACTGCGATTCAGCAGAATGACTATGCGACCATTCAAGGTTGTACGTTGATGATTTCCATCTGCGTGCTTGTGGCGAATTTCTCCGTTGATATTTTGATTGCCCTCTGTGACCCGCGTGTTAAAGCTGGCATTCAGGTGGGAGGTAAATAATGAAATTACTCAAGAATCTTCTCAAGTCCCCCATGTTTGTCGTGGGAATCGGATTGTTTCTTTTGACGCTGATCATTGCCTTCTTTGGACCGCTTTTATACAGTGTTGACACTTTGACTCGGGATGTGGTTGCGGGCCCTTATGCACCATCAGGGGCGGGTCATATCCTTGGCACAGATCACTTGGGTCGAGATTATATGTCTCTTCTGATTAGTGGCCTTCGGTCCTCTTTATATGTGGGCTTTGTGTCGGGTATTATTGCGACAACCGTGGGTGTGTTGATCGGTCTGTTCGGTGGCTTTCGCGGTGGATGGGTTGATGAAATTCTCAATGTGGGAACGAACTTGTTTATTGTGATTCCCTCTTTTGTGATTCTTATCCTCATTAGTTCTGCGGTAAAAGATGGCCGTTCGTTAACTCTCATTGGTTTGATTATCGGTTGCACAACTTGGAGCTGGTCTGCGCGTGGTGTTCGCGCTCAAGCATCTTCACTGCGTAGCCGAGATCATATTGCTCTTGCCAAGATCAATGGTGCAAGTTCCTTTACCATTGTGATTAAACATGTGTTACCCTACCTTCTTTCTTATGTGTTCATGGTTTTTATCATGCAAGTGTCTACTGGGATTCTTTCAGAGGCTTCCATTTCCATGATTGGTCTTGGCCCCCTCGATTCAACCTCTCTTGGAATAATTCTAAATCAGGCAAAAGATAATGGTGCTTTGAGTGATGGTATTTGGATGGCGTTCCTCCCGGCAACCATCATTATTACTCTTACCGTGTTTGCTCTTTATCTGATTAATACGTCTATGGAAGGTGTCTTTAATCCGCGGTTGCGCAAGTAAAGGGTTTCTTATGTCAGAAAAAATATTTGAAGTAGATCATCTCAGTCTTCATTACCTGACTCGTTTTGGAGAGAAAGTTCACGCGGTTACGGATGTTTCGTTCTCTATGAAGCAAGGCGAGATTCTTGGCATTGCCGGGGAATCTGGGTGCGGTAAATCCACATTAGTGAGCGGTCTTATGGGAATGTGCATTCCTCCGTTGTATCCCACGAGTGGGGATGTACGGGTGAATGGAGAATCGCTCATGAATCGTAGCGAAAGCGATATTCGTTCTAATGTACTTGCTCAAAAAATATCAATGATCCCCCAGGGAGCTTTTAACGCATTAAATCCTGTGCGTAAGATCAAGGATATCGCGGCTGATGTGATTGCCGCCCACCAAAAACAGGGAAGTCCTTCATCGGCCAAAGAGATTTATCAACGCCTTTGTGAACGTTTTGACTTGTTCGGCATGGATACGCAACGGGTGTTGAATTCTTATCCGATTCAGCTTACTGCGGGCGAACGCCAGCGTTCTGTGATTGGTATTTCTACGCTCTTGAATCCCCGCATGGTGATTGCTGATGAACCGACTTCTGCACTGGATGTTTCGACGCAGAAAGAAGTCATCAAAATGATCTTTGATCTTTTGGAGAAAGGTATTTTCTCGACAATGATTTTTATTACTCATGAACTCCCTTTGCTTTACCATGTGGCTGATAATATTGCCATTATGTATGCCGGCGAATTCGTGGAAATGGGCACAGCAGAACAGGTTGTCAAAGATCCTCGGCATCCGTACACTCAAGCTTTGATGGGAGCCATGCTGAGTTCTGAAAGTAGCCAGCGTTCGCGTAAACCAGTAGCGATTGAAGGGGCTCCTCCTAGCTTAAGCCAAACAATGGTGGGTTGCCGTTTTGCGGAACGTTGTACCCGCGCTTGCCCTGATTGCAAGAAAAACACTCAAAGTATCCGAATGGTGGGTGACCGCCTCGTGAGGTGTGATTATGCCAAATGATATTATTTTTTCTGCAAAGAACGTATCTAAAATATTCGGTATTGGAAAAAAGGCCAAAGCTGCTGTTGATGATGTTTCCTTTGAGATTAAGGATGGAGAAATCGTTACTATTGTCGGCGGTTCTGGTTGTGGCAAAAGCGTGCTTGCAAAAATCATGCTCGGTCTGTATCCGCCAACAACGGGTGAATTTCTTTATTGCGGAAAAAAAATAACGAATTTGAAGGCTCATTGGAATGAAGTCCAATTTGTTTTTCAAGATCCGTTTAGCTGCTTCAATCAGTTTTTTACCATTCGTTCCCAGTTGGAAGATTCTCTTAATATTTTGAAAAATAAGCCATCGAGGGCAGAAGTAAAAGCTCGTGTGGATGCTGGGTTGTTGGCTGTAAATGTTAAGCCATCCGATATTGAAGATAAGTATGCTTTTGAACTTTCGGGTGGTCAAATGCAGCGTATGCTTCTCGCTCGTATCTTTGCGCTTCGTCCTCGCGTTTTGATTGCGGATGAGCCTACATCCATGGTGGATGCTTGTGTCCGTGCAAATATCTTGGATTACCTGATGAAGCTCAAACAAGAACTTCACATGACTGTTGTTTTTGTAACGCATGATATTGGCCTTGCAAACTATGTGAGCGACCGTATTTTTATTATGCATGAAGGTAAACTGGTGAATGTGGGGACTCCTGCAGAAGTTCTTGACAACACAACGGAACCCCATACATTGAAGTTACTTGACGATATCCCAGAAGTTCACAATGCCGAATGGATTAAGCATTCTTAAAAGTCATTGAAAAAATAAAGGCCTCCGCGATGAACGGGGGCCTTTTTCTATCTTCGAAAAATGGGAGAAAATAGATGAAAAGAATTGGTATAGGACCTATCAGTAATGATAATCCTAGTTACACATATTTATTAACAATCGCGCAGAAAAATTATTTGCGCAAGTTTTTTTATGTTCCCACCAATAATTCATCGTCATTGGTTCCTTCTCGCTCCCATCCTTTCACGTTCACTATTCAGAAATTGAAATATTTTGATTTACTCGGGCGCAAAGAGCCTACAAAATAAGGTCCTAAATGCTTCAGTCTGTTCGCAATATCGCAATTCTCGCCCACGTTGATGCGGGCAAGACGACGCTCTCCGAAAGAATCCTCTTTACGGCAGGGGAAATTCGTCGCCCAGGAAATGTGGAAGAAGGCCTTGCGACTATGGACTACTTGCCCGAAGAAAAGGATCGCGGCATTACCATTGAATCCGGCATCGCGCACTTTGAATGGCGTGGGATGTGGTTTAATTTTATTGATACCCCGGGGCATGTTGATTTTGGTGCCGAAGTGGATATGGCTCTTTCCGCTGTAGAAGGTGCCGTGCTCGTTATTTCTGCTGCCAGCGGTGTGGAAACGCAAACGATTGCCGCTTGGAAAAAGCTCCGTTCAAGAGGCGTTCGCACGTTGATTTTCATCAACAAGCTGGATAACCCGGATTATTCTTTGGATGATGTCTTGATTAATATCGAAGAAATATTGGGCGTTCGTCCCGTGCTTCTTTCTGTACCAGAATACGATTCAGGCAAAATGACTTCGGTGCTTGATGTTATCAGTAATACGCGGCTTATTCATGCTACAGACGGCAGAGAAGAAGCGAAAAAAATTACGTCTAAAGCATCGGCGGCGATTGCCGCTAAGTATTACAAAGAAGCGGTTGAATTTGCGTCCTGCTTTGATGATGTTGTACTAGAAAAGGCCATGGCAGAACAGCTAATTCCTCCCGAAGATTTGATTCGTAGTCTTGAATCGCTTGCGGCTTCCGATGATTGTATTCTTTGCTATTCAGGTTCGGCATTAGAAAATTATGGTGTTCGAGGGTTGATGACGGGGCTGTCGTTTTTTTTGTCCCCGCCTCCAACGTTTAAAGATGGTTTGTTGGGGCAGGTCATTCGGTTGCGCCATTTCCAAGCTTTTGGTGAAATATCACTTTTTCGAAGCATGACCTCTTTAGATCGGACAGAATGGCCAAAAGAATTTGAATTTTTTCGCATGAAAGCGAACATGCTTCTTCCGGTCGATGAACTTCGTTCGGGAGATATATATGCGATGCGCTCAAAAAAAGAAATGGAATTGGGCGCCCAGCTGGATTTAGGTGGCAATGTGGTGAATAAGGAAGATTCTGAAACCGCCCGCGTGTTGTATCAACCTTTACTCCAAACTCAGGTAGAGTGCCTCAAAATCGAAGACTATGCTCATGTGGAACAGAGTTTAGGGATTCTCTCGCGGATGGATCCTTCATTCCGCGTGGTCCGTCATGCAGAAGGTGGCTTTTGGGTTTTATATACTGTGGGTGAAGTGCAACTGGATGTTCTGATCGCGCGATTGAAGCGTGAATTTGGGTGTGAAGTCCAAGTCGGGAACCCAGACGTGAAATGGCAAGAGCGGCTACAGCACCAAGTGGGGCCTTTGCAAAATTCATTTCAAGCAGGACCTTTGAAGGTCACACTCTCCTTATCCGCATTACCATTGGCTACAACGGAGCATGATATACAGTTAAAAGCAGATTTCTTAGAAAATGCTCCACGAGAAATTCTTGCAGGTCTTCGTTCTGCACTCCTGGAGGCTGCGGATGTTGGTTTCTTGGGGAAGGGCGCTCTCGTAGGAGTTCAGTTTGAGCTACACTCTCTAGATTGCGTGGGGGATGTTCCTATTCCCATGATTAAAAAAGCGTGTGCTGATGCGGTTACTATGCTGATTAAACCTATTGATCTCGTTCTTTACGAGCCTTATATGGAATTATCGGTTGAATGCCCTGTTTCTTTTGCGGGTGTGGTCACTGGGGAAGTTCAATCTCGTGAAGGAAAAGTTCGTGAGATTAATGGAGATGGAAGAATCCATTTTTTGAGGGCTGAAGTGCCTCTTCGAAACTTTTTTGGCTTTTCGACCGCAGTGAGGTCTATTTCGAAGGGAACCGCCCAATATTCACTCCGCTTTTTGGACTACCGACACCACAATATGTAGTGTTTTTCATGGAAATGTTATTTATTTGTAAAAAAAACTCAAAATAAACTTGTTTTTTTCCATAGAAAAGCTAAAATTGGGGCCTCAATTTCGAAGAGTAGCGCTTCCTATGCTTTTCGAATTTTTGGACCATAAAAACAAGATTTTGGTCTCTAATTTAGAAGCGATAAACCTTCTGGTGAAGAAGAGGATAACATGGCTAAAGAAAAGTTTGACAGAAGCAAGCCGCACTGTAACATCGGCACCATCGGTCACGTTGACCACGGTAAAACGACGCTCACCGCAGCCATTTGCACGACACTCGCTGCAAAAGGCCTTGCTGCAGCAAAGCGCTTCGATGAAATTGATAACGCTCCTGAAGAAAAGGCACGCGGTATCACGATTAATACCTC
>DBTP01000018.1:0-389 GCA_002307115.1 Fibrobacter sp. UBA1313 | reverse complement strand
GTTGCAGCGACTGACGGCCCAATGCCTCAGACTCGCGAACACATCCTTTTGGCTCACCAAGTTGGCGT
The DNA here is from genome assembly GCA_002307115.1 of Fibrobacter sp. UBA1313. Classification (GTDB taxonomy): domain Bacteria; phylum Fibrobacterota; class Fibrobacteria; order Fibrobacterales; family Fibrobacteraceae; genus UBA1313. The sequence goes on along the minus strand of DBTP01000018.1, from coordinate 321 downwards.
TCCAAAAATTGTCGTGTTCATGAACAAAGAAGACATGGTCGACGATCCAGAACTTCTGGACCTCGTTGAAATGGAAATCCGCGAACTTCTTACGAAGTACGAATTTGATGGCGATAATACTCCAGTCATTCGCGGTTCCGCTCTGAAGGCTCTCGAAGGAGATCCTGCTTATCAAGAAAAGATTATGGAACTCATGAACGCTTGCGACACTTTCATTCCGCTTCCAGTGCGCGAAGTAGATAAGCCGTTCTTGATGCCAGTAGAAGATGTTTTCACAATCACAGGCCGTGGTACTGTTGCTACTGGTCGTATCGAACGTGG
>DBTP01000061.1:9935-17537 GCA_002307115.1 Fibrobacter sp. UBA1313 | reverse complement strand
AAAGTACGAAGGCAAGCACGAATAAGCGCCTGAGGCGTTTTACTCAAAGCCCAACCAGAACTGATCAACAATAGCACCGCGAGAATAATAAAGAAATCAGATTTTTCAATAGAAGTGTAATGCAACAAAAAAGCCTGAAGTCCCAAGAATACACCGAGAAAAAGCATTTGCATCATATTGGATACCGCAAGAATACGCCCCGAAGAATCAGGACGCGTGTTTTGTTGCAAAAGGGAATTCAGTATCACTGAAAAAACACCGAAGAAAAAGCCTATCAACCCAAACAAGATGGAATGTACAAATTCATTGGAAAATAAAGCGATCAAAAGCATACTCACAGAACCGCCAAGTACGGAAATGGCAATGAGACCTGTTTCTACAAAATTCCGGGAAGCGCGCGCCGCAATAAAAGAACCCAAAACCATTCCCACAGCGGAGAAAAAGAGACCGTACCGCAGTAGCGTCAAAATATTATCGCCAGAAAAATCCTGAGAAAGCAAAATAAAGACCTGCGCAATTCCCCAAAACAGAGAAAGACCAATAATGCTCACGCGAAGTAATGGGTTACTCCATGTCGCAGAAACCATGCGACGAATGGAACGAACTTTCATCGACGGGCTCGACTGACCCACTTTTGGAAGCCAAAATGTGGCGATGGTTCCAATAATCCCCATCCCCACAAAAAGCCAAGGGAAATACTTCAACTGAAAATAAGATTCCGAATCTAACGAAATGCCCATCATCAATGAAGAAACACAGACAATGGCGAATACAGCAATGCCTTGCAAATAAGCATTCGCATAGGTTAAATACTGATTGCCATACATTTCTTTAAGGATTCCGTATTTTGCAGGACTATTGATTGCAAAAGCCGAAGCTAATATGAGAACTTGCCAAAAAGCGATACTCTCATATCCTAAGCTGTAGCATGTCGCAATAGAAATCATCGTAATGACAATTGCCAAAGAACTCCAAGCGATCACCTTTTCTTTAGGGTAAATATTCGAAAAATTCGCTGCGGGAGAGAGCATAAACACATACGGAAGCAAGAATAGTCCTTGCAATAGCGCACTATTTAAAAGAAAATCAACTCCACTATAAGACGTGAATAGCCATTTTTCAAAAAAGAGAAATAGCCCCATCTGCAAGAAGGAAGAAGCAAAAACAAAGATATAGTAAGGAATAGTCCCTTTAATTTTCCACATAAAAATCCTTAATTATGAGCCGCTAAATTCAAAGCCAAAGCTTTCGACTTCGCAAAATCGGCCTTGCCCGTTCCTAATTTCGGAACATCATCCACTTTAAAAGCTAGTCCTGGGACCATTAAAGGAGGGATTCCTGATTTACGCAATTCGCGTAATACCACATCCACATCCTTTTCACCACTATATAGAAGAACGACACATTCCCCTTTCGCGCTATCCGGGATCGCCGTCACCATATATTCGCATCCTTCCAAAATTTTCGTTTCATTAATACGAATTTCTACAGCACCCAAAGAAATCATTTCACCACCCAACTTCGCAAAACGACTATAGCGATCCACAATGGTCAAGAAGCCATCTTCATCCACATGGCCTTTATCACCCGTACGATACCAACGTTTTCCATTCAATTCCAGAATCGCTTCCGAAGTGAGGGATGAATTTTTGAAGTAGCCCTTCATCACTTGACAACCACCCACAAGAATCATACCGTCTTGTCCAATGGGCAATTCTTCGTTGGTTTCCGGATCTACGATGCGGTAGAGAGTGCCAGGGAGAGGCATTCCCACGGTTCCAATCTTATTGTTGACTTGCATGGTCATATAATCGTCTAACAATATATTTTCCGTATTTACAGAAGCTACAGGAGTCGTTTCCGTGCAACCATAACCTTCGAAAACTTCTTTGCCAAATTTGAGACGGAACGCTTCCTGAATTTCCGGGCGGAGTTTTTCTGCGCCCGCAATAATAATCCGCATGTGCTTAAACACCATCGGATGCACCCAGCGATTCACCGTAAAAGCACGAATGAATGTGGGAGTCCCTATCAGCACCGTCGCCTTAAATTCCGCACAAACACGCGCCATCGTCTTAATATCGGTGGGGTCTGCAACCGTGATAATCGGGGATCCTTCTACCAGATTCAAAAGAACGGTCACCGTAAGCCCAAAAGAATGAAATAGCGGAAGTTCCGCAAGCATCACATCGTTCTTCGTGACGTTAAAAATACAGGACATCTGCTGAATATTCCCCATCATGTTATAATGGGTCAATTCAACTCCCTTTGGCATTCCTTCTGTACCTGAGCTGAAGAGGATTGCCGCTGTATCAAAAAGTTTCACACGTTTGTAATAAAAGAGTTCAATGAAAAAAGGCGGGAGAATATAACCTGTGAGCATATGGAACAGCATGGCAGCTTTCGGAATGCCTTTCATAATATCTTCAGCGTAAACCAATTCAGCATCATTGCTGAGTACACTATAATCCACACCTTTAATCTTGAGTTTTTCCAAGAACTGGTGACTGGTAATCACCGTCTTGATTTCCGCTTTTGCAATACAAGAGGCGACAATATCGGGGGCAGAGGTATAATTGAGGTTCACATTCACCTTGCCCAGTACCCAACAAGATAAGTTTGCAATCACACCCGCTGCACTCGGAGGGAGCATAATTCCGATATTTTTTTGCCGAGCCAAAGACTTTTTAAAAACTCTACTAAATGCAAGCGTCGCACAAAGAAGTCTATAACCCGAGAGATGTGCCCCATCAGGACTATAAATCGTAGGACCCGATTTCACAATCTTTTTGCAAGCCCTTAGCCAGGTAGAGGCGAGCGGTTTATAGAACTTGAGTGAATGACCCCAGGCGTCAATGGAAATTTCACGAACCACATTGCGAATGGTGTTCGGAGGAGTGTCCCCCGGAAGAGCCGCTCCAAAAGCAACCGTAATAATTCGCGTGGAAGCGGGTCCAAATAAAATAACATCGCTCATGTAACTATAACGACTCCCCCACAAACCTTGAATATAAAAAGGAATAATAGAAGCGTTAGTATCCTTAATGGCACTTGAAAAATCTAACATAAACGGCCCAATATGAGGGGACTTAGCGACTTCCCCTTCGGGGAATACCGCGACCGCTTCGCCATTCATAAGAGCATCGTGAATAGTTTTCATCGCAGCATCTGGATTTTTTCGATGAATACGAATCATACCGAGGCGTTTGAGAACCCAACGCAAATACCACTTTTCAAAATGATCTTTGTTGCTTGCCACGCGAAGCGCACGCGGGCTTGCCATTTGAAGTACCGCCCAATCAATAAAACTAAAGTGATTGCCCACCAAAAGAATGGGGCCTTCGTGAGGAATATGTTCAACGCCCAGTGCTTTCAGTTTGTAACGGCTAAAAAAGGCTCGCAATAGAATACGAAGCAATGCCTGAGGGAGCTTACGAATCGCATAGGCAAAACCCACGAAAGAAATCACCGCAAGAGCAAGAAAAAGGTGCTGTGTTTTTATCGATGTAAAACGTAAGACAATATAATCCAATCCCAAAAATATGCCTAACGCCACCACTTGCAACAAATTATTCACCGCAAGAATGCGGCCTGAGTTGGTAGGCCTTGTATAATATTGAAGCAGTGAATTCAGAGTGACAATGAAAACACCCCCAAAAAAACCTGTCAGGCAAAACAAAATGGCAAGCAAAATCGGATGAACGGTAAAGGGAATAAACAGCATACAAAGAGAAGTCCCTAAAGCACCCATAGGCACCATTCCCGTTTCAATAAAGTCACGAGAGGCGCGAGCCACCAGAAAGGAACCAATAATCAGTCCCAATAGCGTAAAGGCCAAACAATCTTTCAAAGTTGCCAAATGAGCAGAATTCGATGTATCCTGGAACACAAGTACAAATACCTGTGCCATGCCCCAGAAAACGGAAAGACCGACGATACAAGCGCGCACTACCGGATTCGCCCAAGTAGACTTCACGGTATGCACCGCCGAAGGCATCTTCATAGAAGCGTATTCGCGACCCACCTTCGGAATAAAGAAAGCAAACACAGCGCCAACGACACTTGCACCAAATAAGATCCACGGCAAAGCCACTGTTTTCGACAAAAGTTCAGTAATGGTGGGAATACTATTAAAAGCAGAGCGACCAAAAGCAAGGCCAAAAAACATCATCCAAGAGGCAAAAATCAGAGCCGCTACTGAAAACACCTGCAAATAAGCATTGACATAGCCCAAATGCCTTGTTCCATACATTTCTTTTAAAATACCATACTTCGAAGGACTATGCACCGCAAAAGCCGCCGCCAAAAGCAACGTAAACCAATAACCCAATTGAGCAAAACCTAAGGTGTAAAAAATAGCGATACAAAGCATGGCGATAGCCATTACTACAGAAGTCCAAGTAATCACCCGACTTTTAGGAAATTTATTCGACAAGAAGCTCGCCGGAACAATCATGAAAACAAATGGCAAAAGAAATAGCCCTTGAAGTAGGGCGCTTTCTAAAAGAAATTCATCCGCAGCATAAGTATCCGCAATCACCATTTGCGTGAAGATAAAATGTCCCATCAATACAAATGTTGATGCAAACATCGAAATGAAATAAGGAATAGTTCCTTTAGTTTTCCACATGAATACCTCTATAACCTAGCACAAAAGCTTGGCAAGCTATAATCAAAATCAAAACAAATTCATTCGAGCGGAAACGCCCAAAGTAAACCCATACAAGAGAGTGGTTGATTCCCCAGCAAATTTCCAAAGTGGAATGGAAAAGCTAGGTTCAATTTCAAAAGGACTGACTTGAAATGTCAATTTAGGTTCTACGGAAATAACACCCGCATAACCAAACTCATCTTCCCCTGTATCCTTGCCTATCGCACGCACGCGACCGGGAGTATTATCCATCCAGTGGGAATCATTGCCAAAATAGAACTCCATCGGAAATCCTAGACCGATGCGCACATTCCCTAAATCATATTCGGGGCGGAGCAAAAAGTAAAATTTGTCGGCAGAATAATCGTTAAAATCCCAAAAATACCAAGAGTGAATTCGCACACCAAAAGCAGAAGCAGCACCACCGTAGAAGTTCGTGCCACCAAATACAAGCGCCGGTTGAGGATCTTCTCCATTCCCTAATAAATCATGGGCCCCTGCGGGGAACACAATCTCAAAGAAACCTGCGGAAATAGAGGAGCCATACTTGATGCCAAAAACTGGGCCCCACACGCCAGTCGAACTTTTGAGACCATCATCGCGGATCGGATACATTAGAGAAAGCTCCAAACCCTTAACGATCTGAAAACGGATGGTAGGCATCAAGTTTATCTGAGACTCATCAGAACTATCACTGAGACTATAAGCATCCTTATCATGATACCCCTTGTCGTAGGAGACATAATCCCCATAGACATCCAACTGGAGCATCTTAGGAATAACACCATATTCGTTCATCATGCCAAAACTGAATGCGACAGCAAGCAAACTCAACAATGTAATTCTGGATATTAAATTCATCGTATATTCCATTTTTACCAAAGTTTAGAAAATCCCCATTCCCTTACTCCAAGGATGGCACTTGTCTCATGGCCGATTCGAGTGCATCAATGGATTTCAAAATACCTTGAGACAAGTTTTCACACCCATTCTCCGTAATCAACAAATCGTCTTCAATACGAATCCCAATCCATTGGTCATAATGAATACCTTCCAAAAAAGCCTCAAAATGACCATAAATGCCCGGTTCATTGGAAATCATCATCCCCGGAACCAACGGTATTTCAGAGTAACAGCGGAAGGGATCTCCTTCATGAACCTGTTCCCCAATAAGATGACTCACCCCATGAGGGCGAAGTTCATACTCCAATTGATAACGGCCGCCCAAAGAGACAAATCGACTTTCAAGGGCCTCTTGGATAAACTCCCAGACATTGATGTCCAATTCTTTAAGGAGGACACCTGGCTTCACCTGCGCTTGGTGAAATTCTTGGGCATCTAAAATGATCTGGTAAAGAAGTCTCTGCAAAGGATCGAATTGCCCAGAAACAGGGATCGTTCTCGAAATATCGCTGTGCTGAGTTCCCGAGCGAATTCCAAAGTCCAATAACACCAAATCGCCCTTACGGAGAGGTTCATCTTTTTTCGCATAATGAAGGCAACAAGCATTGCGTCCACCAGCGATGATCGTAGGAAAAGCAAGATCACCATCACTTAAACTCTGCATTCGATAATCCAAATTCAAGCCTAATTGCCGTTCGTTTTTTAGCCTCGGGATCTCGCGAAGGGTTTCCTCAAAAGCGAGCCGAGTCCACTCCTGGGCCTTTTTCACAGCGGCAATACGTCCCGCGTCTAACACCACGCGAAGATCAAAATGCAAGGGAGCCAAAGACCTGAATTCGAGCCCCTGTTCTGAAAAAACAGAGGCCGCCTTTTCAGCAAAAGTATCGTTATGATCCCCCCGGAAACGTTTCAAGTCACCCGTCTGAGTGGTAAATTCCAAACAAAAAGCATAGGCATGCTGGAGAGAACCTCGATAGGAAGTCGAAAGTTCCTGCAACAGAGTCCAAAAATGCTCGACAGACAAAATCGTTTTAATGCCCGTTAAAAGGCGAATTTCGTCCAAATTCTCAGAGAATCCAATTCGAAGTCCGTACCAAAACTCCTTCGATGCATCCTTCGGAGGGACAAAAAGAATTTCCCGTCTCAGAGGATCTTTGGCCAAAGGGTCCAAAAGAAGATAACAACCGGGCTGGTTAATCCCTGTAAGGAATAAAAAGGCCGGATCTTGAACAAAGCGACTCCAAGTACTGGTGAAAGCTTCTTCCGAGCCGGGCTCCCTAGGGACACCCGCAAAAACACCGAAAGAATCCATCTTTTGTAACAACTGGGAGCGTCTATCAGCATAGACTGCCGCCGCCGTTTCTCCTACACCCGAAGAAACGAAGACTTGGGAATAACGAGTAGGCAAATTTTCATCTAAATGCATGTATAAAATTTAGTTTTTTTAACTTTTTGCATTTCTTTCTATATATATTTTGGTCAAAATGAATTGAATGGAGCTCGAATAATGTCTCTTTTGAAAAATTGGAAACTCGTCCTTGCAGCTTTCAGCGTAATCTTCTTTATGGGTTGTGCTGGATCTTCGGGTGGTAGTGGTTCTGTTGGTGAAGAAGAAAGTGTCACTCGTAATGCAGACGGTACTACAACCACGGTAAAGAAAGAAGTAATTGACGATGATAAGTTGAAAGATACCCAAAAAGAAGCTGTGACCGTGACCGAAGAGAACCACAATCTTCGTCGTGATATTTTTGAAGCAAAGAGTAAACTGGGGATTGCACCGGACGAACAAGCCGGGGAATGAGCGAACCCATACGCTATTCAATTTCAGACGAGTTGAAAAGGCTCCTGTCTGGAGAAAACGAGACGGTTTTCCGCATGGTGGAGAACCGTTTTTGTGTTGATATACAAAGTCGTTTTTCAGGACTTACTATTGTCGCCCGTGATGGGAAAAGCGATCTCACAGGAGCACTTTCTTTTTTGGATCAAGTGAAGCTTGCCGCTAAAAATGGCACTCACATCACCAAAAATTGGCTGGAACGGTTGACTGA
>DBTP01000061.1:0-9543 GCA_002307115.1 Fibrobacter sp. UBA1313 | reverse complement strand
TATTTGCCAATGGACCAGCAGGTACTGGAAAAACATTCCTTGCAGTAGCTCTCGCGGTCGCAAGTCTTGAAAATCACGAAGCAGAACGTATTTGTTTAGTTCGCCCTGCTGTCGAAGCGGGAGAATCTTTAGGATTCCTCCCTGGGGATCTCAAAGAAAAAATTGCCCCCTATTTAAGACCTATTCAAGATAGCCTCACCGAATTGATTCCCCCAGAAAAATTACGACATTACCAAGAATTGGGGGCCATTGAAGTCGCCCCTCTCGCCTATATGAGAGGAAGAACCCTAAAAAGGGCGTTTATTATTCTAGATGAAGCTCAAAATACCACTGTAGCCCAAATGAAAATGTTTCTGACACGTCTTGGGCCCCACAGCAAAGCTATCATTACCGGAGATTCTTCACAAGTGGATCTTGCGAGAGGTGAAATATCGGGATTATCCCATGCAATGAAACTTCTCGTCAAAATTCAGGGAATCGCACAAATTGAATTTCAAGCCACTGACGTGCTCCGTCACCGATTGGTTAAAGACATTATTTCCGCTTACGAGAAAAAGGGGAAAGGAATATGAAAAAGAAAACAGCTCACATGCACATCATCATCGGATGGATACTCGTAGCCTTAATCGCTGCGATTCTTTTTCCAGATAAAAATTTAGCCCAAAAAGCGGAAGTTCCTCATTTAGGACAAATGAGCACCCGAACGATTATCGCCCCTATTTCCTTTGATGTCCTTAAATCTACCCAGGAAATAGAAAGTGAAAAGGAACGCGCAGCAGATAAAGTATATGCCGTTTTTGAATTCAATCACGATGAAACCACTCGCATTTCTGAAGATCTCAAACAATATCTGACCAAACTCGCTCACTACGGTGCCCTCCAAGCAGAAATTTCCAAAGAAACAGGAAAAGATACCCTCCAAGTAAAGGTGCAACAGGCATCTCAACTTTTTCATGCCCTTACCAAACGTCTTTCCACCACCGCCGTGCAACAATTAAGTCAAAGTTCCCGAGCGAGAGACTCTCTGGAACGAGCCTTTAACCGGATGCTCGAAAACGGAGTATCCAACACACTCATTGCGAATACGAATACGAGCGTTCAATTGTTCCGCGAAACTTATAATGTGCAGGAGATTCAATTCATCCCTTACACAAAAACAGAGGTTTCTTTTGTACAAAATAATGAGGAGCACAAAATTGATGCGAGCCGCATCCAACCTAGAGAACGTCGAATTGATGAAACGTTTGCCGAACTACAACTTCCCTTCGCTCATAACCAGGGCTTGCAGAGTGCTTTTTATGAAGCATTGTATGTATTTACCCTCCCCAATGTTTTCTACCTAGAAAAAGAAACCAATCATCGAAGGACCATCGCCCAAGAACAAGTGAATGCATCCAAAGGGATGGTTCCTCGCGGCATGGAAATTGTCACTCAAGGGTCCATTATCACTAAGGATGCTTTAGAAAAAATTGAAGCCCTCCAACTCGCACTCCAAAAAGAAGAAGGGTCCCGCGCACTCACCGCCAGTTACGGGCAAATCATAATGACGATTTTGATCGTGAGTATATTTTTTCTCTATTTTCTGGTTTTTGGAGACTATTTGTTTAAAAAGCCTGGGCAAATTTGGGCAATCATCATTCTCGCCACTTTGCAGCTTTTATCGCTTTGGTTGATTCACAATGTTTCGGGTTCCATCCAACACCTTAATCCCTCATTGCCAGAAGATTTAGATCTGATTTGGTTGTACCCCTTCAGCCTTGCGCCAATTATCGCCACGGTTCTTTATGATCGCCGCATGGGTGTCATTTTTGCCGCTTTCTCTTCCATTTTCTTAGGCATTCTTGCAGGGTATGACCTAGCCATCACCGTTTGTAGTTTTGTCGTTTGCTGGACAGCACTTCATTGTTTAGTCCGCATTCGCTATCGAGCACAATTTATTTGGAGTATTCTTGCAAGCATAGTAGCGCTTGCCGTTGTTCTTTGTATTCTATTTTTACTTCGTAATCGCCTGGAATGGGATATTTTTTATCCCACATTTATCGCCGGTTGTGTTAATCTTATTTTTTGTTCAGCGATTTCATCGGTTCTATTAATACATATAGCAGAAAAAGTTTTCGGAATCACTACAGACCTTACGCTCATGGAAATGTCCGATTTCAACAGACCTGCACTTAAACGCATTTCTGAATTTGCACCAGGGACCTTCCATCATAGTATTCAAGTTGCCAATTTGGGTGAAAAAGTCGCCGATGCTGTGGGGGCCAATTCCTTATTAGTTCGAGTAATGGCCCTCTATCACGACATAGGCAAAACCATGCGTCCCGAATTCTTTACCGAAAATCAAAAGCAAGGCCTTAATCCTCACCAGGCACTGAACCCTTTCCAATCCATGAAAATCATTGTGGATCATGTGGAACAAGGGAAGTCTCTTGCAAAAGAATATAAGATCCCAGAATTAGTCGCTTCCGGTATTTCGGAACATCATGGTGATAACATTATCCAATATTTTTATCTCGCGGCAAAAGAACAATTCCCGGATCGCGAAATCAACCCTGATGAATTCCGCTACAAAGGCCCCCGTCCACAAACTCGAGAAAGTGCTATTTTGATGCTAGCCGATAGCATAGAAGCGACAAGTCGGGCCATGACGGATGCAAATCAGGAAAAATTGGAAAGCATGATTCACACAACGATTGCGGCTCGCCTTGCAGAAGGACAGTTTGCTGAAAGCAATTTGTCTGTGAAAGATCTTGCTAAACTCGAAAAGGCATTCGTGCAAAGTATGGAGGGAACGTTCCATACCCGCGTGAAGTATCCCGCGGCCGCATTAGCGGCAGGACAAGCAACTCCAACTCAGGGAAAATATTAAAAATTTGCGCTTTTTTGCTAAAAATCCCTTGACAACCGCTTTTCAGCTTCATATATTTGGCCTACCATATTGGTGGTAACGTTCAGTAGGTAAGACGATGGAAAATAAAAAGAACATACTCTTGATTGCCCTCGGATTATTGCTGCTCGTGGTCGGATACGTCTGTCTCGCTCAAGGTCCTGCAGAGAATCCTGTATCACTGACAGTCGCACCGATTATTTTGATTTTTGCATACCTGGTAGTAATTCCAATCGGAATTCTCTGGGGTGGCAAAGATCGAAAGAAATAAGGGCGATTAGCTCAGCTGGTTCAGAGCAGCTGCCTTACAAGCAGCGGGTCAGCGGTTCGAATCCGTTATCGCCCATAGTTACCATTGGGGTGGTAGCTCAATTTGGTTAGAGCACCGGCCTGTCACGTCGGAGGTTGCGAGTTCGATCCTCGTCTATCCCGTAAGAAACCTTCTCGCAAGAGAGGGTTTCTTTCTTTTAAATACACCTGAAATTCAAGGGCTCAAAAAATCGAATTTTTAGGGAAAAAACCGCCGAATTTTGGTGATTTATCCATTTTTTTTAGATTATCTTTAGGAAACCTCTTTAACCTACGAGAACTCAATGGATTGGCAACAATTTACGTCTCTTACCCATGAACAAATGGAATCCCTTTGGAACTTCAATTGTAAAGATCCTTTTGCTTTTTTGGGAATTCATCCATTGGAAACTGATCGTGGTCTAAAAACAGTAATTCGTACCTACCAACCCGACGCAATCTTTGTTAGCGGTGAAACTATTTTCCCTGCTAAACCTCTCCAAATAATTGAAAAAACGGCAAAAGGAAAGAAATCGACCAAACAAAAAGAAGCCGAAGCACCTAAACCGGAAACTCTCATTTTTGATTTTATTAAGCTGGGAGACACGGGATTTTTTGAAGCCACTCTTGATGTAGAATTCGAAGCCTTCTTTTACAATCTGAATATCACTCTTTCCAACGGCGTTAAATACACAGTAAAAGACCCTTATGCATTTCTCCCTGTTCTTTCAGAATTTGATTGCCACTTGATTGGTGCTGGCACACACTATGAGTTGTATCGCAAATTAGGCGCAAACCTCATGGAACATGAAGGATTTAAAGGCATTCAATTTGCAGTCTGGGCACCGAATGCAAAATCCGTTTCTGTGGTGGGTAATTTTAATACTTGGAATGGTCGCCGCCACTTTATGCGAATGTTAGGTTCCACAGGAATTTGGGAAATATTTATCCCAGATCTTGGTGAAGGTGAACTTTATCGTTTTGAGATTCACACCCCTGAAGGTTCCTTAATCACTAAAATCGATCCCCTAGCAAAATGGAGTGAGCTCCGCCCTGCAACGGCCTCTATCACTGCCCATTTGGATGGCTATGAATGGGACGACAAGTTGTACATGGATACCCATTACGCCACTCGCGTTTTTGGCTCACCCATGAATATCTACGAAGTACATCCCGGATCTTGGAAACGCGACCCCAACAATCCAGAGCGATTTTTAAACTGGGACGAACTTGCAGATCAATTGATCCCCTACATTAAAGAAATGGGATACACTCACGTTGAATTTATGCCTGTCGCGGAGCATCCTTTGGATGAATCTTGGGGGTACCAAGTTACGGGTTATTACTCCCCCAGTAGCCGTTATGGAACGCCAGATCAATTCCGCCGCTTTGTAGATCTTTGCCATCAAAATGAAATCGGAGTCATTCTGGACTGGGTTCCTGCCCACTTCCCGAAAGATGCGCATGCACTCGGCCGTTTTGACGGTACCGCTTGTTACGAGCATGCAGACCCACGCCAAGGCGAACACCCTCACTGGGGCACCTACATTTTTAACTTAGGTCGCAAAGAAGTCTCGAATTTTTTGATATCGAACGCCATGTATTGGCTCCGCGAATTTCATTGCGATGGCTTACGCGTGGATGCTGTCGCAAGTATGCTTTATCTGGATTATGGTAAAAAAGCAGGAGAATGGGTGCCGAACAAAGATGGCGGGAACATCAATTACGATACGATTGAATTCCTGAAGCATTTGAACAGCATCATGGGACGTCTCGCCCCTCACGCCATTCTTATTGCTGAAGAATCCACCAGTTTCCCCTGTATTACTCGCCCACCAGAACGTGGCGGCCTTGGATTCCATTACAAGTGGAATATGGGCTGGATGAATGACTTTTTGACCTACATGTCTCACGAGCCTATTCACCGCAAATACCACCACAACATGCTCACGTTCAGTATGATCTACGCCTATTCTGAAAATTTTATTCAGGTGTTAAGTCATGACGAAGTGGTTCATGGTAAAGGCAGTATGCTTTGCAAAATGCCTGGTGATAACTGGCAGAAATTTGCGAACCTCCGCATTGCTTACGCATTCATGTATGCGCATCCGGGTAAAAAGCTCAACTTTATGGGTAATGATTTCGGACAATTCCGTGAATGGAATGAAAAACAGTCTCTTGATTGGCATTTGTTGAGCTGGGAACCCCATGGAAAGTTGCATGAGATGTTCAAGGCTTTGAGTAATCTCTATAAGCAAGAATCAGCACTCTGGGAAGTGGATCACCACAGCGATGGATTTGAATGGATTTGGTGTGATGATGCCGATAATTCTATCGTGAGCTTTGTTCGCAAAGATGCTCATGGAGCCCAAATTCTCTGCGTTTTCAACTTTACTCCTGTACCCCGCGCTCCTTATCGCTTGGGTGCCCCTGCACGCGGCGTTTGGAAGGAAATCTTTAACTCTGATGCCGGTTTCTGGGGTGGTAGTAACGTTGGGAATAACGGGCAAATCCAAACCCAAGATGTGGCTTGGCAAAACCGTTCTTCAAGCGTAGATATTCAGCTCCCCCCACTGGGTGGAGTGTACTTCAAGTACATGGGCGAGAAGGACATGAAATAGGGAACGTAAGATTTGCAAAAAGCGCAGCCAGTAGGTTGCGCTTTTTTTATGAACAATATTTTGGAAGTCTGAAACTTCGCCCCAGTTTAGAAATTACTTATTACCCGATTCCATAATTTCTTGAGCGATATCCTTCGCCGTCATCACGTCAGTCTTTCCAGAACCCAATTTTGGAATACTATCCACTTTTAAGATAAAGGACGGAATCATCAATGGTTCCATTTTAATACTACGCAGTCGAACTTTGATTTCTTCGACATCCAAATCGCCATGATAGAGAAGAACGACACGTTCTCCCTTGGTAAGATCGGGGACGGCTACGGCGCAGAAATCATCGGTGTCTTCCATAATATGAGATTCCGATATTTTCCATTCCACAGCACCCAAGGATACCATTTCACCACCGATTTTTGCAAATCGACTGTAACGATCCACAATGGTCACAAAACCATCTTCATCAACATGTCCCTTGTCACCGCTCTTATACCAACGTTTTCCGTCGATCACAGCAATAACACTCGCAGTACGTTCCGGTTCCTTTAGGTAGCACTTCATAATCTGAGCACCCCCAATAAGAATCAATCCATCTTCACCTATTGGAAGTTCTTCCATGGTTTCTGGGTTCACAATACGGAACTGAGTTCCCGGAAGCGGAGTCCCCACAGTACCAGGTTTGTTACCCTGCTGCACTGTTTGAAAATCATCCAGAAGCGTATCCACAGCGTTCACTGCTGCCACAGGGGTTGTTTCTGTGGTACCAAAGCCTTCGTAAATTTCTTTTTGAAACTTCGTGCGATATAAACTACGAACCTCATCACGAATCTTTTCTGCACCCGCCCACACAGCGCGCAAATGAGCAAACATCAATGGATGCACATAACGACTCATCGCATACATGCGAAGGAATGTTCCGGTACCCACCATGACAGTAACTTTAAATTCGGCACAAAGGCGGCCGATCGTTTTTGCATCTGTTGGATCTGCATAAGCCACCAACGGAATCCCTTCCACTAGGCACATCATGGTTGTGATTGAGAAACCAAAGGCGTGAAAGAGCGGTAAAATACCGAGCATCACATCATCACTCGTTGGATTAAGCACGCTTTCGCACTGCTTAATGTTACCCATAAAATTAAAATGAGTCAGTTCCACACCCTTAGGCGTCCCTTCCGAACCCGAACTGAATAAAATAGCAGCCACATCATCGAGTGTCACTTTCTTGAAATCCCAAAACTCAATCCACCAAGCAGGGAGAATACGAGCACGCGCAAAATTACGCAACAAGGAGAGTTTGGAAACCTCTTTTTTGAGATCTTCCATATAAATCACATGGTAATGCGCTTCCAAAATTTCGAGACGAAGCCCTCGGGCCTTCATTTTGTCTACAAAGACATGCGCCGTAATAATGGTTTTAATCTCTGCCCGTTCACAACAAATATCCATGGTTTCTGCAGAACTAGAATAGTTCAGATTGACCACCGTTCTTCCCTTGAGAAGTAAAGCGAGATTCACAATAATACCAGGTCCCGATGGGGGAAGCAAGATACCGATATTTTGTTCGTTGACACAGATTTTTTCGAATTTATTGCCAAAGGTAAGACAGGCCGCCACCAAAGCGGTACCCGAAAGGTGGTTTCCATCCGGGCTGAATACAGAAGGAGAACTTTGCACACGAAGAGCTGTGCGGAGCCAACTTTGAGCAAGCGGACGTAACGTGCGAATATAAGAGGTCCATGCAACAATGGAAAGTTCCTGAACACGATTTTTGACAACGACCGGAAGCGTCTCTGGGGAGAGCGGGGTACCAAAAGCAACAGTTACAGAACGAGCACCGGATCTCCGAACGTTTTCCTGATAACGGGCAGAAGCGAGCGAATAAGCACTCCCCCACAAACCTTGAACGTAAAATGGAACTAAAATAAGCCCTTCCACATCAGGTATCACAGAGCTGTAATCCAAACGAAACTTGTTTACATTACCAGTTTGCGAAAGGGCAATTTCTGGAAACATCGCGACGGCTTCACGACGGAGCAATGCCTCATGAGCAAGCTGCATGGCAGGCTTAGTGTCATTGGGATCTAAAATGATCGCGTTCATGTGATTTAATAGGAGACGAATGTACCATTTTTGAAAAGTTTGCCGACGTACAACAATACGGAGTGGACGCGGACAAGCCATCTGCAAAAGAGCCCAATCGATATAAGAAATGTGATTCCCTAAAAGAAGAACGGGGCCTTCCCAGGGAACGTTTTGCGCCCCTTGGACATCCAAGCGATAACGATTGGAGAGAATGCCCTTTAAAAACTGGCGTAACAAGGATTGAGGTAAAGCGGCAATAGCCCAAATTGTACCCACCAAACAGATAACACCCAAAAGAAAAAATAACTTCCCTGGAGTAAAATTTAACCAACGAATAGACAGAATCGTCACCGCATAAAAAACCAATAGTACCGTATGTTGAACCGCATTATTAAATGAAACCACGTGACCTGCAGAACGCGGTTTAGTCTGATAAAGCAAAGAGGCTGTCATGGGAACTACAAAAACGCCACCAAAGAACCCTAAAGCACCGAGCAGAATCGTCGATACTACCGGGTAATCCATGAACACAGGGATTAAGAAAATGCAAACCGATGCACCCGCAGTTCCCATGGGAATAAGTCCCGTTTCAATAAATGCTCGGGACATCCTTGAGGCATAAATACAACCAAAAATTAAACCCACCGCACTAAGCAAAACAGCCGAACCAAAAATCATGCCTGCATGTCCGCCCGTTTCATAGCGTTCTTGGAAAACCAAAACAATCATCTGAACGATGACCCAAAACATGGAAAGACCAATAATGGACTGACGCAAAGATTGGTTCTGCCAAAGTTTTCGAAGTTTGCGAGTCGCAAAATTTAACTGAAAATACTTTTCCCATTGAAATTTAAGTTCGGGGTCATAGCAGCCAATTTCAGGCAAAGCCATGGCACAAATAAAAGAAATAATTCCCAAACCAAACACCCCTAAAGACAAGGGGAACACGCGATTCATAATTTGAGCCGTATCCACAATTCCCACAGGAATCAATGCCTGGAAAGCATACGAAATACCCACTGCAACCACAATAAAACCACAAATGGAAAATACCGTAAGAAAAGCGGTACCTACAGAAAGGTAGCGAACACCGACCAATTCACGCAAATACCCATACTTTGCGGGGCTATGGAATGCATAAACAGAGAAAAGTAACAGAGTGGAAGCAAACACGACCGGCCAAGAACCAAAATAAAAGGACACCGCAACTAAAACCGTCATCGGAAGTGCCACCAAGGAGGTCACACGAAGCACTTTTTCTTTGGGATATTTATCCGAAAAATGACCCGCCGGAGTGGGGACCAAAATGAAAGGTAATAGGACAATAAGTTCTAAAACATAGCGGAACCAAGAAAATTCAGAGGCTGGTAATTCGCGAAAAAGAAGGAGCTGAAGTAAAGCCATCATACCTGCAGCAGCGGCAACTTGGGTGAAAACAAGACCCAAGAACGGAGTAAAACCTTTAATCTTTCTCATGTGTGAAAAATACTAAAAAAGACACTAAAAAAAGCCCCGAGAAATCGGAGCTTTTTGTATTCAACGCTTTTTATTAACGCTCTGGACGCGAGTAACCCCAGGATTTCAGAATGTCATCCGAAACTACTCTTCTGGAACCTATTTTCGCATCAGGGAGCTGACACTGGAGCACAGAGACCATTTTCACGGTTG
>DBTP01000057.1 GCA_002307115.1 Fibrobacter sp. UBA1313 | reverse complement strand
CTCTCGTCCGGAAGTGAGGCCAATTGTAGAAATCCCATTCCGGTTTGCAAGGGATTTTTATAAAAAAAATCATTTTTCTTGTTTTTTTAACAATTTACAGGTTTTACCGCAAATATTCGCTCTAAAGGGCCGTTTTACAAACAGATTGTCCACAGTCTTAATTTGGATTTTCAGTAGCCTTTTGGCAAAATCACTCTAAAAGAGCCTCTATTTGCTCCAAAAGGCCCACTACAGAGCCCTCGATTTCGAATCGAGTCGCCTCTGTCTGGTGTCTAAACCACGTCAATTGGCGTTTGGCAAACCGCCGAGTCTCTTGTTGCACAGACATAAGGACTTCATCAAAACTTTTCTTTCCGCACAAATGATCGGCCCATTCTCTATATCCTAAACTTTGCCAAGCAGGAGCGTCTATGGGAATCGTATTCAAAAGGGCTTCTACTTCCGCAATCCATCCAGCGGCAACCATTTTAACAACACGTTCATCAATGTTTGCATACAATACTTGTCTCGGGCGGTCAAGCCAAAAAGTTTTGATCTTACCAAGGCCACCCACACGATTGTTTCGGATATCTGAAAACTTCTGGCCCGTTTGCGTACAAATTTCTAACGTCCGCAGAATCCTTTGTTTATCACTTGCAAAAATTTTTGTCATTGCTTCCGGATCTTTTTCACAGGCTTCCTTGTACAACGTTTCCAAGCCTTCGCGTTCTAACCGAGCAGAAAGCATTGTGCGAACATCTTCTGAAATTGGAGGAATTTCGGGAAGCCCTTCAATCAGAGACTGTAAATACATCCCTGTTCCACCCACGAGCACGTATTTTTTTTGCGAAGTATTTTCAAGTAGCTCCTTTACCTCTTTGCAAAAACGCCCCGCCGAATAACTCTCCAAGGGAGGCAAAAAGTCAACGAAATGATGAACCACTTGTTTACGGTCCTCAATCGTTGGCTGTGCTGTACCTATGCAAAAGCCCGTATATATTTGTCTAGAATCAAAAGAAATTATTTCTGCCCCATAATGCTTTGCAAGCATTACAGCAAGTTCTGTTTTTCCGACACCGGTAGCTCCGACCAAGGCACATAGGATAGGCATACGGCGTCAATCTAGTTATATTTGTCCTGCATGAGAAAATTACGACACTTAATTATCTTTCTTTCCTTAGTGACCGTTCTACTCTTCGTAGGATACGTTGTTCCTCATTTTTTTGCTGTTCCACAAATTTCATTTCTTTCTCAATTTCAGAGTTCTCCTGAAGTCACAGATACAATCCCAAAAGATACCCTTCCTTATATAGACCAGTTAAAAAATTCAATCCCTGTCATTAAAGTGATCCCTGCAAGAAAATCCAACCGAGAAGTTTGGATGGTGGGAAAAGGAATTTCCTTACCCAATTATTTGTTACGAGCACAAAAGCATCTTGAAAAGCAACAAGGTCGGGTGCTTCGCATGGAAGAACTTTCCAAACCGAATGCCGTGAACTTTGATTTTAGAACCCCCGATGGGGATACGCTCCAAATAGAACTACGTATTTCGGAAATTTTCCTTGATAGCGCCTCTCAAATAGCCGTAGCCTTTATGGTGGATACCTTGACATTAGCCTCTCTAGATGCTCTCAACAAACTGCCTTTTAATTACGCTCTTTTAATCACTCCATTTCAGGCACCTCCGAGTCTATTTTACGATCTCGATCGATTAAAAAATAAGGAACTGGTTATCTGGCTCCCGATGGAATCTTATTCCCTCCAAGAAAACCGGCTCGCTCAAGATGCGATTTGCATTCACCATACAGAAAAAGCTATTGAGGAAAAAATTGAAAACGCGTTCAGCAGAATTCCAAATGCAGTAGGGGTGGCGACACGCATGGGTCAACGCGCCGTCGAACACCGCAATCTTCTCAATGCTCTTTTCAAACCCATCAGCGAACACCAACGGTGGTTTCTAGATTTGACACAGAATCGTTATTCAAAAGTTCCAGAAGCTTGCAAAAATTTCAGTATGACATGCAAACAAATAGCCCCCTATGCAACAAAGGTCTCTTTGGAAAAGTATATTAGCGATGGGTTATGGTCTGCTACCCGTACAGGCAGTGCTGTATTGGTACTTCCTCTTACAGAGGAATCCTTAGGAGTCGTTAAAGATCTTAAAGAGAAAACTTCTGTACAAGGGACAGAAATCGTCAACCTTTCTAATGTTATCGCCGCTGGCGAATAGGAGTTGAACATGGCAGTCAAGTTAGGTGTAAACATTGACCACATTGCGACGATCCGCGAAGCTCGGAAAATCCGTGAACCAGATCCAGTCGCCGCCGCAGTCCTTGCAGAACTTGCCGGTTGTCATGGGATTACAGCTCATTTACGCGAAGACAAACGTCACATCCAAGATCGTGACATTCGTATTCTTCGCGGCGTGACCACAACACATCTCAATATGGAAATGGCCCCTACACAAGAAATGGTTCAGTTTGCGATTGACGTTCAACCAGACATGGTCACCCTAGTCCCCGAAAATAGAAAAGAGATTACCACAGAAGGGGGACTGAATGTTGCCGCTAAAATAGAGGACTTAAGTCAAGTCATTACAACACTTAAAAACAATGATATTGCAGTGAGTGTGTTCATTGATGCGGAAACAGATCAAGTAAAAGCCGCTCGCAAAGTGGGTGCCGACTTCGTCGAATTCCATACAGGTCGTTTTGCAAACGCTTTTGATATGGGTACGGCACAAGATCTCGACCGCGAATTTTCCGCCATGCAAGACATGACTGTTCTTGCTAGGAAATACGGACTGCGCGTCAATGCCGGTCACGGACTGAACTATCGGAACGTGGGTTACATCGCGTCTATTGAAGGCATTGAAGAATTAAATATCGGCCACAGCATTATCGGGCGAGCCGCTCTTGTCGGCATGGATCGCGCGGTAAAAGAAATGCTCGACGCCATTCGACGCGCCGAGCATTAATTTGTTCAAAATAAAAAAAGCTAAGTACTTTCGGTAGCACCATCGCTTTCGACGAGTGCTTCTTTGTATTCTTCAACGGTTGCCACATACTCTTCGATCATGTTCTTCTTAGAATTCAAGTGGCCCAAAATGATATTCAAGTGCTCTTCTCGAAACACGGCCTTCAACTGGCGAGTGGCGCGGCCCTTGTAGTCCCATTCCTTAAGAAGTTCGTCGGAAATAACAAAACTATCCTCAAGAGCCACAAAATACATTGGCCCCCAAACAGCCATATCTTTTTCTAACTGCATACATTCCGGTTCTGTAGCCCCCGGAGTGGCCATATACTTCTGAATGTGACGTGTACGAACATCTTTGATCTTATCGATGCGCATATATCCCATAATCACATACTTGTTCTTAAAGTCCGAAGCACTCATTCCTTCATAGCGAGTACCAAACAAAACGTATCGAGATTTATTTTTGACAATGCTATTCATGTTCTTAGCATTGCAGCAGCTAATGAGCCCATAGGTACTTGTCTCGTAATTTGGCTCAAAAAAGCAACCTTTACCGTTTTCATTCAGTTGGTCGCGGACAGGAACAATGGACTGATGGCTGGTTTCAACGTATAGCAAGGCCCCAGTAATATTACCGCGGTAATCCTGCCATCCTTCAAGGTTAATCTGTGTTTTTGGCATTTTTTTCTTCCAGTCATAAAAAAGGTGACGTTTAAATAAAAGAAAACTGATCGGACCTAAGTAGGTTCGTTCTCTGCCCCGCAAGATATAATTTGATTATCAAAAAGTCAATGATTCAGCAAAAATTTGAGTTTCTCCAAATAAAGAAGCCCCCATTTCAAAAAATTCTGGGGTATCCGTAGTAAAAAAATGCGTTTTTCCATTTTTTTTGAGCTTTGAATCTATTTCCGGGTGCTTCTTTAAGTATTCAACCGTTTTGGAAGCCACTATTTCCCCTTGAGAAACGAGCGCGATTTGTGATGGCAACTCTAGACGAATAAGGGGTTCGAGTAAAGGATAATGTGTACAAGCAAGGAGAACTGTATCAATTTGAGGATCTTGTGCTAAAAGTTTGGATACATCTTGGTGTACAAAGTAGCGAGCCCCTTCAGAATTCAATTGTCCGTTTTCTACCAGAGGAACCCACAAGGGGCAAGCCTGTTGTGAAACCGCCAAGTTCGGAAAAAAATGTTGTATTTCAAGGGGATAACTCCCAGAAGCAACCGTCCCTGTAGTGCCCAAAATGCCAATGTGACCTGTTTTAGAAATGTTTCCTATTTCTTC
>DBTP01000193.1 GCA_002307115.1 Fibrobacter sp. UBA1313 | reverse complement strand
GCTCCCACTTTGCGGAGTTCTGCGGCAACGGCTGCAATGCGATCCGTCTCTTTAACGCGCCAGCTTCCAATATTTCGAATCGTTGTGGTTCCACTAGCAAATAGAGCAAGTACGGCGAGGGTCATCGCTGCATCAGGAATATCGTTCAAATCAAGATCCACCGCTTTGAGTTTTGTACCCGCGGAGCATTCGATCCAACCTTCTCCCGTAGTAATTTTTGCTCCCATACGACGTAGCACTTCCGCAAATTTTACATCGCCTTGAGCACTCTTTTTATCTAAACCTTCAACGCGTACGGGACCGCCCGCAATCGCCGCTCCAGCGAGGAGGTAACTTGCAGAGGATGCATCGCCCTCCACATCAAAATCTCCAGGAGAGTGATAAATGCCCTTCGGCACAAAAAATTCTTCGAAATTCTTATTCACCACATCAATCCCGAAATTTTTCATCGCTTCAATGGTGAGTTGAATATAGGGCTTCGAAATCAAGTTTCCGTTAAGGACAACATGTAGAGGCTCTCGGCAATAAGGGCCACTAATCAAAAGAGCAGTAAGGTACTGGCTTGAAATGTTTCCACGAACAGAAACAGTTCCCCCTGCTAATCCATGAGCATTAATCAGCAGTGGAGGATAACCTTCTGTAGTTTCATAATCAATGGAGGCCCCCATGACGCGCAACGCATCGACTAAATCGCTAATCGGGCGCTCTGTCATACGTTGTTCCCCTGCAAGCCGGATCTTTCCTTCCCCAAGAGTGGATGCGGCACAAAGGGAACGCATCGCGGTACCCGCATTTCCCAAAAATAAGTCGGCTTCTTTTACGCAGAACGGCCCCGCCATCCCTTGGATTGTCGCTTCCGAAAAATTTTCGGAGAGAACCACAGAAACCCCTAAAGCCTGAAGACCATCGCACATGTAGCGAGTATCATCACTTGCCAGTAAATGATGAATACGCGTTTCTCCTTCCGCTAAGGCCGACAAAAGGAGTGTTCTGTTCGAAATACTCTTCGAGCCGGGGAGTCGAACTCGCCCTTGAAAGTGTTTTACTGGGGGGATCACGATAAAACTAGAGAAAGGAGTATGCGAAATCATATTTTGCAATTTAAATTAATAATATGAAAACAAATACAGAAACACAGATCATAGCCACTTTTGCGGCTTCGGATCTTTGTAAGGGAATCCCGGAATCTTCTTTAAAGGAAATGAGCCTATTGGCGACGCCGTTGCATTTGGATGCGGGTGAAATTCTGATTGAAGAGGGAACTCAGACCGACCAGTTTTATATTGTCAGTGAGGGTAGCATTGAAGTTCAGTTTTCTGTGCCTGGCGAAGAGTCTTTTCAGGAAGCCTGTCGTTTACACCAAGGGGCCATTATTGGTGAAATGGCAATGATTGAAGATGACGTACACAGTGCTCGTATTGTCGCTACCTCTTCTGCACGTTTTTTGAGGCTGGATACGACTCAATTTATGGGTTTTCTGGATGTTCACCCGGATATTGGTTTTCGGGTAATGAAAAACCTTGCAGAAATATTGAGTAAGCGTCTTCGATACACAAATCATTCCGTTCGCCATTTACTTGCGCAGTAATTCTATGGGTACCTCTAAAAATTCATTTTCTATGACCAGAAGCCGGTTCCCTCTGGGGAACATCAGGCTTCGCAGAGCCGATCTCCGGCCCCGTAGGGGTGAGGATGGAACAACGTGACACCGCAACAAATCGACTGCGGTACTTCGCCATAGTGAACTTCGTTCTGTTGCTGAGCCTCAACAATGCCAAAGCAAGTTTTGCCATTGTACTCGGCTTTTGCAACAGTCGTCATTCAAAGTGCTGAAGAGCATTCAAGCCGAGCATTACGATCGCAAACTTGTTTGGGATCATGATCGAGGCGCCGAAGTGGATGCCAAAGGCATCAATACAGCCAGTATTCACCACTTTTGTGCTTACGCACTTGTTGATGCAACTCGGCAATGGGCATGCAAGCATGCCCGCTGCACTCGTTTTGGTCAACAATCATTCCTGCTCCACACTCATTTCACAAAGGCATCTATGAGGGATCACTCTCACTACGTGCTAAAGCACAAGTGTTCGTGTTTCTAGCTCGACCTCGTTCGATTTCATTCTCGCAAACCAATTTTTAGAGGTACCCTTATGCCATTGCAACAAGAAATCAGTACTAAAGAATTTACCGTTCGTTTTTCGGATTGCGATCATACCAGTCATCTCCGCCTTTCTAGTATTTATAGATTCATGGAAGAATCGGCTGTTTTGGACTCAGAACAAAATGGTTTTGGTATTTGGAAAATGGTGCAGCATGGCTATACGTATGCCATTTCTCGCATTAAACTTCGGATCAATCACATTCCTGTCTGGGGAGAGCACTTAACTATTTCTACCTGGACCAAGGGTTTTTTCAATCATAAGGTGTTTCTTAAAGATTATTCTATTTTCGACGCCCAAGGGAATGCGGTTGCACAGGCGACTTCTTCGTGGTTGTTGATAAACCTAAAAACGGGCAAGGCTGAAGATCCAGAAACCGCCCCTTATTTACCACTCATTTTCCCGGAGCATCAGGCTATTTCTGAAAATCTGGAGCTTTTGGATGTGAGTGGAACGCCTGAATTAGTTCTTTCGAAACTTGCCCGTTATAGCGATCTTGACATGAATAGACATGTGAATAATTGCCGCTATGTAGATTGGGCAATGGATGCGCTTTCGTTGCAGGAAATTAAAGAACATCCCATTCGTTCCATACAAATGAATTATTTATCCCAAGTTCCTTTTGATGGGAACGTGAATATCATTCGTTTTCCGAATACGAATTATCATGCTTATATTTTTGGTGTCAACGCAAACGACCCGACACAGATCCATTTTCAGACCCGTATCGGTTTTGCGAAGACGTAGCGTTAGGCCACAGCCACCGATTTCATCGAAAGTTCTGCACGCGCCGCCTCAATTTGTGGACGATAGGTGTTCACAGCGGTGGTAATACTTGCGAGATTTTCATCTGGATATGGTTTTTCCTCCGCGATCTTCAAACAGTAGTCCATGCTCTCATAGAGATTCACTGCGGCAGTGTCAAGCCATTTACCATAATCAGAATTACCATCAAATCGTTCGACTTCTTCTTTATACCAGTTCGTATAAATACGCATTTCTTGGGCGAACATATGAGGGCGATCCTTAGAAACCAAAGAGGCAGAGCGACCATAAATATGATCAATCATTTCTTCTAAGGAATATTCACGATTGAAATAGGCGATATTGGGCCCTGGACAAACGGCCTGAGGCGCTTTGTCCGCCTGAACGAGACCGAGTGCGATAAGGCCCGCATTGCCCAATTGATGGCAAATACAAGCTCTCTCATACACGCGCTCTAACATCGTAGCTTTTTCTTTTTCGCTAATGTCCATCGATTTAATTTGCTCAGTCTTTAACTTCTGATATTGGTGCGACGCGGGGCAAATGGGATGTTCCGTAAATTCGGTATTATTTTGAAGGAATCCTTTGAAACAAGGCATTCCAGGCTTACCTGCTGCCACATTTTTGAGACGAGCCACTTCAGAACCGCAAGTATGCATATTGTTGAACGGAACGCCCAATGGAGACGCATGGCTCAAAAACAGTTCGTTCTCAGTCGATTCCATCAATTGTTTGCGGGTATCATCATCCAGCAAACTTGCTTCACGCACGAGAAGGAACGGAGATCCCCAGCCCGTGCCATCCATTCCATAGCTTTCGCGCAGACGACGGTCTTCACCAGAGGTTCCAATACCACCTTGAACGGTGAGCCTTGGTTTGCGCTCCTTTAACAAGCAACAGCAATCCCAACCCATGAGGTTGTAATATTTTTCGATGGAGGCATTAAACTGGTCGACGAGGGAGTCTCGCTTCTCCTGAATTTCGCGGAGAAGTGTTGGCAACAACTGTCCCTGGCTTGCAAAAGCGTGACCGCCGCAATTGAGTCCCGATTCAATACGGTATTCGCTTACTTCCAACCCTTTGCGGGCAAGGAATTTTCCTTGGATCAGTGCAGAGCGGAAATCAGAAATTTTGACAATGATTTTCTTTTTAATCTCACCGCTGGTATCGCGGTAAAAATCGCGGAACTTAGAAACGTAGTTATACAAGCTTTGATTGATGCCCGCACTGAAAACAATACCGCTATCTTCCAAATCAGAAAGGGCGTAGCCACGGAGAGCGGCTTTGGCATCGCTGAATTCTTCCGGATAGGGTTCCCCAGCGGCATTCAATGGCATTCTATCCAGTTTGACCATGATATTCACGTCAATAGACCCGGGTTTCATGGCAAGAGTGAGTTCCTCTTCAATGGCTTTGCGTTCTGCACCATTGGGGAGACTCAGCATTTCAAAATACCGGGCTCTCAGAGGGTTGGATTCGGGCAAGAGTGCAAAGTAGCGATCCTTTTCGTTCTTTTTCGCAAAGGGAAGCTTTTGAATTTTTTCAAATTTATTGCGCACAATGGTGTTCACCAAATTCAAGTAAGCAGTAATGCGATGTGCTCTGCCATCTTCGTCATTGTGGGGGATGGGCTCGTAAGGAAGTTGATACTCCTTTGCATAATAAGAACGTAAACGTTCTAAAAGCAAATCGTCCACAAGTGAAATAACGGAATTAATTCCGAAGGGAGCCAAACGAATCGGTGTATCGGCTGTATAACAGGTTCCCATGACGGGAATATGGAAAGTATGCATCATATGTGTCGTAAATTTAGAAAACTCCTCGGTTCCAAATGCCAATTTGAAACGCCCATTCCCAAAAAAGCGAGCCTTGGGTGTCTGTTCGCGATATTCTGGTGGAATCTCCCAAAATTAAAGTCAATTTTCGGAGAGTAGAATAGGTGGGATGACCATAAGGATTGTCTTTACCCACTGAAATAACCGCGTTTGTAGGTTCAATTTGGGCAAGAAAAGGGAGTGTCGAACTCTGACTGGATCCATGATGTCCCACTTGCAAAAAATCAGCGTGAAGCGTCGGGGCTAACGAGAGTAGCTTTGCTTCTCCCTCCTTTTCGAGATCTCCAGTAAAGAGAGCGGAAAGAACCCCGTCATCCACTTGTAGCACCGTACTTGCATTGTTCTCTCCCCACCGGCCATAGGAAGGAGGCCATAAGATTCGGAAATGCCAATTTTCTCCAAAGTCCCATGTTTCTGAGCGTTCCACTAAGCGCACTAATGCTCCCCACTTTTTTGCGAGAGAAAGAACACTATCACGAAGCCAAACGCCTGCGGTATCGCTTCCATACAATAGGGCTTCTATTTCGGGTCTCGGATTTTTTCCAGCGGAAAGATCCAGCAAACCACCCGCATGATCCCTATGCCAGTGGCTTACTAGCACCCAATCCAGTTTTTTTACACCGCGAGCATAGAGCGTATCCGCAAGACCTATGGAATCAGGCCCCGCATCAAAAAGTGCGAAGTGCCCTTCATGTTCAAAGAGAATGGCCAAACCTTGTCCCACATTCAATACATGCATCTTTAAGGATGGGGGAGGACTCTCGTTCTCGGTGAGCTGACCACAACTAGCAAGGATCGTTCCCCAAGCAAGCAAAAGAAGAAAGACCATAAATTTTGGAAGGAGTTGAGATGCATTCATACTTGTTTCTCGAAGAGGTCATTGAAATAGTGATGGGGAATCATGACTGCCTCGTATGTAAACGTTTTAGTCGATTCTTTGTTCACTTCAGTCGGTTAGAATTTGCAAATAATTCAATTTTTGCTAAATTTACGGCGAGAAAACATCCTCTTGGAGCAGCTATGCAGTTACCGAAGTATAAAAAGAAGAAGCGCATTAAGCTTAAAGTTTGCCAAGAGCCGGGTTGCGGTCGTGAATTTTGGGGCCATCCGATTGCGAAGTATTGTGAATTACATCGTGATATTAAGCAGCGTCAAAAACAGAAAAAAGATATTGAAAATATTGAAGCCAAGAATATCATCTTCCGTCACAACTATACAGAAGTGATGGATTTGCCCTTCAAATGCTGTCTTGAAGGCTGTGATGATATATTTGAAATCAAGGTATTTCCAAAACAGTTTGTGTACCCGCGTTTTTGTGTGGAGCATCGCAATGACTTTAAACGCACGAATTTTCTCCGAATTATGAGACGGAAAAACCGCGAAGGATAAGTTTTTTCCTGAAAAGGAACAAGGAGCCTCCCTCTTCAGGGGAGGTTTTTTGTTAGGCTTTGCGCTTCGAAAAGCTAAAACGGCCCTTGAATCTTTGATCCCCTTTGTTATATTTGGACTGCTTTCCCATGGTGGGTGTAGCTCAGCTGGTTAGAGTCCCAGATTGTGATTCTGGTTGTCGTCGGTTCGAATCCGATCACTCACCCTTCAAAAAAAGATCTGCTTATGTGGGTCTTTTTTTGTGCATAAAAAACGAATTTATGAAATTTACGATACTGCATTATGGCGGCTTGAGTTCGCTCGTTTTATCGTCACTTTTACGTTCATTCGCAATAAGAAATGGGATGCGTTTCACGGGTGTGTAACACTTTTTTGTGTTTAGAAAGTAATCGTCGTTCGTTACCTACATATAAAAAACGCTGTTCCAAAGAACAGCGTTTTAAAGTCAAGATTCAAAAATTTGTTTCATTCGCCTCTCGCGAAGTTTATAAACAAATCTTAAGAAAGACGGGAGATCATATACCCCGCCGCAATTGCCGTTCCTATCACACCGGCCACATTCGGACCCATGGCGTGCATGAGAAGGAAATTCTGCGGATCATACTTTGCGCCTTCCACTTGAGATACACGGGCTGCCATTGGCACTGCGGAGACGCCTGCGGAACCGATCAGCGGATTTACGGGATTGTTAGGACTGCACCAGTTCATAACCTTGGCAAGGAAAAGGCCTCCCATGGTTGAGAAACCAAAGGCGACCACACCCATGGCGATAATGGCAATAGTTTGCGGGCGGATAAAGATATCCGCCGACATGGTGAGGCCCACAGAAGTGCCGAGGAAAATGGTCACAATGTTCATGAGTTCATTCTGTGATGTTTTCACCAAACGTTCGACAACACCACTTTCTCTCAGAATATTACCGAGCATGAGCATAATAATCAAAGCGGATGCATCGGGAACGACCAATACACAAACGATCATCACCATAACGCTGAATGCAACACGTTCCAGTTTGCTCACCGGGCGGAGGCTCTTCATCCGGATGCGACGCTCTTTATCATTTGTCATCAAACGCATAATGGGCGGCTGAATTAATGGCACAAGAGCCATATAGGTATAGGCGGCAACGGCGATAGGGCCAATCAAATGCTGAGCTAATTTGTTTGCTGTAAAAATGGACGTCGGGCCATCAGCGCCACCAATGATGCCGATGGATGCGGCTTCGCCGAGAGTAAAACCGCCAAATACAACGGCACAGAACATAGTGGCAAATACGCCGAATTGGGCTCCACCACCGAGTAACAATGTGCGCGGATTAGCAATTAGGGGTCCAAAGTCAGTTAATGCACCCACACCCAAGAAAATAAGGGGAGGGAACAATTCCAGATGCACACCTTGGCTGATGTAGCTATAAAGTCCCGCAGTGGGGACAAACATACCTTCAATGCTCCAGCCACCATCGTAAAACATGCGTGAGGGCAAGTTTACCGCGAGGGCACCAAAAGCAATGGGGAGAAGTAAAAGGGGTTCGAATTTTTTGACGATCGCAAGATACATCAAAACAAAACTCACCACCCACATGATGAGCATGCTTCCCGTAATGTACTGGAATCCAGCATCATTCGTGAACATGTCTCTCACGACGGATAAGACTTCACTCATAGTGTTTTATCCTCAGGAAATAGTCATAAGAACTTGGCCTTCCGATACGGATTCCTGTTCTTTGACGGAGATGGATGTGATTGTACCAGCAGCAGGTGCGTAAATGGGGGTTTCCATTTTCATGGCTTCGAGAACCACAACTTCTTGGTTCATGGCAACCTTGTCACCCACTTGTGCTTTAACTTTAAAAACGAGACCCATCATTGGGCTCAATACTGGAGAGCCACCAGCGATGGGGGCTGCTGCAACCGGAGCGGGAACCGCACTGACAGCGGATGTTGCGGGAGCGCTAGCTACGGAAGCCACGGCCACAGAAGATGAAACGTTACTATCAAGAACTTCAACTTCAACGTCGTAGCTCTTACCTTCAAGATTAATACGGAGTGTTTTTTTCATAATATCATATCCTGGCTTACTTGAGCCCGTTGGAGTGAAGTTCTGTGCGACCCTGAATAGCCCAGATCCAGTCGTTAGTATTCTGGGGACGGAAACGGACGACCGTGCAAGAATGTCCTAAGATTTCTGCGGCAGACACGGCGAAAATAACAGCGAGCTTTTCATTGGAAAGGCCAGGGTGTATATCTCCTGTCGCATGAGTTGCAAGAACGGGTGCTGTAGAATTTTGAGCTTGCATTGGGATGATTGCCTTCTTACTTTCGATTTTGTTCAGTTTGAGAAGTTTTAAGACAGCGGACAAGGCATAACAAAGAACACATAGTCCGGTAATGACTAACATCACCACAATAAGTCCACTGATTTGAAATTCTACCAAAGAGCCAACACCAAACGTTGCCGTTTCATTGCCTTTTCCCGTGTAGTAAGTACTCCCCAGCTTTGCTTTAGCATGAGGGACCACTTTGGCACCCTCAAGACTTAGCAAACTATCCTTGCGGAGATTGGCTTCTTTTGCTTGGTTATAAGTTTTGTATAGGATGCTAAAGCTTCCACCGTGATTTTCCACGATTTCAAAAATGGCATCCTGTGGCATTAATTCCAGTTGTTTTTGAATCGGTTGCCGAATTGAATCCGGCAGGAGGGCTATTTGCTCATCAAACCGACCCTTTGCAACCACCTTCGCCTCGGTAACAGGCTGCGCTGGCGGAGTCGCAATCTCCATGGCCGCGGCTGGAACCGAATCCATAGAATTTGACGTACTGTCTTGTTGTTCTATCATAACGGGCTTAATCCATGTTTTTTAGGGGGACGTGTCACACGTTTCGTCATCAAGGAACGCAATGCAAGCGCCACCTTGAATCGGGTCTCAGCGGGCTCAATCACATCCGTGATAATGCCCGATTCCGCAGCCTGGTAAGGCTTCGAAAATTTTTCACGATAATCTTCCACCAACTCTTTATACTTCGCATCGCGGTCGGTGGCGGTTTCTAGTTCTTTCTTATAAATAATTTTAGCGGCACCTTCAGCACCCATCACTGCAATTTCTGAGGATGGCCAAGCGAATACGACATCGCCGCCAAGGTCTTTGGAACCCATAGCAATATAGGCTCCACCGTAAGCCTTGCGCATAATAACCGTTACTAACGGTACTGTGCAAGTGGCATACGCATAAAGTACTTTGGCTCCATGACGAATGATGCCACCGCGTTCCTGCGCGAGGCCTGGCATAAATCCTGGTACATCCATCAATGTGACGATAGGAATGTTAAAAGCATTGCAGAACATAATAAAGCTTGCCGCTTTGTCCGAAGCATCAATATCAATGCATCCGGCCTTGGCTTTGGGCTGGTTCGCGACAATGCCTACAACGATACCGTCAATGCGGGCAAAGCCTACCACCATGTTCATTGCAAAATTTTTGTGCACTTCGAGCCATTCGTTCGCATCTACCAAGCGTTCAATGACTTGGTAAACATCCAAAGGCGTTTTCCCATCTTCAGGCACGATTTCATTCATGCCTTCATCCCGTTCCAGTGCGAGTTCGGAGGAAAGACGGTTGGGAGGATCCTGTAAGTTATTGCTAGGGAGGAAACTCAGAAGTTTCTTGATGATCTCAATGGCATGCTTGTCATCTTCAGCTACGAAATGGACATTTCCAGAAACCGTGGCATGCGCATTCGCCGTGGCAAATTGATCCAGAGGAGCTTCTTGACCGGTCGCAGCCTTAATGACTTCCGGGCCGCAGATAAACATATTGGAATTGTTCTTGAGCTGAATGCAAAAATCCATCAGCGCAGGACTATAAGCGGCACCACCGGCGCAAGGGCCCGCGATAAGCGCAATCTGGGGGACGAGGCCCGACGCGAGAACGTTCTGTCTAAAAACTTGGCCGTAACCCGCAAGGCTCTTTACGCCTTCCTGGATTCGCGCTCCACCAGAATCGTTCACGCTGATAATCGGGGTACCGAGGGTGCAGGCCTGTGCCATCGCATCTGCCATTTTCTTTGCGTGACGGGATCCCAAAGAACCTCCGCTCACCATAAAATCTTGGCTGATCACCGTGACGGGGCGACCATTGATGTTGCCGAGTCCTGCAATGACTCCATCTCCGGCGAGATCTTTATTTTCAAATCCAAAACCGCGTACATCATGGTTGATGTGCATCCCCGTTTCCTGAAAGGAACCTTCATCGACTAATTGAGTGACACGTTCTCTTGCGGTCAAAAGTCCTTTTGCATGACGTGCGGCGATCTTATCTTCAGTGCAACCGCTAGTGAGTGCTTTTTGTCGGCGACTTGCTAATTGATCCAATAATTCTTTCTTAATAGCCATATTAAAATCGGTCCTTCTGTAAGGATGAAGTGAGGCCACAAAGATAGATTTTTTGGTTCATGTAAACGTCTCAAAATTATCTTCCGCCATGTTTCCCGTTTTCATAAAACGGAGATGCATGTCGAAAACCTGTTCCAAGGAAAGAGGGAGGTGCTTTCCTTTTGAAAACCGTAGGCTGAAATTTAAACTTTCATTCAATAAATGTCTATAATGGGGATGGGCACAATGGTCAATAATGGCGTGTGCACGCGTAATGGGGTCCAAGCCTCGCAAATCAGCAAGTCCCTGTTCGGTCACAAAAATCATAGTATCGTGGTCGGTATGATCCACATGGCTCACCAAAGGAACAATGGCACTAATGGCTCCATTTTTCGCGGTGGAAGGGGTCATGAAAAAACCCAAGGCGCAATTTCTCGCAAAATCAGCGGATCCACCGATGCCATTCATAATACTCGTCCCACTTACATGGGAACTATTCACATTGCCGTAAATGTCACACTCCAGGGCTGTATTCATGGAAATAATTCCCAGACGGCGGATGACTTCGGGACTATTCGACACCTCTTGCTGCCGGAGTACAAAACGTTTTTTCCACGAGTTCACATTAGTCTTAAATCGCTTTTGTGCCGCGGTTGAAAATGTTAACGCGGTACCCGAAGCGCCCTTTAATTTTTCTGCTTCCAAGAGGGTGAATACCGCTTCCTGAATCACCTCAGTATAAAGACTGATACAACCCTGCAGAGGGTCGTTTGCCATGGCGCAAAGTACTGCATTGGCAACATTGCCCACACCACTTTGATAGGGAAGCCCTTCGGGGAGTCGGCCTTTTTTTCGTTCGTGGTGAAGAAATTCGAGAATCTGGCCTGCGATGATCTTCGAGGTAGGGTCTGGTTCCGAGAATGGATTTACACTATCGGGACGATCGGTATGCACGATAGCGATAATTTTGGAAGGATCTACCCTTACGAATTCTTCGCCAACGCGGTCGCCTGCGCTGAGAATCGGAATGGGTTTGGCAAAGGGGGCAAGTGCGGGCACAAAGGTATCATGGAATCCTAAAAAAGCATCCCCATACAGACTGTTAATTTCCAAAATTATTTTATCTGCGAGAGCCAAATAAGTCGCTGAATTTCCGCCGGAAGAGGAAAGATAAATGCGACCGTCAGGAGTTACCGCGACGGCCTCAATGATTGCAAGCGTAGGATGGGGAAGGGCACCGGAACGGACCATGGGGCCCATACATCCCAAGTGTGCGTCTAAGTAGCGAACACTTCCATCGTTAATAGCTTTTCGAAGGGATGGATTCGATTGATACGGCATGCGCCAATCGAGAATTCCTGCTCGTGCGAGATTGCCATCGCATTCATCTCCTGTGGAAGCACCAGAAAAAAGGGAGACCTTGAAATCAACACCTGCTTCCCGGAGTGCTTTTCCGCGTTCCGCGAGGGCTTTCGGTACTTCTTTGGGGTAGCCTGCTAAAGTAAATCCGGA
>DBTP01000091.1:4660-11072 GCA_002307115.1 Fibrobacter sp. UBA1313 | reverse complement strand
ATCCACGGAGAACTAGACTTGGATGCTGCCATTCGTCTCGTAGGCGTTCAGGAAAAGTACGGCGTTTCCGAAGGGCAACTCTTTAACGGGGAAACTTGGCAGGATCGGAAAAAGGGATAAAGTTAAATTTTGTCAGTTTCAAATCGGCAAAATTAGATATTTTATTTGTTTTGTCGACTATGAATTGACAAAGTTAATAAATTATATATATTTGTCTTGTTAAAGCATATACTTTTCGAGGCAAAATGATCACAAGAACTCCATATCTAGAGAAAGTTTTGCCTTTTGTGGGTAAAAAACTCATCAAAGTTCTTATGGGAATCCGCAGAAGTGGCAAAACAGTACTTTTGCAACAAATTAGCGAACATATAATACGCAGTGGTATCCCTACCGAAAATATTATCAGCCTGAACTTTGAATCACTCACCAATATCAGCCTCACAGATGCTCAAAGTCTCTACTCTCATATTATGAGCAAAGCTAAAGAAAAAACAGGCACAATGTACCTTTTCCTTGATGAAATTCAAGAAGTGACTCACTGGGAAAAAGCGGTAGCTTCTTTATTAGTCGACTTGGATTGCGATATTTATATTACAGGTTCCAATTCTAATTTATTATCCAGCGAACTTGCCACCTACATTGCCGGACGCTATGTTCATTTTAATGTTTATCCATTTACCTTTTCAGAAATTCTTGATTATTCTAAGCAGAATGGATCTAGCCAAACAAAAAAAGAACTTTTTCTGGAATATCTCTCATTGGGCGGACTCCCTCAGCGTTTGTGTTTTTCAGAACAGCAATCAGCAAAAGTTTATCTTGATGATGTCTACAATACCATTATTCTCAAAGATATTATTGGGCGCAACAAACTGAAAGATATTGATCTTCTGCAACAAATTCTTGATTTTCTCATGGATAATGTGGGCAATACCTTTTCGGCACAGGCAATTACTCGATTTTTTAAAAGTGAAGGGCGACATGTGTCTGTTGATACCATTTTGAATTATATAGAATTCATTAAAAGGGCTCAAATTATAGAAACCGCAAAACGCTATGATGTTAAAGGGAAAAAACTTCTGAGTACCCAGGAAAAATATTTTGCAATGGATTTGGGTCTTCGCAATATTCGAAAAAATAGTGCGAATGTGGATTATTCAAATCTTCTCGAGAATGCTGTTTTTTTAGAAATGCTTTTCCGAGGCTACAAAGTTCACGTGGGAAAATTACAAGATAAAGAAGTTGATTTCATTTGTTACAAAGGAACAGAGATTATTTATTTACAGGTTTCCTATTTATTAGCAAACGAAGAAACCATTGAACGCGAATTTGCAGTATTCAAAGAAATCAAAGATAATTTTCCCAAGTATGTATTATCCCTGGATGAAGTAGACTTCAGTCGCAACGGCATTCGACACCAGAATGTCATGGACTTTTTGTTAAGCAAAACTTAATCCTTCTTTTTTTGCGTCTGAAAAGTATTAGATTATAATGGTATTTTTAGAAAACACGGACAACTCTCGAGGGAACCATGAGCACAAAATCAAAAGAAGAAAAAATTCTGCCAAAACGTTTTATTGTCACTTTCCGCGAGGGTTCCTTGAAAAAAGGAATGGCCTCCGTGAATAATTTCATGGGCGTTAAAATGAGCAATATGATGAGCAGTGCCGATTTTGATGACAATGCCATTAATATGGCGGAAGTTTCCCGGTCAGGAGGAGTGGTTTTCAATCATTTAGGAATCGGTGTTTTTAGTGCGGACGAAGATCAGGCCCGCAAACTGATGGCAGGAATGGCAGAAAATCAGCATATCATGGCAATCGAACCGGAAGGCACTCGGTATGCGTTGGGCGCTGACGTCTCGGAGGAATATCTGCGAGGGTTCCGCGATGCCTCAGATGCGCTCTATGAATATTCGAGAAAGTATGGCTGCGAAAAGCAAATGTCGCTTCTAAGTGAATCTTATAAAGACACAAATGCCCTGACTTGGGGCTTGCAGGCAACTCTGGCTGCCAAATCAAAATTTTCAGGAAAAGGAATTCAACTCGCCGTTCTCGATACGGGTTTAGACGGAAAGCACCCTGATTTCACTGGAAGGAATATCACCGGAAAGAATTTCATCGGTGGCACCACTACGCAGGACGGGCACGGGCACGGAACCCATTGCGTAGGGACCTCCTGCGGTTCCAAAAATCCCGCAGAAGGCCCTCGTTACGGCGTTGCTTATGATGCCGAAATTTTTGTGGGCAAAGTACTCTCGGATGAGGGCAGTGGTCAGGACACCGGAATTCTCGCCGGCATCGAATGGGCTGTCGCGAGCAAATGCCCCATTATCTCCATGTCACTCGGTTCCGAAAGCGAAACCACCACGATCGCTTACGAGAGTGTGGGTCAACGCGCGCTCGATGCGGGATCCTTGATTGTCGCCGCCGCCGGGAACAACGCGAATCGGAGTTCCTCTTATTACGGCTATGTGGGGTGCCCTGCCAATAGCAAATCCGTTCTCTCGGTGGGAGCTTTGGACTGTCGCCTCGGCATGGGAGATTTTTCTTCACGGGATACCATACTTGCCGCAGGAACCGCCGTGGACATTGCGGCCCCAGGCGTTGACATTTATTCTTCGTGGCCTATGCGCGATAAATACAATACGATCAGCGGCACCAGTATGGCCGCCCCCCATGTCGCAGGCATTGCGGCTCTCTGGGCGGAATCGACAGGAGCCCGCGGCGCATCGCTGTGGCAGATTCTCATCGCCAACGCCAAAACACTCTCCCATCCTTTTGCCGACGTAGGCCGTGGATTGGTACAAGCCCCCTAGAGACGATCATGATCAACATCATCATCACGCTTTCCGATAATGAGAAATGGGATTTGGATATTGTGACAAAGGAGCTCGAAAAATCGGGGCTCACGGTGACGCAGGTTCTCAAAAAAATAGGAATCATCCACGGAAAAGCGGAGCCCGGACAAATGAAAAAATTCGCCGCACTCCGCTTTGTAAAATCCGTTGAAATTTCGAAGAGCATGAGCATTGCTCCGCCCAACAGTCCTATTCAATAGAATAAATTAATCAATACCCACAATAACGTTGGATGCTTTGATGATTGCATAAGCCGTAGAGCCGACTTTCAAGCTAAGACTTTCAACGGCACTTTTTGTCACCACTGATGCCACAACAGAACCGCCCGGCAGCTCAATCAGAACCTCCGCATTAACGACTCCGATGTTGATTGCTTTCACAATCCCTTTCAACTGATTGCGTGCACTAAGTTTCATAAATTGCTCCTTATAAAAATGAATGTATCAAGCCTGTAAATAATATACATAGCGGCACAAAAAATGGGTATCCACGTCCACTATTTTTCAAATTTTCTGATTTTTATTTTCAGTTTTTTAGATTTCAACATGTAATCAAATTCCATTCGAGAACGAAATTTTGTGAATGGAAATGCATACAAAATAAAGTAAAAACAGGGATTTGCTTTGTAGTGTAATCATTGTTTGTCATACGTTTTATTTTGGGGCGCCTCTAAAAATTCATTTTCTGCAACCAGAAGCCGATTCCCTCTGGGGAACATTAGGCTTCGCAAAGCTGACTTACAGCCCCGCAGGGGTGAGAATAGAACCTCGAGACTCTGCAAAAAATTGGCAGCGGCGAAGAGCCGTATCCAGTGGATGCCAACAACCAAAGCAAGCTCGGTTGTGCGATGCTCACCTTAAATGGCTTTAGCCCCTTTTGTGCTCTCGCACTTGTTGCTGCAATTCGGCAATGTGCATACAAGCATGCCCGCAGCACTCATTTTAACCATTAATCGCGCCTGCTCCTACTCATCACGCAAATTCATCTATGAAGAATCAGAGTCCCTAAGGAGCAAGCTTCTAAGTTTTCATATTTCTTACTCGGTCTCGCTCAATTCCATGGTCGTAAACCAATTTTTAGAACTATAAAAGCTATCATTATTGCGGTGGTTTTATTAAGGAGTTTCACTCATGAACAAGATTAAAAATGTCGTTACAGACAACATAAAAACAATATTGATATTATTGGTCGTCGCCATCGCGGCTTTTACAGTATACAACGCCATCATTCTTCGCAATGTGGAAGAGAAACAGATTAACGTGACAGGGCTTGGCACCGTGAATTTTCAATCCGATCTGATTGTGTGGTCGGGTTCGTTTTCTCAGATTGCCCCCAATATGCGTGACGCTTATACGCGACTTTCTGCGGATCAGGAATCCATTCGTCGTTTCTTAAAAAGTAAATCTATCGCTGAAAAGGATTACAAATTCTCATCGGTGAATATCAATAAAGAATATGATATGATTATGGATAATAACGGAAATCAAACCCAAGTATTTAAGGGTTACCGTCTCACTCAGGATTTAACCATTGAATCCAAAGAAGTGGATAAAATTGAACAGCTCTCCCGGGAAATTACGGAACTGATTAACAGCGGTGTGGAACTTTATTCCCAACCACCACAATATTATTACACAAAACTTTCTGAACTGAAGATGAAGCTCATAGAAATTGGGACAAGAAATGCGAAAGAACGTGCAGAGACCATAGCGAAAATGTCTGGTTATAAACTGGGAACGCTGAAGTATGCGAATATGGGAGTCTTCCAGATTATCGCGCAGAATTCGAACGAGGATTTTTCTTGGGATGGTTCTTTTAATACGGATTCCAAGATGAAAACGGCGACCATTACCATCAGGCTTCAATTCGGAATCAAATAGAACTTATTTCCGTAGCCTATCCAATAACGCTTGGGGTGCTTTTTCCGGTGAACCGCAATCAAAAGGAGGCTTGGGATCGTATTCTATGCCAAGCTGGATTGCCTTTGCACAATTTTCATTCACCGCGAGGCTCAGCAAGTACAAAGCCATGTCAATACCTGCCGAAACGCCCGCCGCAGTAATAATCTTCCCCTTTTTTACATAGCGGGCATTTTCAATTGCCACACCATATTGAGCCAACTGCGCCTTGCGATTCCAATGTGTTGTCGCCCGGCCGCCTTTCAAGATCCCGGAAGCCGCTAAAAGTAGCGCCCCTGAACACACAGAGACCGTCCATTGGCTTGTTGAATCATTCAAGATTGCATCAATACCAAAGCCACCGGGAATCAGAAGAATATCCGGATGCGCGATGTCCTGCAAAGCATAATCGGCACCGATCTGTAGCCCGTTAGGATCTTTATAAAATCCAGGCTTGACAGCGGCCATATAAACTTTGGACTCCGGCATTCTCGAAAGAACTTCGTAAGGACCGACCACATCCAGTGCCGCAAACTTATCGAAAAGCAATATTGCAATTTTTGTTTCTGCCATAATTTAACCTCAGATTCAAAAGTACCGTAACCGTGTTTGCACTCAATAATAGGCATTTCAAAAGCGATGTTACCTACAAATAATTTATCAAACACTTGCAAAAAGCAAAATTCAAGATTTTGAAATAAATTATTTTCTATTCGCTGTAAGCTCCCATTTTTCCTTCGTAAAAAATATTTTTTACTTATATATCCGTTGAATTGATAACAACAGAAGGCGACAAGTCCGCTGTTTTATAAAGGAAGAAGCCTTTCTTTCCATGAAATCACGAACAATTCCCGTAATCCCCTGCTCCCTCTATAAATTTTAAAGAAGGCTTCTAAAAAGGAAAAAATAAAATTACTTTTCAGTCGTATATAAATAAGGAAGAAACCCATGAAAAAAATCGTGAAAATACTACTTGCGGTCGCCGCTTTGAGTACCTCACTCTTTGCAGCCGATAGTTATCAGATGAGCATTTGTTCTTCGGATAACACCAAGCTGTGCTATGGTGGTAAACAAATATTTTTATCCGGGATGAACATCGCTTGGTTCAAATTCAGCCAAGATGTGGGCCGCGGAGGCTATGAAGGTTCACTCCTGTATGTGGACGAAACCCTCGTCCGCAAGACGTTTAAAAATCTTCGCGCGGCGGGTGGCAACACCGCTCGTTGGTGGCTCTATACCAACAACGCTATGGATCCAATTATCGATAGCACCACCGATTTAACGACTGGCATTGAAACTAATACCATCGCTAACGTAAAGACAGTGCTTGACATGGCCCAAGAATATGGTGTGGTCGTTTCCATTTGTCTTCTTTCCTTTGATATGTTGAAAGGGGACGAATATACCCCTAATGTGGCTGCAGGTTGGAGCCGTTACAACTATGATGCAAACTACAAGATGCTTACCGATACATCCGCCACCCGCGCGTTCATTAAGAATGCTGTTGTTCCGTTGGTACAAGAGTTCAAAGACCATCCCGCCCTCCTTACCTGGGAAATATTCAACGAGCCAGAAGGCATGACCAGTACGGATAACTTCGGTAGCGGCTGGGGTACCACTCTTGTTGATATTAAATACATTCAGCGCTTTATCAACA
>DBTP01000091.1:3471-4518 GCA_002307115.1 Fibrobacter sp. UBA1313 | reverse complement strand
CCATCCCGCCCTCCTTACCTGGGAAGTATTCAACGAGCCAGAAGGCATGACCAGTACAGATAACTTCGGTAGCGGCTGGGGTACCACTCTTGTTGATATCAAATACATTCAGCGCTTTATCAACATGGTCGCAGACGCGATCCACAAAGAAGCTCCCGATAACCTCGTTTCCAGCGGCAGTGCCAAAACGACCATGACCTCCGATGTCGCGGGCACAAACTATTACACCGATGCACGTCTCTTGGCTTCAAACGGAAACAAATATTCTCTCGGTACTCTGGACTTCTATCAGGTTCACTATTACCCTGAGTGGAACTCCAATGCCCAAAGCCCGTTTCACCATGCCGCCTCGTACTGGAACGTCGGTAAGCCTCTCGTGATCGGTGAATTCCCGGCGGCAAGTTGGACCCAAACCTCGATTAACACTAATGCCGGCAGCGAAGACCGTCGCATGACGGTGGACTCCGCTTATGCCTTTGCTTATGATAACGGTTATGCCGGCGCTCTTTCCTGGATGATGTACGGCGACACCCCAGCCTTCTACGGCTCGGATGGTACCGTCTGGGGCATTGACAGCAGTGCTCCGGCTTTGACCGCGCTCTATGACGCACACAAAGACGCCATCATGCTCAAGGATGTGGTTATTGATGATCATACGGGTGAAAATGGTTGGATGCAGGTGACTTATGACAATAGTGGTGAGAACGCTCAAATCAGCTACACCAAATCTTATGACCTTACTGGTGTCACCAGCGTCACCTTTGATGTCATCAATTCTGGCACCAGCGCAATCACATACATGCTTGTTTTGCAGACAAATGCAACAGATAATTGGGGCTGGTACCAGTCAGAAACACAAAAATGCACAGTCGCTGCTGGCGACACTACCACTTGCACCTTTGATCTTGCAAACATCGCCAAATGGGATGATGCCACCGCCATCGTCACCCCTCATTTGAATCAAATCGCTGCTGTGTACCTCGTTGCTACTGAAGCCTACACGGGTACCGTCTACATCGACAACATCGTCACCAATAACGGTATTGT
>DBTP01000091.1:0-3076 GCA_002307115.1 Fibrobacter sp. UBA1313 | reverse complement strand
TTGAACATGACAATTCCTACCAGTGGTAACCTTACTGTAAATCTCTTCAACTTGAAGGGGAACTGTGTGGCAACGCTTCACAAAGGAATGATCAAGGCCGGGGCCCACTCCTTTGCGGTGAAAAATATCACCCAAGGGATGTACATTATGCAGGCTCAAGGTACCGCAGGTCTATTCACAGGTAAAGTACTTGTGAAGTAATCATTGCAAATTTGACCACAAAAAGGCTCCCCGTAAAGGAGCCTTTTGTATGTTTACTTTTGAAAGTAAGGGACAAAAAACACCTGATGCGCGTCAAAAAAGAAAAGAAAAATTCCATTTTTTTATAGTTTAATATTAAAGCTTATCCACTTTCGAAAAGAAATATTGGTTATAACATCGATCATCCCGTAGTTTTACTTTGAATTTATTAGGAATATTATGCGCTTATTAACTTTCAAATTTTTTGTACTGGCTCTTTTGGGATTCGTCAGTTTTTCTTCGGCCGCCGATCGTTACGAGGCAGAAAACGCGATTCCCGCGGGTGACCATAGTGATAGTACCGCTACTAACGCCAATGCTTCCGGCGGTGCGTTTGTAGTCATGCGGGAAGGAAGCCTCCTCTTTACGGTAACAGTCGCCAAAGCGGGTTTCTATACCCTGTATGTGAATTATTCCCAGCCCAACGATGAGAATGGCAAAATTCAGAATGTCACCGTCAACGGAGCCTCCGTCGGACAAATATCATTCCCCTATATCACCACATTGACCTCCATAAAAGGCATCAGCAAGCTCAAGTTGAATGCGGGGGAAAATACAATCGGGATAGTAAAATACTGGGGATGGGTCAATGTGGATTACATTGAACTCACGGACTATGTGGAAACCCCTTTCTCCATCGCCAATGCCCTTGTCACACCCAATCCTTCGGAAGCGG
This sequence comes from Fibrobacter sp. UBA1313, assembly GCA_002307115.1. GTDB lineage: Bacteria > Fibrobacterota > Fibrobacteria > Fibrobacterales > Fibrobacteraceae > UBA1313. The sequence goes on along the minus strand of DBTP01000091.1, from coordinate 2,160 downwards.
CGAAAAAACTGTATAGTTTTCTCTATGAGAACTTTGGCAAAAAGGTCGTCAGCGGCGTTATGACCAATAATGTCATGTTAAACGATGGCCACTATACACCCTGTTCCCTTGCCAATCAGACCGAACTTGCCTGGATTGACTCCGTCAGCGGAAAAACTCCCGCCCTTATCGGTTTTGATTTTCTCCATAGCACGGGACTCAACTCGGATCAGCAGTGGCACCAAGGCTACACAGCGGCGACAATCGCCATGGCTAAAACGCTCTGGGCCGCAGGGGGGATTCCCACCTATACATGGCACTGGATGGATCCAAGCGGTACCGTAGAGGCTTTCTATTCCCCCTCTACAACCAATACTGCCACAGATTTCAACCTGAATAAAGCCTTCAAAGATTCTACCACCTATGCTGCATGGGATTCCACCAGTACAGAGTTCAAAGCAATTCTTCGAGACATTGATTCCACAGCAAACCACCTCAAAATTCTCCAGGACGCAGGCATCGCGATCCTCTGGCGTCCACTCCACGAAGCCGCCGGCAAATGGTTCTGGTGGGGGTATAAAGGAGCCGCTCCCTGTAAGGCTCTGTACCGTCTGATGTTTGAGCGTCTGGTGAATTACCACAAGATTAACAACCTCGTCTGGGTCTGGGTTTCCGATGAATCTGGAGATGCTTTGGACTGGTATCCTGGCGACGACTACGTGGATATTGTCGGACGCGATTACTATTACGATCCACGGCAAGCGAACCACAGTTCTCTTGTTGGTTCCTTTGAAAATATGAAAAGCATATTCAGTGCGAAAAAACTGATTGCCCTTTCCGAAAATGGCTCTATTCCTTACCCAGACAGCATGGTCGCAGACGGTAGCAACTGGTCTTGGTTCATGCCTTGGTACGGAGATTACACCATGGACGGATGGGCTCATGATAATACCGCTAAAGACTGGAATCTGATTATGAATAATGATTATGTGATTACTCTGGATAAGATGCCCGGCTGGGATAATTACACAGAGAACATACAGACACATTATACGGTCCAAGCCAAACCAAAACTCGTACTGAAAGGAAGAAGCCTTTCCTTGACGCTCGCGACCTCTCGCAACCTCAGCGTAGAACTATTTGATCTTTCCGGTAAACGAATTGCCATGCTCCATAAGGGACCTCTCTCAGCCGGGATTCATGAGTTCCCCATTGGCTCCCTGCCCACGGGAGTCTACGTCACAAAAATGCAGGAAAAATCCACGTATTGGGCAACGACGATTTCCATTCCTTGAGAAAATATCACACAAGTCATGGGACATGAAATTAGAATGAATAGAAAACCTCACCCAAAGCGTGACTTTTTGTATCTTTGAGTTCCTTTTATTTAACCGCGTCGCTTTTCGCGAACCGTAAGGACAACTATGAAAATAGCTCACAATACCATGGTAAGCATGCACTACACGCTCACCTCCGATGAAGGCACCGTTATCGATTCCTCCGAAGGCCGCGCTCCACTGGACTACGTCCAGGGCCAGGGCATGATTGTCCCCGGACTTGAAAAGGCAATGATCGGTCACGACGTTGGCGACAAATTCAAGGTACAAGTTTCTCCCGCCGAAGGCTACGGCGAACGCGACGAAGCCATGATGCGTGAATTCCCGCTGAATGTATTTCAGACGGAAGGCAAAGTGGAAGCGGGCATGACATTCTATGCAGAAACCCCGAACGGTCCTGTGGGACTCAACGTGGTCAAAGTCGATGGCGATAAGGTCACCGTAGATTTGAATCATCAGCTCGCCGGAAAGAATCTCAACTTTGAAGTCGAAGTGGTTGAAGTCCGTACCGTGAGCGAAGAAGAACTGGAGCAAATGCAGCACAACTGTGGTTGCGGTTGCGGTGATGACGATTGTGGTGACGACAAAGATGACAAATGCGGTTGTGGTGGTGAAGACGAGTGCAAATGCCATGACGAAAATCATGAAAAGAAAGAAAATTGCGATGGCAATGGCGGCTGTGGTTGCAAGCACCACGATGAACATCACCATCACTGATTTTTGACATCCGTCAAAAGAATCAAACAAAAATCTGGTTGTCACGCGGCAACTGGATTTTTTTGTTTAAAAATCAAGCTTTTTCCCCTCGCATAATACGAGAAAATATCTACGCCGCTCACCTCTA
>DBTP01000045.1 GCA_002307115.1 Fibrobacter sp. UBA1313 | reverse complement strand
GGCATTTTAGCATGGGGAGAAACCCATTGCATGTGAAACCCTTCGGAAGTTGTCTGTGCCTGCACGGTATCCATGGTGAAACTCGCACGAAAGTAAGATCCTATCCTTTGATACGTATCAATCCAGACATTTTTGCTAATGGCGACGTGGAACAAAGTATTGATATCGGCTTGAGAGATAACATCCCAGTCGCCGCCTACACCATGGTTGAGTTGCACATACCACTGGTTATTATTGGAGGCCGCATTAATATTGTCGGTGGCAGCGGAAACATTGGAACCTCCGGAGGGATTCCAATAGTAGGAATCGGCGCGCATCCAATTCCAAGGTGCACTACCCCAGGTAAAAAGGCCCGTTCCTCCACAGCCTCGCGTGATAAAGCTCTCGGTGTTTGTCACTTTATCGACTAACTCATTCGCTGCACAGTTAGGGGTGGCGAAGGTAACAGATTCGATAGAAGGGTCCAATGCGCGGAGATTTTTGGCCTCAGTCGCTACTTCAGCAGCAATAGAGGTGGAATCATAAAGCTCGGTCAATTTTTTGTGCGTCACCGTATGGTTGGTCACCTCATGTCCGGCCTTTGCCAGTTGTACAAATTCATAAGTGTGCGAACCAAAATAAAATGCAGGAGACACATTAAACGTCACTTTTACGCTTGAAAGCGTATCCAGAATAGGTTTTAAGTAGGTAATCTGCGATTCAACCCCATCATCAAATGTGAATGTCGCTGCGCCTTTGTAGCCATTCCAGGCAACGGTTTTAACGGGGGTTGCTGCCATCGATTGCAGAACTCCGAGCACGAAGAAACATGATATTGTGGTAATGCGTTGAATGACGGGTGAGATAAATTGACAGTTTTTCATAATGCTATGAATATATCTTTAAATGAGGCTTCTTTAGAGGTTTTATCACTCAAATATGTTGTTGCGAAAAACAACAAAAGGAAAAACAAACTTATTGTAAAAAGGCATTAACTCTGCTTTAGACAATGTGGCCTAACATTGGAATCATCATTCACTCGTTTGAGTTTATGAAATGTTTGCACAGATTTGCAAAAAAGGCAGAATTTGTATAAAAAGGGCTTTAGGTAAATTTTACGACAACCTTTGCTATTTTACCCAAAAATTGGTATCGTTTTGAGTCACATTATGGGAGTGAGAACACTATGAGAAACAAAAGAATTTTAAAATCGGTTGTATTGGTCCTTGTCGTCATTGGATTTATGGGTTGCGCCTCTTCGAAGGGATCCTCAAAAGAAGCCCCCTATGCTTTTGGTTCCATCTGTGAAAAAAATAAAGAAGATGGACAGAAATATAATACGTTGACCATTTCCAGTTATGACGGCAGTTATAAAAATTTTCGTGTGACTTCTTATACACCACAGCAAGGGGACTCGGTAACAATTGTGGTCCCAGCGGAGCCAAGCATATTAACGCCTTTTGGTGCGATTTATCGTGAGCAGTGCGATGAAGGGAAATCTTATAAGGTGATTGCCATTAGTGAACACGGTGAGCAACGAGTGGATGTTTTTTACAAGCAGAATTAAAAGTTCTGATTTTGCATAGATTTATCCCTTTTTGTTGTATAAAAGGGTAATAGAAAAATTTTTCACTGAAGCGCAACTGTTTTGGGCAGTGGCGTGGACTTGTGGAGCAATGATACCCAATAGAGCAATACATCCACAACCGCATCGTGGATGAAAACTGTGATTAATGATAGCTATGGTGTCATCGAAGGTATTTTGTTTCACCAAGGAGAAACGGATGCTTATAGCCCCCGCTGGGGCTACTAAAGTCAAATAGATATTGAATCTATTGGCTGGAGGCGGAATGAGGCACTGTAGGTTCTAATTGGACAATCGTGGCCGATGCTAAGGCCTCTAACGGAAATTACGTTACCGCAAAAACGTGCCTTAACAACACCGCAGCGACGTTCAATGTCTTTGCACGCATGAACGCCGCGAGCGCAGATGGTGATTCCTACGGGGTGAAAATGGATAATGGTGAGTTTGAGATGGTGAATGGATTGACTACATCTCCATTAGCGGAAAAGAATAGGCAGAGCTCGCTGGCCACACATTTGTCGCAGGTCAGCACACGATTGAATTTGCAAGTAAGCCTCTTGCCAAAGGCGTTTACTTTTGTTCAATGAAGGCTGGGAGTTATCAAGCCACGCGGGTCTAGGATCGGCATATCTTTTTTGCTCTTTAGAGGGGGAAATCGCGAGTATTCCGGTTTCAAAAGCCACCTGCGATGTGGGTGAGATTCCTACTTAAGCAAAAAAACTTTTTTGTGTCGGAATATGAGGGGGTTTCCCATGTGTAAAGCGTGCAAAGTCTGTAAAATCAAAGTAAAATGATTATTTGTAAAATCAAGGAATTGCTACTTTACATAGCATGGAAAACAAATCATTTAGAAATCAAATAGAAGAGGCTTTTGACGAATTATTAAAGGGGTGGAATTGTAAAATACCGGATTACGATTCCTTAAGGATAGATCTTCATTGCCATGATGGGAATAGCGATGTGCCTGATGAATTGTGGGGACGCATTTTACATTTGCCGGAAACGTGGCTTTCCACGAGCGATTTGGTGGATACTCTCCGCCCGCGCACGAATACACTCACGATCACGAATCACAATAATGCGCGGAGTTGCTGGGCCTTGCAAGACAAAGGAATCGATGTGCTCCCTGCGGCGGAGTTCACCGTATTTTTTGAAGATATGAAAGTGGCTACGCACGTTTTAACGTATGGTTTTAGCCGGGCACAAGAACCTATTTTAGATCAGCGGCGGACGAATGGATATGCTTTTTTGGAATACTGCAAGGAACAAAAATTGCCAACGATTTTGGCTCATCCGCTTTTTCTGCAACATGAAATGCAGGAGATCCCAATGGATGTTTTTGAACGCTTCGCGTTACTTTTTGAGCGCTTTGAAGTGTTAAATGGCCAACGGGATGCCTATCAGAATTTATTGGTAAATAAATGGGTGGAATCGCTCACGGAAGAGAAAATTCGGGCATTGGGTCAAAAGCATGGCATAGATCCTTTTCGCTTTTGCGAGGAACCTTTTCGCAAACGTGTTTTTGGGGGCTCGGATGATCATTTCTCCTTTTTTGTGGGGCTTACGGGAACGCGCTTGCATGTGCCAAACTTGGCGTTACGATTAAAAACGAAGAACCCTTCAGAGTTGGCCTTGGAAGCAATTCGTTCTGGGGAAACGGCACCGTTTGGAAGTTATGTCAATGATGAAAAACTAACCATCGGATTTATGGATTATTTCTGCCAGGTCGCCTTAAAAATGAAGGAGCCTGGGTTACTCCGTATGCTTTTGCACCGCGGCACTTTGCAAGATAAGTTGATGTGCTTTGCTATTTCCAATATGATGCAGGAAATGCGCCGACACAAATATACGACCAATTTTTTATCCGCATTTCATGAAGCTTTGTTAGGCAATAAGCCTGGCCTGTTAATGAATCTTTCGATTAGTAAAGATTACAGGCCTTTGCTGGAAGATGTGGAATTGATTGCGGAACAAGAATATTCGCACGGAGATCAAAAACATATCCGATACATTCAAGCTGTGGATAATATGTTTTTGAAAATGATGCATTTGATAGCGAAGCGTATTCAGAAACAAAAGGATGGAGTTTCCAAAGAAAAAATGCCGATTGACTTGGAAGATTTTGTGCGGCGTTTTGAAGTGCCTAGTTATTGGCGCTCCTGGGGTGATTTGCCTAGTTGTATGGATCAGCTCTCGTTTCCGATGCTTGCCGCTGTTTTGATGCTCGGAGCTCGTTTTGCAGGGACGCGCATCATGAATAATGATCGCCTGACGGTGCGCTCTTTGGCCGCGCATTTGGGTGAATATCAGATGCCCAAAAGAACCCTGTGGCTTACTGACACACTAGAAGATAAAAATGGGGTGGCGAGTGTTTTGCGGGCGACGCTTAAAGAAATTCAGCGGCGCGATTTACCCATTGACATTTTACTTTGCAGTAACAGCACTCCGAGTGAGCCTCATTTACACGTGGTGCCTTCGTTGGGTAACTTTGCCCTGAAAACTTTCAGCGATCATGAATTTAATGTGCCCAATATTTTGGATATACAGAAAATATTTGCAGACGGTTCTTATGATCGTGTGATGGTAAGTACCGAATTCTGCATGGGCCCTGTTGCACTTTACCTGCAAAAAGCCTTTAACGTGCCCGCGTATCTTTTTATGCATACGGATTGGGTGGATTACATTAAAACAACTACCCATTTGGATGCTCACAATCAAGACCGCATCCGGAGATTACTGCGTGCCTTTTACCAACAGTTTAACGGTATCTTTGTACTCAATTCTGAACATGAATCTTGGTTGCAAAGCCCTACTATGGGAATCAGTAAAGAACGTATTTTTAAAACAGCCCATTGGAATGAATCGTTCTTTAAGCCTACTGGGGCAAAGAAACTACTGGACCCCCAAGCTCCTGTCTTCCTTTTTGTAGGGCGCTTGAGCGAAGAAAAGGGCGTCTTAGAACTCCCCCTCATTCTCCATAAAATTCAGGAGACGATTCCTCAAGCGAAACTTAAAATCGCAGGCACGGGTGTTGCCGAAGAAAAGTTAAAATCGCTTTTGCCCGAGGCTGAGTTTTTGGGCTGGGTGGATCACACAGCTTTGCCAAAGCTATACTCTGAGGTGGACATGCTTTTGTTGCCGAGCCGTTTCGATACCTTTGGGTGCGTAGTGACAGAAGCCATGAGCTGTGGACTTCCGGTTGCTGCCTATGATAGCAAAGGACCCAAAGATATCATATCTCATGAGGTAGATGGATTGCTCGCACCGGATGCAGAATCGCTTGCTACAGCGATCGTTGCAACAATCCAGCGTGGTATTTTGGGAAACATGTATGTGGCGGCGCTCAAAAAAGCAGGGCGCTATGATGCCGAAGAAATTATGGATCGGATTATTGCGGATCTAGGATAAACCAGAACCCAGCGAAGCAAACCCTTTTTCATTGATGTATAAACGGCGAAACGTTCAATTATTTACAACGTGTAAAGGAACAGAGCGTTTTACCAAGTCAACGTGTTTACGCTCTGGATCGAATTTCCTATCTGCAATTTCAAAACCCAACTTCCTTTACTTTATATCAAATAGTCCCGCCCACACTTGTTTCCCTTGTAGGTCCAAGATAGTGGCATTCGCTAGTCCTGTGAAAATAGGGTAGTTCAGAGGAACGATTGCCGATAGCACTTCAGTGATGACCAGATTAGCGCCGACATGAATAATCTTGTAGTTGTCTCCTGCGCTGAGAGTGTTTTGCAAAATGCGGTAAGTACCAACAATGTCGCCCACTTTGCGTGAAAGAGTTCCAGTCCATGTATCTTCTACGAGTAGAGACGATGCTGTGTAGTCCGAGCTAAAGTTATCCCCGGAAACAACAAGGCTAACGTACAGATTCAAATGAATGGGATGCTCATGGGAAAATCCTGGTTTTTTTGCATAATGTAATTGTTATGGTATCGCATCAATTTATTTAAAATCATTTCTGTTCTTGAATCGATATACCTTGCTCAAAAGGAGTCCATAAGCATGCCTGTTGTTCGCCTTTTTTCAACCCACGATTAATCCATGTATTACAGGTATTAAATAGAGAGTATTTTCCGGTCGCTTCATAAAAGGCATCAGTTTTGCCATCGAGGGAATTGTCTTTAATTTGGATGTAGTCTCCGGTTTTATTTTTTCTAAAGCTAGCCTCAATGTATTTCACAAGAAGCGAGTACTGGCGTGGGCTCAATTTTAATTTGTGAGCGTTTGTAGGGACGTTTTGGTAATAACGGATATGTATGGCGGATTCCCCAAATCCGAAAAGGGCTTTAAATGCCGTGCTGAATTTTAGATCTGACCAACTCGGAGTATTCATATAAAAATCACGGTCTCCCCAGCCAAAACCGATGTAATGCATCGACGAATCGCTTTCAATGCCGCTCGAAAGTCGAATATATTGATTCCAGTTTACCCCGTCCCCTTGGACTGGCAACAGAAAATCGGAATGATGACTATTCATGCGGATATAGATGTCAATGTTCGCATTTTTTTCGTAATGTGTCGGGATGGAAATATGGGAAAGAATAAATGCTGACGCTAGGTAAATCCCGACGAAAAGCAATACAGCGGCTCCAAAAAAGCCTATCAGTTTTATCATTTTAAGCATGGGTGTGTCCCCTGTGAATCCACAAGTCTAAACCTTTCGGCAATTTTGAACAAACGTTGAGAAATACACGGATATACAAGAGGGTGTTTCTGTTCATTATAATCACATCAACAACGTGAGTTTCTAAAGACGTCATTTTTTGAATAAGCATAGTCGCTCCGAAAAAGGCAACGTACCTGAAAATAGTTTTTCTGCGAGGAATTTTTTTCAAAAATTGCATTACAAAACAAGTTCTTGTGCGTTTAAAAAAGAATCGCGTATTTGCGCCATATCAAAACATTCAACCATGAGAATAGAATGAATCTAAACCGAAAAATTCCTTTTGAACTACAGGGCAAAACTTTTTTGGATCCTACCTACGATCCCGCTTTCCGAGAATTATTCTCTGAAAAGGATACTCTCAAACATTTTTTGAATGGGATTTTGCATTTGGAGGGTAAAGACGAAATTGAAGATTTGAAATATCGCACGCCAGACATCAGTTTTGGTTTGCCTGAGCCTAAAATGGTACGCTTTGATGTGCTAGCGAAGTGCAAATCAGGAGAATTTGTAAATGTGGAAATGCAAAGGGCGCGGCATGCTTTTTTCAAGGATCGAGCCGTTCTTTACAGTGCGATGCTTGCAATTCAAGCGAAAAAGGACCTTGAACGGCAAAAAAGAGACGAAGTCGAAGATCCCTTAAAAAAGTCTCGTTACCAGATGCCTAAAGTAATTTCTGTTTGGATTTGTAATTTTAAGTTAGAATGTGATAGCTCTGGTTTTCATGATGAATGGAGCCTTTACAGCAAACGCACAATTGAGAAGGGGGTACTCTTACCAGTGACAGATGTTTTGAACTATATTTTTATTGAACTTCCCAACTTTCATAAAACCATGAGTGAACTAAAGACCACTGAAGATCGCTGGCTTTATGCTCTTAAAAACATGGGTGACGAAGTGGAATGCCCCGAAAACCTTAGTGATTCGGTGCTCCGCAGAGCTTACGAAAGGTTGAGGATTGTGGAATCGTCCGTGAACATTTTGGATAGGCAGGTTGAAAACATGGTGACAGAAGCAGAAATTGAAGAGCGTCTCTGGGAAAATGCTCAAAAAGGACTAAAGCAAGGAATAGAGCAAGGCGAACTTCATGCAAAATGTGAGATGGCAAAGGCTTTGCTCGCCAAAGGAATTTCTGTTTCGATTATTGCTGAAACTTCGGGCCTTACGGAAGCCGAGATCCTCGCTTTGTAAAATTCAAAATATTGAAAAAAGCAAATTCAATCGGCTTGTTTTAATTCCGTTTCGGGGACGGTTCGTTGCGTATCCGGCGGAGTAGCCGTATTTGCCGAGTTTATCAGATTTTAAAAGCTATTTTTCAACTGATTTTTTTATTTTGAAACGGCCATACTCGAGTTAGCCATTAACTTTCGCACATTTCGCGCAAACACCAAAAGCGTACACGCGTGTTTCTTTGAGGACGAAACCTGCGGGGAGCTTTTTGCGGAGGTCTTCCGGGGCCATAAAAATGTCAAAAACGCCTCCACATTTTTCGCACTCAAAATGAAGATGTGGGGAGGTGTCTGCATCGTAGCGGATATAGCCCTCGCCGAGATCCAAAGAAATGACGAGTCCGTTTTCTTTGAGCAGTTGAAGCGTATTGTAAACTGTGGTTTTGGAAAGCGTTGGAATTTCTGGCGCAAGGTCGTTGAAGATTGTCTCCACGGTAGGGTGATTTTTCTTTTGACGGAGATAATCCAAAATACGCATCCGCTGTATCGAGGGGCGAATGTTGCTAGTTAATAAAGATTCGATAGCAGATGGCATGGCGAGACCTTTTGTTGCTTGTGCCTCTCTATTTCTATTTGCCAAATTTATTAAAAAAAGCCCACCGAAGCATTGTTCAAAAACAGAACATTTTGTTTCGATGGGATTATCAATAAATTTACAGATTATTTGAAATAGCGAGTCAAAAGCCCTTGGAATATGGATCCATGTCGCGCTTCGTCCTTGCACATTTCATGCACGGTATCGTGAATGGCGTCATAATCTAGTTGCTTTGCACGCTTCGCGAGAGCGAGTTTCCCTTGACAAGCACCCGCTTCTGCAGCGATGCGAAGTTCGAGATTCTTTTTGGTATCAGGGAAAACGACTTCCCCTAAAAGTTCTGCAAACTTTGAGGCATGTTCGGCTTCTTCAAAAGCGATGCGTTTGTAGGCTTCAGCGACTTCTGGGTATCCTTCGCGATCAGCCTCTCGGCTCATGGCGAGATACATACCAACTTCTGTACATTCTCCGGCAAAGTTCTCTCGTAGTCCCTGGACTACTTCAGCATCAAGACCCTGAGCGACACCGATTTTATGAGCATCAGCCCATACAATCTTGTCACTGGTCGCCGATTCTTCTTTAAGAACGAACTTGGACTTAGGCGCCTTGCACTGAGGGCAAACATCCGGAGCTTCCGGGCCCATGTGAACATAACCGCAGACTGAACAAATCCATACTTTCATCTTTTTCTCCTATTCCGTAAAATAACGGGGTTGTTTAATCATTTGTAACGATTACAAATATACAATTATTACAAATAAAAAACTAGAAAAATAAATATTTAAACTTTTTTTGAAATTAACGAACCCTTTTCTAAATAATTTTTGCAAAAAAAGCCCCTCTTTGTAGAGAGGCATTTTTTAGAAAGGCAAATTTTTTAGGGATGCTATTTAAAGTTCAGCGAATCAAGTACTTCGTTGGGTCCAATAATAAAAAGCACATCCTGATCCCGTAAAATGTAATCCGCAATATTTCCGATTTTAGGCGTCGTTTCTAGAGGATCACGAATAGCAATGACCTGGATGCCCAATTTATTGGTGAGGGAAAGAGCCTTCAATGTTTTGCCAACAAAGGTCTCTGGGCATACGAGCTCAATGATTGAGAACCCATCCATGAAGGGCAAGTAGTCCAGCATATTGGGGCGATTCATGCGCTCCGCAAGAGAAATCGCCATATCGCGTTCAGGGTGAAAAATATCCGAAACGCCGAGTTTTTCCAAGATGGAAGTATGCGCAGGGCTAGAACTTTTGGCGATGATATGTTTGACGCCTAGTTCCTTGAGGTTTAGAATAGTCAACAGAGAGGCTTCCAGATCTTCACCGATGCAACAAACAACACTGTCGACTTTGGCGAACGGCAAGTTGACCAACTGTTGTTTGCGAGTACTGTCTGCAACGACTGCCTGTGCTACCGAAGAGGTGATGTCCTGAATCTTGGATGCATTCTTATCAATGGCAAGCACATCATGGCCGAGTGCCGTAAGATGGCGAGAAAGGAAATAACCCGAATTGCCGAGACCAATAACGACGAATTGTTTTGTTGACATGATTTAAATATAGGAATTGAGTTATTCTTTAGCCGACCATGATATTCTCTTCTGCATACCAAGCCCCTGTATTTGACTTTTTGATGACTGCAGAAATAAGGAACAAGGCTCCCAGACGTCCAATAAACATAACTACACAGAGGACCAACCGACCGGCATCAGTAAGTTCTGGCGTAAGCCCCATGGAAAGTCCGCAAGTGGCATAAGCACTGATGACTTCAAAAAGTACTTTTAAAAAAGGCGTATTACCGGTACCGTAGCGAGTGCCAGAATATTCAGTTTGGAGCAAAATAATCGTAAAGACAACAACTATAAGAATGGAGACAACGAATACACGCACTGCCTTATCGACAGTTTCTTCAGGGATGGTCCTCCCCAAGACCTGGGTCTTTTCGCGCCCCAGCAAGCGGTTAAATCCTAAAAGAGCAAGGAGGGCTGCTGTGGTTGTTTTAATTCCGCCGCCACAACTTCCTGGATTCGTTCCGATAAACATCAGTATGGCGATGACAAAAAGGGTACCCGCTCCAAGAGAAATCAAGTTCAAAGAATTGAATCCTGCTGTACGTGAGGAGACGGAGATAAACATTGCCGAAGTTATTTTTTGAATGAAGGTGGATCCCAAGTCTGGGGTATGCCATTCCATCAGAAGAATAAAAACGGTGCCAGCGACAATCAGAATAAGGGTACAAAAAAAAGCGACTTTGGTGTGGAGTGAAATTCTTTGAAGGGTTCGAGTTTTGAAATTGAATAAGAAGCGGGCTTCTGAAATGGCAAGAAAACCGAATCCACCTGCAATAATAAGAAGACAGGTGGCGATATTCATCACTGGGTTAAATTGGAAACGCACGAGAGAATCAGCCCAGGGAGCAAAGCCTACATTGCAAAAAGAACTTACGGAATGAAATACCGCATAAAGAATTCGAGTGCCAATGGATAAATCGGAAAATTCCAAAAAGAAGATGACGGCACCACAAGCTTCAATCAGAAGAGTAAATGGAATGACGGCCCAAAGAATTTTGACGGAATTGATGCGGCCATCTTGGGTGAAAGTTTCCTGGAGCATGACTTGCTGATTAAAACCGGGACGCATACCGGAAATCAAAAGAAGAGCCGTAGAAAAAGTCATGATACCGAGGCCGCCCACTTGCATAAGGAACGTCATAATCCAGAGGCCCGTATCAGAAAATACAGCTCTGATATCAAGGACCGAGAGTCCTGTGACACAGACCGCAGAAGTTGAAGTGAACAGGGCATCAATGAATCTTATGGGCACTTTGGTGGAAATGGGCAAACTCAGGAGGAGCGTTCCGATGACGATGGTCATGAGATAACCCAGAATCACGAGGTATATCGGGTTTTTCAGTTTGCGTTTGGCAATAATGTCCGCAAAAGGCCGATCTATGTAACGAGTACGAAGCATTGCGGCAAATGTATAAAAAATATATAAACGTATAGAAAGATATATGGCTTTGGAGGATGCTCGAATTTGCTAAGTTTGGATTCATGGGTAACATCCGTACTATTATGATGCCTGTAGCGATTATTGCGGGAATTTTAGTCCCTCAGGCAGAGGTTCTTTCTTTCTTGTTGCCCTACCTTATTGGCGCGATGATGGTATTGACTTTTATTGAAAAAGTTCCCAAACAAGAGCATGGGGTGACGTTTAAGATTGAACTTCGCGCATTAGGGGTGAGTCTTTTTTTGGTTGCACTGTTATTGGGTCTCCACTATTTCT
>DBTP01000107.1 GCA_002307115.1 Fibrobacter sp. UBA1313 | reverse complement strand
CCGCCCTGAAACTCGGTCACTCGCGCATCTTGCAAAAAAAGCTTTTCACCAATGCAATCATTCTGGAAATTCAGGAAGCTCTTGAAAAAAACAATGCCGGATTTCGGAAACTGCCTGGCACGAGTCTCAAAAATGCGAACACCGGAGAAATCGTCTATATGCCGCCGCAGGATCCGGAGGAAATACGCCGTCTGATGGATAACCTAGAACGTTTCATTAATGATACCACCATCAGCAACTGGGATCCCCTCGTCAAGATGGCGGTAATCCATTTCCAATTCGAAAGCATCCACCCGTTTTATGACGGTAACGGACGGACAGGCCGCATCGTGAATATTCTCTACCTCGTAATCCAAGGCCTCCAGGACCTGCCCATTCTCTATCTGAGCCGCTACATCATCCAGAACAAGGATAAATACTACCGACTGCTCCAGTCTGTGCGGGAAACGAACCAGTGGGAGGAATGGCTCCTCTTCCTGATTAAAGGCGCGGAGGAAACCGCCCGGGAAACCATCGTGCTTATCAACCAGATGAAAAATCTCATGCAGGAATACAAGACCAGAATTCGTGATCACTACAAATTCTATTCACAGGATCTGCTGAATAACCTTTTCCGGCACCCCTACACCAAAATTGAATTCATCGTGAAAGATCTCGGGGTCTCGCGCATCACCGCCGCCCACTACCTGAACACGCTTGCAAAAGACGGACTACTGAAAAAAGAGAAACTGGGTGTCGGCAATTACTACATCAACATTCCCCTGTTTCAGTTGCTGGGGGCATAATTTTTCCATAGGATGCTTCATGAACAAGACGCAACCCAAAAATATTCAACTTTCCATTATCTCACCCGTGTACCGGGCAGAGAACATTGTTCCCGAACTGGTGCGCCAAATTGGCCTCGCGGTATCCCCCATCACGGAAAATTTTGAGATCATCCTTGTGAACGATGCCTCACCCGATGGTTCCTGGGAGGCGATTCTCGCGGAATGTGCCAAAGATCCCCGCGTGAAGGGAATTAATCTGAGCCGCAATTTTGGGCAGCACTACGCCATTACAGCAGGGTTAAGTCTTTCCCAAGGGGAATGGAATGTGGTGATGGACTGCGACTTGCAGGATCGACCGGATGAGATTCCGAACCTTTACCGCAAAGCACAAGAAGGCTACGACATTGTTTTTGCGCAACGGCTCTTTCGTATTGATAATCTTTTCAAGCGCGCATCTTCGGCTATTTTCCATGTGCTGTACAACTATTTCAGCGGCATCAAAACCGATAAGACCATTGCAAACTTCGGCATTTATCACCACAAAGTCATCGCCGAATTCAACAAAATGCCGGAACGTGCCCGCTCCTTTCCCTCCCTTGTCAGTTATCTGGGGTTCAAATCCACCGCACTCCCCGTGCGCCATGCCGCGCGTTTCGAGGGTGAAACCACCTATTCTTTGTACAAACTTATCAAGCTGAGTTTCGATGTGACCATCGCCAACAGCAACAAACCTTTGCACCTCGCGATAGAATGGGGCTTTGTCATGGCGTTCATTGCTTTTCTGCTCGCACTTTACAACCTTCTCGCTTACTGCACAGGTATGATCAGTGTCCCCGGATTTACCACCACCGTATTTTCCATCTGGTTTGTGGGTGGCATTCTCCTTGCGATGCTCGGCATTGTAGGGCTCTATATCGGCAAAATATTTGAACAAGTGAAAGGGCGTCCGCTGTTTGTCATTGCGGAAAAGGTCAACTTCAAAGAATGACATTGACAAAATATGACATTACTTTGAGTCGATTGACCGAAGACAAAATAGAGCTGGTACGCCACTGGCGCAATGATCCGAAAATTTCTCGGTACATGGAATTTCGTGAACTCATCACGGTCGAAATGCAAAAAGCGTGGTTTCAACGTATCAACAACCCGCAAAATTATTACTTCATTCTCATTTTTGAAGGCAAAGAGATCGGGCTCGCCAATATTCGGGATATTGATGCGGAACACCAAAGCGGCGAAGGCGGACTATTCATTTACGCAGACGAATATCTGAATTCCGAAGTCCCATTCCGGGCGGTGCTTGCACTCAACGATTTCTGCTTTGAAACGCTCCAGCTTCAAGAAATGATCGCCCACATCATGAAGGACAATCCCCGGGCACTGGAGTTCAATGTAGCCTTGGGCTACGTGGCAGAAAACGCCGAAGATTCCAGCCCGAAGCCAAAATATCGACTCACAAAAGAAATTTATTTTAAGCATCGCGAACGTATTGCCCGATTTCTCGGACTCCCCAAATCTTAAAAGCACACCCGCAAAAAAGCAGCCGTAAACGTATGGAACTAGAAACTTTTATTCAGAATTTTGCAGACCAGTTCATGGACCCCGATGCAGACGTATTTACCGCCGATACCGATTTTCACAAGCTCTCCGGCTGGTCTTCTCTTACGGCTCTCCTGGAAATGGCGATGATCGAAGAACAATACGGCATCACTCTCACGGGTAACGACATTCGCAACACGCCCACCCTGCGCGCCCTTTTTGATATCATCCAATCACGAAAATAAGGTACAGGAAATGGCTATTCTCCACTACTCTGGTATCGGTATCCGCGCGGTCGCCGCTTGCGTACCTAAAAATATTGTCCCAAATTCGAGCCTCACCGCGCTACTCCCCGCCGAAGAACTCGAAAAGACAATCCACCTCATCGGCATTCGCGAAAAACGTTACGCCGAGGCAGACGTCTGCGCTTCTGACCTTTGCTTTAAGGCCGCACAGCAACTAATCGCCGATAACAACATGGATATTTCAACAATCGATGCCCTGATTTTTTTAAGCCAAACGCCCGATTATCACCAGCCCGCAACAGCCCCCAGCCTTGTCCACCGTCTGGGACTTCCCTCCAGCACGCTTTCATTTGATGTAAATCTCGCCTGTTCGGGCTATGTGTATGGGCTCTCCATCGCATTCGCCTTTGCTGCCAATCCAGGCGTACGAAAAGTACTCTTCCTTACTGGCGAAACCATGTCCAAAACGATTTCGCAAAAGGATAAAGTGACCGCCCCTTTATTTGGCGATGCAGGCTCGGCGACCCTCGTGGAAAAAGGTGATTTTGGAGAGACCACGTTTTCCCTCAATTCCGATGGAAGTCGCGCCGAAATTCTAAACATGCCTTTTGGTGGATACCGAAACCCGAGCAGTCCCGAAGGCTTCACGGAAACCACAGACGCCGAAGGCAACAAGCGCAACGGGGAACAGCTTAAAATGGATGGCATGGATGTATTCAATTTTGGCATACGCGTCGTCCCTAGCGATATTCAGAAGCTCCTCAAGCATCTCGGTAAAACGGTGAACGATATGGACATTCTTTTGTATCACCAGGCGAACAAATTCATGACCGACTTTTTTACCAAGCACTTGAAATTTGATACCACCAAAACGCCGTATTCCTTAGATCGCTTCGGTAACACCAGTTCCGCGTCCATTCCGCTCACAATCGTCTCCGAAATGGAAGACCCCGCGCGCTACCCGAAACGCGATCATGTGATGATGACAGGCTTTGGCGCAGGCCTTTCCTGGGGTTCGGTTTTCACAAGTCTTGGTGAATGCAAAATATCCAAACTCCTGGAGTATTGAGGGCACCATGCAATACGTTTTTAGAAACACCACACTAGAAGGCATTTTAGGCATGAATGGCATTCGCTATTCGGGCTACGATGATATTACGTTCCCCTCCTATGCCGTAGATTCTTACGTTTGGTTTTATCAGGTACCCATTCAAGCGAACCGCGCAGAACTCTCCTTAGAACTGCATTCCTATTTTTCAAAATTCCAACTCGTTTACAGACAAATTCCACAAGAGATTCCTTTTTTCATTTTTACCCTGATTCCTCTGTTTTCCTTTAAGGTACAGGATAGTGATACTGCCATTGAAATCGCCTGCAACGAATTCAACAAAAATATGATTGAGTTTGCAACGGCACATACAAATATCAAAATCGTTGATTTTCGTGAATTTACGAACCGCTACAAGCAAAGCGAAATTCTGGATTGGAAGTATTACTTTATCTCCAACATGCAGGTGAACCCCAAACTCGCGAAAGATTTCCAGGAATGGTTTGCCCAAAAAGGGGAAGCCCTCGCGGGACGGCGCAAAAAATGTCTGGTCCTTGACTTAGACAACACCCTTTGGGGAGGCATCATCGGCGAAGACGGTATGCAAGGCATTCAAATCGGCGGAGACTACCCCGGCAACGCCTTTAGCCTTTTCCAGAAACAACTGTTGGAACTCAGCAAAACAGGGGTGATCCTTACCCTTTGCAGCAAAAACAATGAAAGTGATGTTTTAGAAGTCCTAGAAAAAAATCCATTTTTGACTTTGCGCCAAGAGCATTTTGCCGCTTACCGCATCAACTGGGAGAACAAAGCAGAAAATATCAAATCCCTTGCGCAAGAACTCCATTTGGGACTGGACAGTTTTGTTTTTGTGGACGATAACCCCAGCGAATGCGAACTCATCAAACAGATGCTCCCAGAAGTTTCCGTCCCGGAATTCCCAGCACAGCCCTACCTGTTACCCGTTTTTTTTATGGAACTCACCCGCCGCTACTTTGCCACTTACAGTAGCACGAGAGAAGACACCACCCGAACTGCCCAGTACCGAGCAAATGCGGAGCGCAACGCCGCTCAAGCCCAATTCACAAACTTTGAAGATTACCTCAAAAGTTTGGACATTCGCACCGATATTCGGGAAGCCGATGCATTCAGCCTCCCCCGCGTTACCCAAATGGCCCAAAAGACCAACCAGTTCAATCTCACCACCAAACGCTACAGCGAAACGGATCTTCAAAATATTTTGGCACAGGGGGCGCATATTTACACACTCAGCGTTCAGGACAAATTCGGTGATAGCGGCATGACCGGAGCCCTAATTATCACATTCCCCATGCCCAAAGTCGCCCACATTGATGCGCTATTTTTAAGTTGTCGCATCCTCGGGAAAAAGATTGAGCATACGTTTTTACAAGAGGTTCTGAAACGACTCCCAGAGAGCGACATCCAAACAGTCACCGCCGAGTACCGCCCCACTACCAGAAATGAAGTGGTCAAAGACTTTTATGAATCGGCGGGATTCGCTGTGGTTTCGGACACTTCAAACGGGAAAGAATATCAGATGGAGTTAAAGAAGATTAAACTCTTTTAGCACAAAAAAGAAACAAAAGTATTCAAACTGTAAATTGCATAACTCATAAATTAACTACAAAAAAAATTTGCTCAAAAATAACGATGACTTTTACAAATGTTCACATATTTTACTTACTATCCATATTTATGCAATTTTTGGAAATAGATTCAGAATATGAAAGCGAAACTTCTCGACCTATTCAAACGCATTCTTGAAACCACAGCCATTGATGAAGCTGTGTCACAGGCAAATTGTGAAAAATGGAATTCCATTCGTCACTTGAACTTGATTGTAGAAATCGAGACAGAATTTGACATTTCTTTTGAGCCCGAAGAAATGGCCAAGATGCGAGATTTTGCGACCGTGCTGAAGTTGGTCGAAGGGAAGAGGATATGAGTAAAATAAGGGTATGCCATATTGTCTGCGCGATCAATGGTGGTGGGGTTGAACAAGTAATACTTAACTATGCGTCCAAAATAAAAGATCAGGTTGATTTTGATATTATCTACCAATATCCTGCAACCCCAGCCATCAGGGAACGCTTTGAAAATTTGGGCTTCCAACTACACGAAATCGTCCCAAAAAAAGAACATCCGTTCAGCCACATAAGACAAATTTATCAAATATTAAAAAAAAACTCTTATGATGTCGTCCATTGCCATTTAGATTGGTATCTCAATTTCATTCCCTGCTTTTTAGCATTAATCTGCGGAATTAAAATACGTGTCAGTCATCATCACCAAGTATATCAATCCGAAAACACATTACTCAAGATGAGCTGTGGTATTCTCCGCATTTTAAATAAAATAACAGCAACTCATTACATGGCCTGTGGAATTGATGCCGCAAAAAGTGCCTGGGGAGAAACCTCATTCAAACAAGGAGAAGTCATCATTCTTCCTAACGCTATAAAAGCCGAAAAATTCTATTTCAACCAACCCTCAAGAGATAAAATCAGAAAGGAATTAGGTGTTGAACATAAATTTTGCATAGGACACATTGGACGTTTCTATCCTCAAAAAAATCACATTTTTCTTATTGATATTTTTGCAGAAATCCACACAAGGATTCCTGAATCCTTTCTCATGCTTTTGGGAAATGGCCCTCTACTTCCTAAAATACAAAACAAAATCAAAGACCTGAATCTTCTAGATTCGGTTTTGTTTTTGGGGATTCAGCAGGACACTGCGCCCTTTTATCATGCGATGGATGTCTTTTGTTTGCCATCTCTTTGGGAAGGGTTACCCGTTGTTCTGATTGAAGCCCAAATTTCTGGATTGCCCTGCATCGCCTCTGTCATTATTGACAAAAAAGCGAAGCTGTCTGAAAACTGCACATTTATGAACACACAGAGGTCTCCCCAAGACTGGGCAGAACAAATAATGTCGATGCGGCAGATCAAGCGAGGAGAACCGATTAATCAAACTATACTGAAGTCCTACAATATTGATGAGACCTATCCCATTCTGAAAAATGTTTATTTTTCACAAAAGAGATAGTATGGCAGATTCAACAAAACCCCTAATAAGCGTCATTGTCCCCATATACAAAGTGGAGTCTTACCTTCGAACGTGCATTGAAAGTATTTGCACTCAAACCTACACAAATCTGGAAATAATCCTTGTCGATGATGGATCACCGGATAAATGTCCCCAAATTTGCGATGAATACGCACAAAAGGACAAGCGAATTAAAGTTATTCACAAAAATAATGGCGGACTTGCCTGTGCCAGAAACACGGGGTTGGATATCACACAAGGTGAGTACATTTGTTTTGTGGACGGAGATGACTTTATTAACTCAAAAAATATTCAGGCACTCTTTCAACTTAGCATGAAATATGACGCTGGAATAGCCATTGGAAAATTTCAGACAATTACATTCAACGATACTATCTCCAAAAATAATATTCCCATTCACGAAGAATGTATCTCTTCGGAACAAAGTATTTATCGGTTTACGGCGCTAGACACCTCCGAAGCCATCCAGAATATAAGTCTTGGTAATAAATTGTATAAAACAACCCTGTTCAGCGACGTTCGTTGCCCTGAAGGGAAAAACTATGAAGATTCATCGACTACATATAAATTATTATTTCACGCCAATACAATTGCGTATACCACAGAAGCCATTTACTATTATGTTATAAGAACCGACAGCATAATAGGGTCTCTTTTCACATATAAAAATTTAGACGCGCCACAAGCCTACCAGGAAGCGATTACCTACTTTACTGATAAACAACGGGTTGATCTTGCCAACGCATTCATCCCCCCCCTCCTTATGCAACTTATGTTCTGTTATTGGGGAAGCCAGCATATACTAAAAGACAAAAAACTAGCAAATTCATTATTGAATCAATATCGTCAATACACACAAAATCTGAATCAACTTAAAACCATAAGCAAATTTTGGAAACTAATATTCAAAGTTCTAGGACAGTTCCCATGGTTTTATTCGCTTTACAGAAAATATTCTCCCCTTTATTATAACGATAGGAAAAGAATTTAGCCCAAACTTTTTCATTATGATTCTTATTACCATCATTATTCCTGTTTATAAAATAAAAGAAGCCGATTTCCGAACATGCATCGAAAGCGTCAGAAACCAGACTTTAGATGCTATCGAAATAATTTTAGTCGATGACGGCTCCCCTGATGACTGTCCACACATCTGCGATGATTATGCGAAAAAAGACAGACGCATCCAAGTGATCCATCAAAAAAATCAAGGGGTTTCTACAGCTCGTAATAGAGGACTGCAAGCTGCAAGTGGTCAATTTGTTACTTTTGTGGATGCAGATGATTGGTGTGAACCAGAGCTATGTGAAAAAGTTTTTGAATACGCAACAAAAAACAATAGCGACATTCTCATTTTTTCCGCCATTCAAGAAGCAAGATGGACCAAATGCTATCACATCTGGCCTAGCAACATTCCCCTCTTTACAAAAGCACAAAAAGAACGCCTTATTGAAATATGTATACTGCCCCGTAATTTTAATGATGGAATTATCATTTCAACATGGTCTAAAGTCTATAAAAGAGAATTTATTCTGCAAAATTCCATCCTATACAATCCAAAAATCCTACTTGGAGAAGACAATTTATTCAATCTAGAATGCCTGTTGAAAGCCACTAATATTTCGTACCTCAATAAATGTTTTTATCACTATAGGCAACAAAACGAAAACCAAACAACAAATAGATATCATCCAAAGTTTCACAAAGATACGGATTCATTGATAAATCATTTATCACAAATTCTGTATAAAAATAAGATAAACGAAAAATATGAATTATTGCTCTCAACAAGAGCAATCGCTCTTGTTCTGGAATATGTACTTCCTCAGGAATTTCTACATCCAGACAACCCTAAACCACTAAAACAAATTTTAAAAGAAATATCTTTATTTCTACAATCACCCCACAGCAATATATTTTGCAAGTCCTATCTGCCTCAATATTTTTCTTTGTCAAAAAAAATTGGAATCATTTTATGCCGACATCAAATTATTTGGAGCTTCCGTTTAATTTGGTTAAAATGGATTATCCAAAAAAAGGCTGGAATGTGGCGCTATTAAAAACAATTTTTTATAGGGACTTCGCTGTATCACGAATAATCGAATTACCAAAACTCAAATTCAGAAGAGCCAAATAGGCTTATGACAGAAGCAACAAAAGGGTACAGGCCGGATTCAGAACGCCCCAGCACCGTATAGCATATAAGGCGTATAAAGAAGTCCCACTAATGTATTCAGGGTAAGAATCACATCGGAAAGAATTGCACCTGCTTTGATTTGATTCATTTACAATCCACAGGATATCAAATAATTCATGGAACTAGTTCTATACTCTTCCAATTCCCGATCCACTTTTTCCCAGTCAATAGAGTTGGAAACAATGGCATCAAAATTTTGCTTTTCAGAATCATATAGCCTCTCTTTCAGGTCCAGTATTTCCAAAAGCGTGTAAAGTCGATCATTCATCGGGGCCATGACTCCTCTTAGCGGAAACACCATAAAATTCTTATGCATCAAAATGGCAAAAATGGTTCCATGATAGGAATTTGTAAAAATATATCCGGCATCCTGATATGCTTTCAGCCAATCCGGAATAGTCAACTCTTCTCCACTATGGCTTACGTCTTTATCCGGCTGAGACAACACCATATGCAGAGATAAATGATTCTCCCTGCAAAACAGGGACATCCGCTCTTCTGGGAAATCCGTTTTCGCGCCCATCCTGTAACAAAAAGCAAAAGGGGCGTGCTTCCCTAAAACTTGCGCCTCTGAGATCAATCCGTCATAAACATTCTTTGAAACCAGTAGCGTGGGATCGCATACAAGAGAAGAATGGATGCCACAAGAATCACAAAAATTTTTTCCTCCCTTTTCCCGTATTCCAATATGATCAAATTGTTTAAGCTGTCTCACAACAAAATCTTTATTTTCGTCATTCACAGGCAAGCCAAAACTCGCCGCATAAGCAATCCGCCGCCTTCCAGAATCAATGAAACTCAGCAAATAAACCAGTGAAGCACGACTGTGCCTGTTCAGATTAACCCAGACCTGATCACTTCCACAAATGAACATAGACAGAGAACGATCCTGTTTACACTGAAGTTCACGATAGGAATGATACACCTCTGAAGACAACAGGAGATGCTTTTCCCGGAATTCATCAAATCGTCGTTGTGGGCACAATCTCTGATGGTTTTTGAACGCCTGCCGATATGTCCGAACAGGATGAAAAATCAGAAAATAAACTTTTCTCAAAAAATTCCACCACAACGGATACGCCTCAAATCCGCCCTGATAACGCAAATGACACGGTTCATGCCCCCGCCCAATAAGCACCTGCTGCAGCGCATAACATTGTAGCAGCTGACCATAATTATCATTGGAATCAAAAAAGGAAAGGATGCCTATCTTCATATAAAACTAATCAATAAAATACCTAGAAACTTCGTTTGACACTCACTGGAAAGAGACCATTCTTATTTTAAAATAGACTCCTCGTTTCAAACATACCTTATTCAGGCCCGTTTAAATAACAAATTTCAAAGATAAACCTTGGAATCTGAATTAAAATTTTGATATTCCATAAAATCAAAAGCACCTATATTCCAGCCCCCAGACACACGATATGGAAAGTGCCACTCACGATCAGTGTTCAGAATGATACTATTTCTGAAGGCAATTCAGATCCGATCTACCAATTTACTTTCGATGGTTTTGTGAATGGAGATGAGGCTTCTGACCTCAAGGATCTCACAGCGACGCGTGATCCTGGCACCACAGCCGGAGATTACACGATCACTCCGAGCGCTTCATCAACAAACTATGACATTGATTTTGTCAACGGCACATTGACAATTGAGACGACGACTTCCATTTTGGTTCTCGGGGCACAAAATATCTCCGTGCGCCCAGTGCAGGGCGGCTTATCCTTAACGGGATTGCGAGGCAACCTCGAAATATTCAGTCTCAGGGGTGAGCATGTGCAGAGCCTTCGGGTAAATCGTGATGGGGTCTACGCGGTGAATCTCAAAGCGGGCAGTTATGTGCTCCGTTTGGGATCGCGGACTTGGACGCTCTCGTCTAACCTCGATCGCTAAAAAATCGGTTGTATGTTTCGTGCGAAGCAAGTTCTACTCATAGGACTTGCTGTTTGGAGTCACTGGCAAAATAGAGAAGGGCACCACTGTTAGCCACGAGCTTTATGCTCTTCAATCGTTTCGGGTTGCCCTTCTCTACCTCAACTTTAATATCCAAAAAACATAGGACTTACTTTGGGGACAACTAAAAAAGCGAGGAAAACTTCCCTTTGTCTTTTTAATAGAACTTTTTAGAGGGGCCCCATAGATTGATTAAAAATGGTTGCGCACGGAGTCTAAATAAGCTTTAACCTTTTAATTGATTACGCCTACGGCTTTCCAGGCGGCGAGGGCTGCATCGCGCACCGTTTCGCCATACATTTTCAAAGCCATTTCACAAGTCAGTTTTGCAAAAAGAACAAAGTCTGCGTTCTTTACTAATTCCGGTTGCCGAAGCACTGCGTACCAGATGCGCCCCGCCTTTTCCCAAGAATAACCCCCGAGTGCCGTGGCCAATAAATAAAAAGCGCGATTCGGAATGCTGCAGTTTTTATGCACCCCGCCGTTATCTTCGGTGGTATGAATAAATTCCTTCATGTGAGCGGGCTGCGGGTCTTTGCCGAGGTGGGGATCATTATAAGCGGTTCCCGGAGCTTTCATAGAACGGAAGGCCACGCCCTGCACCTGATTCGTAAAAATGCCTTTGCCGATAAGCCAATCGGCATCCGTCGCCTTTTGCCGTAAGTGATGCTGCTTGACCATGGAGCCAAACACGTCAGACATAGACTCGTTCAATGCCCCCGATTGCCCCTGATATTCCAGACCGGCGGTATAACTTGTCACGCCGTGCGCAAGTTCATGACCAATGACTTCTAGAGCCTGGGTGAAGCGGCTAAAATAAATGCCATCTCCATCGCCAAAAATCATCTGGGAACCGTTCCAGAATGCATTGTTATAGGATTTTCCGTAATGGACGCTCCCGATGAGATCCATGCCTGTATTGTCCAAGGAATTACGTCCGAGAATTTTTTTGTAAAAATCAAAAGTAGCACCAAAGCCCTCGTAGCATTCATCTATCGCTGTATCCCCGTTGGGGTCACTTTCTTCGGAACGCACCAATGTTCCCGGATAACTTTCCGAGTTATTACAGGTGTAAATGCGCCGGTTCTTATGAGGGATGGAACCGTCTTTGACGGCCATCACTCTTGAAATTCGAGCTCCATCCATGCGCCGCTTTGTCTGAAGCACTGTCGTGAGCGCCAAAGTGCGCCGCGCCGCCGCACGGCCTTCTGTATTCGCGAGTTCCGCTTTGGAAATAGATTCCAACATATAGGGGGGAATAATTCCACACAGGGAATGAACTTTTTTTAACATCATTCATCGCTCCTTTTCAAAAGAAAATCCAACAGGGAAGCAAGTGCTGCATCTGTTACAGGCTCTGCCGCACGGACTTGGTGAACTCGGTCGCCATCGCGCACCGTCACCACAAAAGTTTGGACATCTGCCGGGTGCCGGGGAGGCTCGCTCAAAACTTCTGAAATGTCCCAGACACGAGCCTCTTTCACTAGAGTTTCAATGCGTTTTTTCTCTTCTGTAGGGAGCGTCTCTGTATCCACAGTCTTTGCGGCATTCAACTTGGGGAAAAATGCAAATCCGCCATCCACCTGAACTGTCACGATCATAAA
Source organism: Fibrobacter sp. UBA1313 (assembly GCA_002307115.1). Taxonomy (GTDB): domain Bacteria; phylum Fibrobacterota; class Fibrobacteria; order Fibrobacterales; family Fibrobacteraceae; genus UBA1313. The sequence continues at coordinate 445 of DBTP01000107.1, read as the reverse complement.
TGTCCTCTCATCGAAGAAAACAAATCAAACGCTTTCCGATAACGTTTCCCTCTCCACGCAAGTAATAAGTACTTCCCCTTACGAAGTTGTCTCTGACAACTTGGGGCCTCTGCTCTCGTTTCTCAGGTAAAAATCAGGTTATTTACTGACAACCCGACAAAGAAAACTATCAAGTAACCATACCAGATCACCGTGAGGGGGTAGTTCAATACCCGCTTGTATGCCTTGGGTTCGAGAATGTTTTTCTCAGAAATACGAATCAAGTTTTTGCGTAGATAAAATACGCTGACCAAGGTGCCTGCAATGCTTGCGATTATCAAAAGTAGAATCATTACCATGGCTACAAGATAGCTATTTTGGGACTCATGAATACGACTCCAATGAGGCCCAAATCTCCTTTTAGAGATTCAATTCGGATAGTCAGCTACTTTTTTGCTTTTTGGAT
>DBTP01000132.1 GCA_002307115.1 Fibrobacter sp. UBA1313 | reverse complement strand
GCAAATTTTGTTGTAGCGTATCCAGCGGGTGAAAATTCCTCATGGGACCTTGGTGGAGACAAGGATGTAAATTTCATCCTTGCCATCATTGATTCCATGTATAATCGCTACCAGATTGACCGCAACCGGGTTTATGCCTCAGGCTTCTCTATGGGCGGCATGATGAGCTGGTGGTTATCCTGTAAGATTCCAGACAAGATCGCGGCCATTGTTCCCGGTGATGGTTATCCACTTGGTGGAATGTCGGGCTGCTCGGAAGTACGTCATGTGCCGGCACTCCAAATCCATGGCACTGCTGATGACTTTGTTTCCTACAGTGGCTTTGTCGGAAGTTTCCTGCCTTCTCAAATCACTCGTTATGGGTGTCCGACGACTGCGGTTAAAACCAGTCCTTACCCAGTTGAAGTCAATGGACGCAACGCATCCCAACTGGCTCAAACATCCAAGTCCTTTATGGAATACTATGGCCCTTGTGAAAAGGACGGTCTCACGAGTGAACTGGCATTGCTTTCTGTCGATGGCATGATTCACGACTGGGCGACTCCTGATAAGGCGAATGCAAATGAAGATGCCAACTATACTGGCAAGCCATTCGACGTCAATGGCACTTGGGAAGCTTGGAACTTTATGAAAACCCACAGTCTGGATGGAGAGATTGTGACAATCCCCGCCCACAGAGATACTGTGTATAACGGAAGTTTTGCTGAGGGAACATCTGGATGGAAACTCAATGTCTGGGACGGTGGAGCCACCGGAAGTGTAGTGAATGGAGAATATCAGGTCAAGATCGATAGCATTGGAACCTCAAATTACCAGATTCAGCTCATTCAAGCGGGACTTATTCTGGAACAGGGCAAATATTACGAAGTAAGTTTCGATGCTTATGTAGCATCCAGCAGAACGCTTGAAGTGAATGTGGAAAAGGATACCGACCCTTGGACCAGCTATCTGCAGGATCTCCAGAATTTCAATCTGACAACATCCAAAGTAACCTATACCTTTACTTTCGGTATGGAAGAGCCCACAGATTCCAGTGGACGTCTAAGTTTTAACCTTGGTGCCTCCACCCAAACCGTTTCTCTGGATAATATCTCCATTAAATCTGTCGAGAAGCCCACCGTTATCTCCTGGATCCATAATTCAAAAGACATCATCGCCATCCGCTGCGACAATTCATTGCTGAAGATGGAATTCAAGGTCCCCCAGAGCAAAAAAATATCGTTCAATATTTTTGACCTGAAGGGAAATCAGATGAGGGCGAATGTTTCGCAAATAGGGCAAGGAGAAATTCAGTCATGGATCTCCGATCTTTCACAGATGCCTAGAGGAGTATACATCGTTCAAATCAATGCAGATGGTAAGGCTATTTACCGCTCCAAAATTCTGAATGCAAACTGATAGAAACATTAAATCCCAACTTCGGTCGGGATTTTTTTGTTTTGTCCTTCCTCTTGACATATTGTCCATACTGTTTCCTTCTCCACCTGCTTTCGAACTGCCCGGTAGCGTAAATTTATACAATAAAGGATTTGCCTTTACAGTCCATAGTTCAAAGCTCTTGGTTGGTGAATAAATTCGTTTTGTCGGAAGTGGTCTTTTGAGACTGCTTCCTAGTGTAAATTTGGAAGGAGATTATAAATGAATCTAGCAATGAAGATCCTGATGGTTTCATTTTTACTCGGGAACTTATCGTTCTCTGGAACACAATTTGATCTGAATATAGGGAGTCGCAAAGCGATCATCTATGCTCCCGATAAACGCGATAATCCCGCCTTGGTTATATCCATGCATGGCATTGGTATTCCTGCCAGTTGGAACCAGGGCATGATGAAATTCGAAGCGATTGCAGACACCGCAAATTTTGTCGTAGCCTATCCAGAAGGAGAAAACTTATCGTGGGATTTGAGTTCCGATAAGGATCTGAACTTTATTCTTGCCATCATTGATTCCATGGACAATCGTTATCAGATCAACCGGAATCGTGTGTACGCATCCGGTTTTTCTATGGGGGCTATGATGAGCTGGTATTTGTCCTGTAAAATTCCAGACAAAATTGCAGCTATTGTTCCCGGTGATGGTTATCCGCTATCCGGTCTTTCGGGGTGTTCGGAAGTTCGACATGTCCCCGTACTTCAGATTTATGGAACAGCAGATAGCTATTACGGAAAATTTCTTAGCGATTTTCTTCCGAGCCAGATTGAGCGTTACGGTTGCTCCACAACTCCAGTGAAGACGAAACCTTACCCAGTCGAAGTGAACGGACGCAATGCAGCCCAGTTAGCACAGACGTCGAAATCATATAAGGAGGACTATGGACCTTGTGAAAATAACGGACTCAAAAGCGAACTCATCGAAATTACGGTGGATGGCATGGTTCACGACTGGGCAACTCCTGACAAGTTGAATGCTAACGATGATGTCAACTACAAAGGAAAACCATTCGATGTCAACGGAACCTGGGAAGCCTGGAACTTTATGAGTGCCCACAGTTTGGATGGAGATATTGTGACGATCCCCGCCCACAGAGATTCGGTGTATAATGGAAGTTTTTCCAATGGAACCGCAGGATGGAAATTCAATGTCTGGGACGGTGAAGCCACCGGAAGCGTAGTGAATGGAGAATATCAGGTTAAAATTGATAGTGTTGGCACCGCGAACTATCAAATCCAGCTTATTCAAGTTGGTCTCATTTTAGAGCAGGGCAAATACTATGAAGTGAGTTTTGATGCCTATGGGGCATCCGGTAGAACCCTTGAAGTGAATGTGGAGAAGGATACCGACCCTTGGACCAGCTATTTAGAGAATCTCCAAAATTTCGACCTAACTACTTCCAAAACGACCCATACATTTACTTTCGCCATGGAAGAACCCACAGATTCCAACGGACGTCTGAGTTTTAACCTTGGTGCCTCGACCCAAACGGCTTTTTTGGACAATATCTCAATCAAATCTGTCGCGAAGCCCACAGCCATCTCCTGGATTCATAATTCCAAAGACATCATCGCCATCCGCTGCGACAATTCATTGCTGAAGATGGAATTCAAGGTCCCCCAGAACAAAAAAATATCGTTCAGTATTTTCGACCTGAAGGGAAACCAGATGAAAGCTAGTGTTTCGCAAATAGGGCAAGGAGAAATCCAGTCATGGATTTCCGACTTATCGCAAATGCCAAAAGGAATATACGTTGTTCAAATCAATGCCGATGGTAAAGCGATTTACCGCTCCAAAATTTTGAATGCAAACTGATAGAGTCATTGAATCCCAACTTCGGTTGGGATTTTCTTTTTTTTCTGTCCCCCCCCCCCTTTGACATATTGTCCATGTTTTTTTCGTTTTCCAACCGCTTTTGAGCTGGTCGGCGGGGTAAATTTGTACGATGAGGGCGTTGCCTTTATTATGGAGATTTTTCCCATGAAATCATCAATCTGTTCTCAATTCACTATTGCGATCTTATTCCTTGCCTGTATTGTCGCACCTCTTGAAGCAGCGACAGTGTCCATTAACCTCAGTACAGAGTATCAGAAGATCAGCGGTTTTGGTGCCAGTTCCGCCTGGAATTCTTTGAACGCAGTAGAGGAAAAGCTGCTGTGGGACACCACTGCTGGTGCCGGTTTTTCGTTACATCGTCTTCGCATTGATGAGACCGCTTTGGTAACGAGTAGTTCTAACAAAGAGCAATTAGCGATTGCAAAGGCCGCTGTGGCAATGGGCGTAACTGTATGGGCTTCACCCTGGGCTCCAGTATCTTCTTGGCAGACCAACTACGGTACCGATGCCAGTGGAAATGCAAAACTGAAATTCAATTTCAACTACGCCACACAATGGGCCACGCTTCTTGCAAACTACGCGAAGGATATGAAAGCCGCAGGTGTTCCTTTGTATGCTATTTCGGCCCAAAACGAGCCGGACGGAACGAATTTCAATAATTTTTCGGCTTCAGAATTGGTGACCTGGATTAAAAGCTATCTCGGACCTGCCCTGGAAGGAACCGGAGTTAAAATCATCGCTCCTGAAACAGTAAACTGGTATTCCTTCCCTTCTTACAAAACTGCTATTCTGGGAGATGCAACAGCATCCGCATATATCCCTATTATTGCCACCCACGAATATGGAGGTAGTCCGGCGGCCTATCCTGAAATTGCAGCAGCAGGCAAAGAGTTCTGGCAAACAGAGATCTATGAATCTCTGGATGTCACCGATCCCGGCATTAACAGTGCACTCAACACAGCCAAACTCATGCATGAAGCTATCGTGACCGCAGGTGTAAACGCTTGGCATTACTGGTGGATTCATGGCCCCACTGGAACATCACTCTTCCCCTGGAGTAGCAGCACACCTGCCAAACGGCTTTGGGCCATGGGAAATTACAGCCGATTTGTCCGTCCAGGATTTCTTCGAATCGGAGCCACGGCCGCACCAGCATCAGGTGTAACCCTTTCAGCTTACCGCGACTCATCAAGCACAAAGCTTATAGTTGTAGCAATCAACACTAACAGTTCGGCAGTGAGTCTGGATTTCACCATCAATGGAGCTACGCCCGTGTCCATGACTCCCTATGTCACAGACACCACACAAGACTTGTCTGCCCAGACTTCGCAGACTCTTTCTACGAACACCCCAAGTTATTCCTTGCCCAAGAGGAGCATTACCAGCCTTGTTTTCCAACTGGTCGAACCCACTCAGGATCCTTACGTATCCATGACCATTCCAGGTAAAGTTGAGGTGGAAAATTATGACCTGGGAGGAGCCGGGGTAGCCTATTATGATGCCGATGCCACCAATAGCGGAGGTGCCTACCGCACAGACGGAGTGGACATTACGGGAGATGCAACAGAAGGCTACAAAGTTGGCTGGACTGTTGCGGGAGAATGGCTGGAATACACCATTTCCGTGGATAGCACCAGTGTGTACAATTGGGAAGCGAGGGTTTCCATGGGTGGAGATAGTGCGGCATTCCATATGTCTCTGGATGGAACTAACATCACAGGCACAGTGAAAGTGCCTAACACAGGGGATGATTGGGACACCTACATCACCATCAGCGGAACGACGACCGCCGAATTGTCAGCAGGAACACATGTCTTGCGGATAACCATTGATCGCTCTTACGCAAATATTGACTGGATTTCTTTCGCAAAGTATGATCCAGTAAACATTCCTATGCTGGGTGTAATGCTGACAAAGCCGACCACATATCAAGTGTTCGATCTGCAAGGCAAAAAACTCGGAGTGGTTCAAGCAAAGGATACTTATGGGTTGCGCGCCACTATATTAAAGCAATTCCATCGTTCTGGAGTTTATGTTGTAAAGCAGGTTTCGGAAAAAGGAATAGTCGCCAGAAAGTTTGTAATCAATGCCCAGTAAGGTGTTCGTTTTTACCTTTGTGGGGTCTTTCCACTCAGAAAAAACTAACCTATTCTACCCCGCCTAAAATTGTTCTACAGCGTTCAGTATAGGGTTCTATACTGAACGCAGGCGTTTTAGAGCTTGATTAAGCAGATCCCTAGGGGGGGGGGGAGTCTCAGCCAGCACAGATTGTGTTGGCCTTGGTCAAAAGAGTGTTTATACTGTAAGTTAGAATGTTGCTACTGCTTCACTATTTTTTGTACCAAATTATGATTTTGGGAAGCTTTTACATTTAGGAAATATAATCCAGGAGCAAGAGCCGCTCCTACACTAGAGTGATAATGCCCTTTGCCCGATTCAACAATACGTCCACCGAGATTTACAATCTGATACGTAAAATTATCATTCAGATGAACTTGAAAATCGGTATCGGAAATAGCATTCACCAGTACTGACTCAGAAAGAATCGTGAAAGAATTCAGATTCACTACAGCAGATACAAATTCCAGCCAGTTCAGATTAATGTAATCGGAATCAAACACTACCTTCATAATATGTTCACCTGCCACAAGAGATATGTTGTCAATAGTCACTGTCTCCCAAGCCTGCCAATCCCCGGTATTGGGCACGGCAATAGAACCCGTGACATCAGTTCCATCTATTTCCACATGCATGATTTTACCATCTCCACTCGTAGCCAACCGTACTTTCAGTTTGTAGGTGCCAGCGGTCGTCACACTCACCGTATAAGCGAGCCACTCTCCGGTCAAGGTGTACCCGATGTTATAGGTTCCGGATTCATCACTGGTTGTCTCTATATCCACTTCGTCATTCCGTAAAGTGGCTCCCCCCTGATTTCCGTTGGTATTAGCTTCGTGGTAAGCTTTCCCTTCGCCACCCAGATCGTATGCTTCGGCTTCAATACGTCCCGGAATTAAAAACGCCGTCCCACCGTAAGGTTCCTGAGAAGGCAGAATCGTAATTGACATATCCATGGTAGTTGTATTTCCGTCGCTAGTGGCTGAAACAGTTACATTATAAATATTGTCCTTGCCATTATCTGTGGGATTGTCATAATCAGGAGCCGTTGTAAAATTCAGTTCATGAGTTGTTGTATTCAGTGTAAAAAGAGAGGCATCATTTCCACCGTTAATGGCGAACACAATAGTTCCCCCGCTGGAAACCATCGCTGCAAGAGTCGTCACCAAAGCAATATTCTCATCCATGGAAATGGAACTGGGGGTCGTAAATTCAGGACCAGTAATGTTGCGACTCCAGTCAATAGGACTTTTCACATTCAAATGATCCGCTAAATAGGACTTGAGCCAAGTCAATGCAGGACGTTCTGTACCTGAAGAACTAATCAGACCGGTGTAATCCTTCCATGTCTGACCTGTCACATAGCCCCAGAATGTGACTCCCGCAATATAGTCGGTTTCCCAAAAAACAGGGAAATGCTCCGAAATCACCTTCTTTTGTTTCGCATCAGACGAAGCATTTATATCATATTCCGTTATGAAAATAGGAAGCCCGATACTGTCATGAATAGCTTTAATAGAACTGCGTAAGGTAGCGGAATCAAGCGATTCAAGCCCATGAGCCTGAAATCCCATGGCATCCACATAACCGGATCCCTTAATTGCATTCATTAAAGCGATATACTTACTCGTGTTCACGCGAATCGCGTTGTAATCATTGTAGATCAGAACCGCTTGGGGCCAACGTTCCCTGGCCATCTTGAAAGCGGTGATGATCCAGTCGTATCCGGTCGTTCCATCTCCACCCAGAGCAGCCTTATATGGCGCTGGAGCATGTCCTGCCACCGCTTCATTGACGACATCAATCATCTGTGCATCAGGATACCGAACTTTAACTGCATCCATCCACTCAGTAATTTCTGTCAATTGATCCACAGTAGAAAGATTATCCATCCATGCGGGGTACTGGCTTCCCCAAACCAGAGTATGGAACTTGAAAGGAATATTGTTTTGCTTAGCGTAATTGTAAGCAACATCACAATCGGTCCAATACATGACATCTCTTGTGCCTTCCACCGAACCCCATTTGCAACCATTTTCCGCAGTGACCTGATTCCAGTACTCACCAAAATTGGACTGGACTGTTGTACTCGTGATGTTCCCCAAGAACTTTTTTGCACCAGCCGCCATTTGAGCCTGTGTTGCAGCAACGACACACAACAGGACAACGCATATTGATTTTTGCATTTATTTCACCTTAAAATCTGCCAAAGACAACTTTGTCAGTTGGAAAGCTTACTCAACTCATAATCTATGCTGATTTTTATTCCGGTTATATGAGTCTGAAATGATTAGTCGGGATAATTTATCCACAGCAAGGGGATTAGAAAATTACCTGAACATGGCTATTGCCACATCCGAACCTTTACGGGGCTCACGTTGACACTCGGATAAGCTCTAAAATTCAGAGTTTAAAAAAGTAAAAAGTCTTAAAAAAAAGGAATGCAACATGGGTATTCAATAAGCAGATGTGGATAAATAAACAACGAATAAATGTACACTCAAATTTATTTACTCCCCTTACAGAAATATATTATTCAGGCTCCGCTTTACTGAAAAACAGTTGAGAGCATAGCAAGTATAGATCTCTCTCCCATGCCAGAAAGTCAAGACCACCCCAAAGCGGGGTGGCTTGAAAAAGCCCTATAAGGGCTTGGAACAGCCTGCGCCTTAATGACGCGGGCTTTCTCTTTGTTCAAGCCTAAGTGGATTGATTACTTGCTACCCTTAAAAGGGTCGTTATATTCTTTCGTACAGAGTTTATCCTCGATCTGGTCTGATGTTTCCTGTTCTCAGATATACTTCTGAACCGTCGATGTATTCAAACCGACCGTACTTACATAGTAGCCAGTCGACCAGAAATGACGATTCCCGAACTTATACTTCAGATTTGCATGTTTCTCGAAAATCATCATAGCGGACTTTCCTTTCAAATATCCCATGAACGATGAGATACTGTATTTGGGAGGTATTGACAAAGATTCTTGATGTATCCTTGAATATCCGAACGGAGTTGATGATAAATTATTTTTCTCCGATATTTTGGCGTGAATACAAGGTGATACTTGCAAAGCCATTTCGTATGTGCTAAACTTTCGGCCATTAGAGTGTTTCCTTAATTGTTAGTTGGCTTGAACAACCAATGACTAGCAACACGGAAGCACTCTTTTTTTGCTTAA
>DBTP01000050.1:7388-8820 GCA_002307115.1 Fibrobacter sp. UBA1313 | reverse complement strand
ACTTTATGGCCGTGTATCTCGTAGGTGCGTATCAGGAAATATTGGGCGACTTGCATAATCTTTTTGGCGATACCAACGCGGTGCATATTGTCTGTGATGAAGATTCGTACAATATTGAAAAGATCATTGATGGCGAGTCGGTGGAAGATGTTCTTGAATATGTGAATTTCAGCGACAAGGCTTTGGTGCGCACGATGGAAAACTGGGTGGCGCGCTCTGTCAAGGACAGTAAGATTACTTTGCAAGAAGGCAAAGAATTTTTGAATATCTACCGCTCGGGATTATACGGCTACACGTACTTAGAGTGAATCTTTATTTCCCATCCCATCCAGCGAGCCTTGAAAAAATTTGATGAGGGTGCCATCGACGCCTGTGCCATCCAGGTGTCCTGTGAAATAGACAAATTGGACACCGGGGTAAACCACATTGACATCGTGATTGGCTTTTTGTTGACCCCCTTTCAAACTTTGCTATATTCTGTGTATCGGGAGAGCAGGCTTCGAGCCGGGCCCTTAGGCAACAGATCTATCTGTGGGACTTCCGTCGATGATTTATCACCGATGGGATGTCAATGATACGTCCATTCTATATAAATCGTCTTAACCTGAATTCGAGGAGACTCATTTTATGAATGAACGTGAAATTAGCGCGCTCAAGGGCCTCACCCCAGCAGAGGTTAATGACCAATTGCGGAAATTTGGCCCGAACCAAATACAAGATCAGCAGAAACGGGGACTTTTCAAGATAATTCTTGAAGTGTTCACGGAGCCTATGTTTCTTTTGCTGGTTAGCTGTGGTGTTATCTATTTAGTTCTGGGAGAACCCAGGGATGCCATTATGCTCCTGTTCTTCGTGATCATAATGATGATTATTACCATTATTCAAGAGGGGAAAACAGAGAAGTCCCTGGAAGCTCTCAAAAATCTTTCGAGTCCTCGCGCCCTCGTTATTCGTGATGGGGAACGATTCACCATTTCTGGGCCGGAACTCGTGCCAGATGATCTTGTGGTTCTTTCCGAAGGGGAACGTGTCCCGGCAGATGGTATTTTGCTGTGGGGCACAAATCTTTCCATTGATGAATCGCTCTTAACCGGAGAGTCGGTTTCAGTGAATAAACTCCCGGTGGAAACTTATGAGATGTCTGACGCTGCGATGGCGCGCCCAGGCGGGGAAGATTCCCCCTTTGTTTTCTCTGGTTCTCTGGTCGTTTCTGGCCAATGCGTTTACCGTGTGCGTGCTACGGGTGAGAAAACAGAGATGGGACGCATTGGAACTGCGCTCGGTTCTCTCGTCAAAGAAAGAACNNCGAGTCCTCGCGCCCTCGTTATTCGCGATGGGGAACGTTTCACTGTTTCCGGGCCGGAGCTCGTGCCAGATGATCTTGTAGTGCTTTCCGAGGGGGAACGTGTCCCGGCGGATGGTATTTTGCTGT
>DBTP01000050.1:0-7148 GCA_002307115.1 Fibrobacter sp. UBA1313 | reverse complement strand
GGTTCTCTCGTCAAAGAAAGAACCCCTCTTCAGAATGAGACGGGTAAAATTGTCCGCTACATTTTTATTCTTGCGGCTTTGATGTGCGTTTTGATCATGGTTGTATTCGGGATCACGCGCGGTAATTGGTTGGGCGGTATCCTTGCAGGCATTACCCTCGCAATGGCGATGCTCCCTGAAGAATTCCCTGTGGTGCTTACCGTATTCTTGGCTCTTGGCGCCTGGAGAATTTCTAAAAAGCATGTGCTTGCCCGCCGCATGAGTGCCGTGGAAAGTCTTGGCGCAGCAACGATTCTCTGTTCGGATAAAACAGGAACTATCACACAAAATAAGATGAGCATTGCGGGCCTTTGGGTGGATGGGAAAGAGTTCAATATCGATCCTCTTCAAAAGAAAACATTACCCGAGGATTTTCATGAACTTGTAGAATGGGGAATTCTTGCGAGCAGAAAAGATCCTTTTGATCCCATGGAAAAAGCGTTTGTCGCTCTTGGGGAAAGTTCTGTGATCGATGCAGGGCACCTTCATCCGGCTTGGGATATTATTCGTGAGTATCCGCTTTCTCGGGAATTTTTGTCGGTGACAAATGTCTGGAAGCCTGCAGAAGAAAACTGCCTGGATGTCGCCGCTAAGGGCGCTCCTGAAACCATCATGGATCTTTGCCATTTAGAACCCTCCGTCCGGGAAAATATTTCGGTGCAAATTTCGAAGATGGCGGAGCAGGGCTTGCGCATTTTGGGCGTTGCCTCTGGAAGGTATGATCTTGGTCATGAACTCCCTCCGGGCCAACACGACTTTGATTTTAAGTTCTTGGGACTGGTGGCTCTTGCGGATCCAATTCGCCCCGCCGTTCCCGGTGCCGTAAAACTTTGTCATGAAGCGGGAATTCGCGTGGTGATGATTACGGGGGATTACCCCAAAACCGCATCGAATATCGCTCGCCAGATAGGCCTCGTAAACCCCGATGTTTCCATTACGGGTGCAGAAATTGAAACTTGGAGTGAGACCGAATTGTGTGAACGCGTCAAGGATTGCAACGTCTTTGCTCGTGTGGTTCCAGAACAGAAACTCGCCCTAGTACAGGCTCTCAAAGCGAATGGTGAAATGGTCGCCATGACGGGTGATGGTGTCAATGATGCTCCTGCATTAAAGGCCGCGAATATCGGCGTCGCCATGGGTCAGCGCGGAACCGATGTGGCGAGAGAGGCTTCCGCTCTGGTTTTATTGGATGATGATTTTTCTTCCATTGTGTCGGCAGTGCAAACAGGGCGTCGCATTTTTGACAATCTTAAAAAGGCGATGTCTTACATTGTGAGTGTGCATATCCCGATTGCGGGGATGTCCATTCTCCCCGTGGTTTTCCAATGGACAGAGGTCGTCTTGTTGCCAGTGCATATTGTGTTCTTGGAACTACTTATCGACCCTGCGTGTTCTATCATTTTTGAAGGAGAACCTGGCGAAGAGGGCATCATGAAGCGTCCTCCACGGAAATCGGACGAGTCGCTTTTCAGCACCCGAACGGTAACGATGAGCCTTTTACATGGATTTGTATCCTTGCTTTTGGTACTCGCTACTTGGATTGGTGCGGGCAAATTGGGCTTTGGAATAGACGCGCAAAGGGCGCTTGCCTTTGTGTGCCTCGTAATGTCTAATCTCGCGGTGATTATGACCAATCGCTCTTGGACTCATAGCGTATTCTACTCGGCAACAGTGAAGAATGTATCTGTCCCTTGGATCATCGGTATTGTATCCATTTTCTTAGCTCTGATTGTGTCTGTTCCATTCTTGCAAAATCTATTTCACTTCTCTTCAGTGCCGGTTTGGGCGTTACTCTCTGCGGCAGTGATAGGTTTGCTTTCTATAACGTGGTTTGAAATAGTGAAATTTATTATGAGAAAACGGGGCAAATCGCTGATTTAATAAAACGCAACATTACAAACAAATGAACGTATGATCACCTCAAGGACGCTTATGACGTCCTTTTTTGGTAAATAGTGAGGGACCGATTTTTCTACCGTGATAACCATATGTTGTTGTAGAAAAGACTTTTTAAATTTTATAAAAATTAGTGAATCAAAATAGTTTCACGTTTTTAAAAATAGGATTTTTCCTTTTGTGTTGATTTTTTATAAGGGATATTCCTTTTGGTTTGTAACCCCTGGAAATAGGAGTCCCCGTTTTTTCTGTTTAATCTTTTTCTAGATTTGGCCTCGCGTTTTGGAGTTCGAAAATGAAAAAAAATACAGATGACTGAAGCTATATTGCCACCTCCTAAAAATCGAGGAGGTTTACGGGAGACATTGCAAATTGCCTTGCCTATGGTTGTCTCCATGTCTTTTGATACGCTCATGACTTTTGTGGATCGCCTCTATTTATCGCGCTTAGGCTCCGAACAAATGAACGCCGCGATGGCGGGCGGTCTTGCCCAATTTATGTTGCAGACTTTTTTCATCGGGTTGATCGGTTACAGCACGGCTCTAGTGGCACAGAATTTGGGCGCGGGCAAGTTGTGGCGTTGCGCACCGACTTTGGCACAGGCCGTAGGCATCGCTTTACTCGCTTATCCGGTATTGCTTTTGTTACGGCCCTTGGTTTATCTGATGTTTAATAAAGCGGGAATTGACCCAGTTCAACTTGTACCACAGCGCATTTATTTTGACATTTTGATCTATGGGAGCGTCATTGGTCTTTTGCGTCATACCTTCGGGTGTTTCTTCTCGGGTTTGGGCGAAACTCGTATTGTAATGCAGGCTTCTTTTGTGGGGCTCGTGGTCAATTGCATTATGAATTATTTGCTGATTTTTGGAAAATTCGGTTTCCCGGCACTGGGAATACGCGGGGCGGCATTGGGTACTCTTTGTGCTGGCGCCGTGATGCTTGCCATTCTCGTCTCCCGCGTTTTCAGTCGCACTTATCGGGAACGATTCGGCACCATGCATTGCTGGAAATTACATCGCGGTCTTTTTAGCCTACTTGTGCGCAAAGGGACGCCTTCGGGCTTGGAGATGCTTTTGAATATGCTCGCCTTTCAATGCATTATTCTTTTATTTCATGGGCAAGGTTTGGCGGTCGCGACTGCTGCTACCATTATGTTCACTTGGGATTCCATGTCCTTTATGCCACTACTTGGTTTGGAAATAGCGGCGATGAGTTTAGTGGGCCGCTATGTGGGGGCAAACGACTTTGTGTCCGCGCACCGTGCGACGGGTTCAGGAATCAAATTAGGCTGGATTTTTTCGGGTATCGTATTCCTAGCGTTTGTATTTTTCCCCCATTATTTAGTGGATATGTTCCGCCCTGATCCAGTCGATGCTTATTTTCTGGGGGGGAGAGATCTTGCCATTTTTATGGTTCGTTTCGCTGCGATTTATGTGACGACCGAAGCCATTATGCTTGTGTATGCAGGAGCTCTGCGTGGTACTGGCGATACGTTCTGGGTACTTCGCACGATGGTGGCGTTACAATGGTTCACCGTATTTCTCTTGTGGCTTTCTCTGAACGTGTTTCACCTAGGGCCTGCAAAAGCTTGGGCCGTCATGGTCGTTTCCTTTATGTTGTTTCCTTTAATACTCAGACTTCGCTGGAAAAGTGACAAATGGAAAGGGCGCCTCACATAAATGAGACGTGAATAGAAATCCCAAAAAGCTCTATTTCAGCCGTCGTTTTAAAGCACTTCTGATCTTTGATATTGCGTTGGACTTCTATTTATCCTAAATTATAGACCCCATTTTCAAGGATATTGACCTGTATGTTGGCTTTCCATCCCATTGCGTTATCTGATAAATGCTGGATTGAAAAATACTTTTCCCGTTTTGACAGCCCAGTTTGTAATTATACTTTCGCCAACTTGTTTTTATGGAAACCCATTTATCGAACAGAATGTTGTGAAAATAGTGGTTTTTTATTGATCCGTTTTTATTATGCGGATAGCGACAAACGCATCTATCTGGAGCCGATTGGCGAGGGCAATGCCTCTGAAATTTTAGCCCTTCTGCAAGACGATGCCCGTCAAATCGGGCAACCGCTCCGCATGGAGTCTCTATCGATAGAATTTGTGGAAAAAGTAAAAAAGCTCCCTGTAGGGAACAATCTTTTCTTTTTTAAGAATCGCGACGTGGCTAATTATGTTTATGAGGCCGAATCACTCCGTACGCTTGCAGGAAAAAATTTGCAAGCTAAACGAAATCACATTCGCAAATTCGAACAGCTTTATCCAGACTACACGACTCGCCCACTATCAGCTGACGATGCGCGGTTGGCTCTCGCCTTGTTTGACCAATGGGAGGTCCGTAAACTCGACCACAACCAGCAACAACAAATGGAACGTGTGATGATAGAATCCGCCTTTGCCCATTACAACGCTCTTGATTTGGAAGGTCTTTTATTGTTGGTAGGGGGCGTTGTGGTGGCCTTTACTTTTGGTTCGCCTCTCAACAAGGATACTTTTTGTGTGCATGTGGAAAAAGCAAATTCCGATTTTGAAGGTGCGTTTGCGATGATCAACAAATTAATGGTGCAATCTTTGAAATCTTCATACAAGTATATCAACCGTGAAGAAGATATGGGAAACGAAAATTTGCGAAAAGCAAAACTTTCTTATCACCCGGCCATTTTACTCAACAATTTCCATGCCATTGCGAAGGACAGCGAAGAAGTCGCTGTTTGGAAATTATGGCAGACATGTTTTGGGGATAGCGATGAATTCCTCGCTGCTTATATGTTCCCCTATTCTAATGCCGAGAGTCGTGTTCTTTTATACGAAAACGGCGAGCTTGTGGCGATGTTCCACGCGCATTCATTTTTAAGTGACTGGGGAAAAGTCGGCTATTTATATGGGCTTGGAACAGAGCCGAAACTTCGAGGAAAAGGACTCGGTTGTCGCGTCATTGAGGATTCCTTACGGCGCCTTAAAAATCGGGGTGACATGGTCGCTTGGATTATTCAGGAGAACAAGGATTTTAATTGTTGGGAACATCGGTTTGGATTTGCCCCTGCGGGGAATACGGTTCTCCATTTTGAAACTCCTGATGGCTTTGATTTTGGGGGCGATCCCGAGAACGATTGGGGTTTATGCCGGGTTCTTTTTGCTCATAAGTACTTGCAAAAATATGTGGATTTACATCCTGAAACGCAGGCGAAATTTTATTTTTGTGATGATTTTTTCTCGGAGAATTCGGGGCACTATGTTTTGCAGAATGGACAGGTTTCTTTTATTCCGTGTGATGATTTTGAGAATGCCGAAAAACTTTTGCCAGCAGACTTGCTTGTAAAATATCCCCTAGAAGGCGGCACGGAACTGAAATACATCCGCGTTTGATTTAATATTGTGCCAATCATTGGCAAATTTTGAAGTACAGTAAACCAGTAATGGTGATGAGGACATAGATTCCTTGGAAGGCAAATTTCCAACAAGGAGATGCATTCGCTCTCATCGTTAAACAAATTAAGTCATACAGTTTACGAATGCAAGTATCACGTCATCGGGGACCCAAAATATAGATTCCGGGTTATGGATGCAGATGCCAGTTGTCCAGTGTTTTGAGGACTTCCTGCAGCTCTTTGGGGAGTGGGGAATCCTGAACTACATGGTGGCCTTTCCAATCGAATTCCAAGCGGCAACTGTGAAGAAAGAGTCGCTGTAATCCGCATAATTTTTTAAGATCGCGGTTGAGCGCAAAATCACCGTAGCGGGAGTCTCCCGCGAGGGGATGCTCAATGCTTGCGAAATGGGCACGAATCTGATGCATTCGCCCTGTTTCCAAACGGATTTTGACGAGATCAAAACCTTTGAGATGGCGTTGCACCGAATAGTGGGTGACGGATTCTTTGCCGCCTTCGGCATCAATTTCCATTTTAGCACCCTTTGCGGAATCGGTCCGTGTGAGTGTGGTGCGGATGGTGCCTTTTTCTTTGGAAATATTCCCTTGCACGAGAGCGAAATAACTTTTTTCAATTTTATGATCGCGTAGCATCCGCGTGAGGTCTCGTAGTACATCGCCATGAAGCGCGGCGATTAAAAGACCTGAAGTTTCCTGGTCCAAACGGTGCGCGATGGTGGGTTTAAATTCCATTTGCTGGTCGGCACCCCATTGCCAAAGCATATCGACGAGCGATTCGCCGGGGCGGGTTCCGGAGCCTGGCTGGCTCGCGATACCGGAGGGCTTGTTGACGATAATAAAGTCTTCGGTTTCAAGAATTATATTTAGATGTTCTTGGACAAAATTCCGATCCGAAAATTCGGCGGGTTTTCCCCAGCCGGAACTTTTTTTCGGAGACGTTGCAACCGCTATTTCTGAAGCGGTGTCCACACTTTTGAAATTCTCGTAAATGCAAACCGTGTCGCCTTCATTGAGAATTAAAGGCCCTTTGGCGACAATTCCATTGACGCGCACTTTTTTCTTTCGAAGTACGGCAAATAATGCGGACAAGGATTCATTAGGAAATGCCTGACGCAGGTAGCGATCCAAACGCATATTCGCAGAGTTGCGATCCAGAACTTTTGTAATCATGGCTCGTAATTTAGCTTTTTTGCTTGCGGACACGATTGGCGAGACGAACTCCATCGGCGGCGCTGGTGATAATGCCACCTGCGTACCCCGCGCCCTCGCCAAGGACAAACAGCCCTTGCGTTGAAATTGATTCCAGCGTTTCCAGATTTCGGAGAATGCGGAGTGGGGAACTGGTTCGCGTTTCGGGGGCGACAATGAGCCCTTCGCGGATAAACCCCGGAATTTTGCGATCAAAGTCGGTGAAGCCTTCTGCGAGGGATTCGCAAAGGGACTCTCCCATCCATTCCCAGAGATTGCTGGGCGTAAGGCCGCAGGGGTATGTGGTGTTGGGGAGTGTTTTCTGATCCGTGATTTTTTTGAGAAACGCGTCAATGGTTTGGCCGGGGGCGCTGTAGTTACTTCCACCGAGTTGAAAAGCCGCAGATTCCAATTGGCGCTGCCATTCGAGTCCCCCAAAAATCGAGTCACTCTTGGGAATGGGTACCACGATGGCTCCATTCGCAAAAGGGCCGCGGCGATGGCTGTGGCTCATGCCGTTTGTGGCAAGGGTATTTGGCTCGGAGGCGCAGGGCACGAGGACTCCACCGGGACACATGCAGAAACTGTAGGCGCTAGAGGTGCCGTGGAGCGTTTTTGCGG
>DBTP01000185.1 GCA_002307115.1 Fibrobacter sp. UBA1313 | reverse complement strand
CAGGGTGCTGTGATTCAGAATGTGGGTACCATGGTGGCGAACGGGAAAGCGCATTATCAAATTGGAGCAGAAATTGCCATCGGCAATGAAATGGGCGGGCGTAAAATTCGCGTGTTCCCAGACATGACTCCTGATTTGGTGGAAATTCAATTATTCAATAGAGTAGATGCAGAAGTTCAGGCTTCATTTGTACAGCAACTCGACGTTTGGCGGGGAGAAATTGTAATTCCTTATGGCGTTGTAGATAAAAATGCGGTCATCTCTAACACAAATATTGTGCGTAATAGTTGGATTGGAGCTCATGTTCGTATTGATGGAGCCTCGAAAATTCGCAACACGGTTCTCTTGAGTAGTCTTGAAGAACCGACTCATATTTACGATGATGTCATTCTCGAAAATTCTTGCGTGCAAGAGGGTGTAAAAGTGCACTCTGGGGCTCAGGTGAAAGATTCGGTGCTCATGAAGAGCAGCAAGATTGGGAACAAGGCGATTATTAATTCGTCCATCATTGCGCCAGGTTGTCACATTGATGAAGCAGAAGTGACCTGTAGCTTTGTGGGACCTTTGACGCAGATACACCACCATTCTCTTTTGATTTCCGCTCTTTGGCCCGAAGGTTGCGGGAACTTGGGTTATGGAGCGAATGTGGGGAGTAATCACACGGGGCGTATGCCCGATCAGGAAATATATCCGGGTTTGGGACTTTTCTTTGGGTTAGGAGTGAATATTAAATTTCCTTCTAATTTTAGCGAAGCTCCTTTTTCGGTTATTGCTACCGGGGTTACCGCGTCTCCACAACGTTTGCAGTTTCCCTTTAGTTTGATCAAACCGGGGGATTATCATTTGCCTTCGGTGCCAGCGACTCTCAATGAAGTCGTTCCTGCTTGGGGATATTCCAAAAATGCTTATGCCCTGGATCGCAATGCGTTCAAGTATTCGGTGCGTGGTAAAGGTTTGTTGGAAACGGTGGAGTTTAGTATTTGGAGCCCTAAAATAGCCAAGTTGGTTTTGGATGCTTTCCGAAAACTACAAGTGGGTACCGTAAAAGATGTTTATACCGAAGCCGATATTCCGGGTTTGGGGAGCAACTTTTTGCGGGAAATGACTCGACAAATGGCGTTGCAATCCTACACCAATTATTTAGAACGTTATGTAATTCATGCGTTGGTGGCGACGTTGGAAGCGGACAATTCTCTTTTGCAACAACAACCCAAAGAATTGAAGAAAACAATTACGGGTGAAATTTTTAAAGAGGTCGCGCGAGAGGTCATTGTGCCAGACACGATGGTGGAGCTTATCAAGCGCTATCGTCATGTGGAAAAGCAATGGTATGAATCGGTACTTCATGGCGTTGATCGAGATATAGAACGGGGACGTAAAATATTTGATGACTATGATGAAGTTCACCCCGTAGACAAAAATTTTATTGAGTGGGAAAAGGCACGTTTTGAAGATGTTTTGCGTTGTTCTTCGGCGCTTCTTAAAGAATTAAGGATTGAAGCTTGATGTGGGTGAGTTTTGTCTTGGGAACGGCCTTTGGCGTAGAATTTCTTTTGCGCGCGACCGTTGAAATTCGTGAAGTGCGCATGGGGGCTAAGTTCAATTTTTTTTCCATATTACGCTGTGTTCCTTTAGTGAATGATTTGGTTCCTCTTGAAGTGCCGCGGAGAGAAGAGCCACTGGTGGTGGATGGCTTTGTCAAAGCTCATGAAAAGGTTCATTTATTGTGTCACCATCGAATGAAACGCAATTTAGCCCGAATGTCTATTTTTTTGTTGGTCATTTTCGGTTTGGTTGTGGCTTTGAATGACTTGCGGTTGAATGCATGGCAAGCGTTGCTTGTGCTTCATTTTCTTTTTGCGATCCTGCGCCTTCCCTATCATCTTATTACCTGGTTGCAGGAATATGATGCGGATGCACTCGCGGTTAAAGAACTCCATAGTGCCATTGCTCAAAGAAGCCTTGAAAAATTGACAATCCGAGAGATTCCGCATTCGGCTCTTTTTGCCTTTCTTTACCAAGAACATCCGACGGCAAAGATGCGTTTAAGACAAGTTTCTACCAAAAAGAAATGAGATCAAAAAAAGCCCGCTAAAAGCGAGCTTCATTCTTTTATGTTTAACAAAGCTTAGCGAAACATATAAGTAAAGCCGAGTTGCAAGAACATGGAAGCAATGCCGGTGTTGCTACTACTACTGGAATTGTCTACAAAGTCGGTGAAACTGTTAAAAAAGCGGAAATCTACCGCCATATCGCGATCAAATTTCCAACCAACACCCATGGCAACCCCTGCTTCTACAAAGGCGGGCGTTATGGTATCATCGTAAGTATCTTTATTTCCATTGGTCCAATCGACGGTTTCTTTATCCGTGGATGAAGCGATGAATGTTACTTGAGGACCGAGAGCTACAAACAGACCATTCCCAAAAGTACAACGCACGAGGATTGGTATATCAATGGTCAAGGTAGAGAGATCCACAGAGATGGTGTTCCCTAACTGATCTTCTTCTGAACTCAGCATCCGGTAACTAAGTCCCAATTCCGGGACCACAGAAAACATTTCGCTCACGCCCACTTGTAAAATAGCACCAGCCCCAAAAATCAAGCCGTAATTCCAGTTGTCAGCACCATCACCCGTAAAAGTCACGGTACCCGCACTGGCCCGAAGACCAATAGAGACAGAAGAGGACCAATCACGGAGACGACCACTGGATTCTTCTTGACGGCGAGTATCTTGTTCCTCAATTTCTTCTTCTGTTGCAAACTGGTCGTCTTCATCCTCTTCTTCGGCAGGGGCATACGTGTTTTGGCTAAAGCTCATCGCGGTACTTTCACTAGAGGAAGATGGAGGATTTCCGTAGAAATCAGTGGACTCTTCGGATTCTACAGACCCAGAGGCGAAGAGAGTTGTGGGTATTGCGAATGCGAACGCGACAACAGCAGAGGTAAGAAAAGGCTTCATCATATTCGTAAAACTAGTAAAGGACCATAGACGATTTTCTAAATTCCCAGCAAAAAGTAACGGAATCTGCTCTCAGCAGGGCAGGCTGTATTTGGAGTTTTTATGGCTAAGTATAATCCTTCGGAAATTGAAACAAAATGGCAGGTCTATTGGGCTTCGAATAAAACGTTCAAAACGGGTTCGGATCATTCCAGACCCAAATATTACTGTCTCGATATGTTTCCTTATCCGAGCGGTGCGGGTTTGCATGTGGGGCACCCGGAAGGTTATACGGCGACAGACATTCTTTGTCGCTACAAACGAACCAAAGGTTTCAACGTTCTGCACCCGATGGGCTGGGATGCTTTTGGCTTGCCCGCAGAACAGTACGCCATTCAGACTGGCACGCACCCGAGCATTACGACTCAGAAAAACTGCGACACTTTCCGCAGTCAAATCAAACGATTAGGACTCTCTTATGATTGGGACCGCGAAATTAACACCACAGATCCCTGCTATTATAAATGGACCCAGTGGATTTTTATTCGTTTGTACAACACCTGGTTTGATGCGAAGCTCCAGAAGGGACGTCCCATTGCGGAACTCCCGATCCCCGCGGCCATTGAAGCCAAAGGCCCTGTGGCTATCCGTGAATACAAGGATTCCAAGCGTCTCGCTTATTATGCCGATGCGCAGGTGTGGTGGTGTAAGCACTGTAAAATCGTCTGCGCCAACGAAGAAGTTTTAAACGATGGTTCTCATGAAAAATGCGGTACCAAAGAAGTGGAACGCCGCAATCTTAAACAATGGCTCATGCGTATTCCGCACTACGGTGAACGTTTGCTGCAAGGTCTCGACCTCGTGGATTGGCCGGAAGGCATCAAGGATATGCAGCGGAACTGGATCGGTAAAAGTCGTGGTGCCGAAGTGGATTTTTCCATTGCGGATGTAAATGGCAAGGCGACTGAGCAAAAATTGCGCGTATATACCACGCGTCCGGACACGCTTTTCGGGGCTACTTATATGGTGGTTGCTCCCGAACATGCATTGGTGAAATCACTCACCACACCGGAACAGAAAACCGCCGTGGAAGCCTACGTGAAGGCCGCC
Organism: Fibrobacter sp. UBA1313; assembly: GCA_002307115.1. Taxonomy (GTDB): domain Bacteria; phylum Fibrobacterota; class Fibrobacteria; order Fibrobacterales; family Fibrobacteraceae; genus UBA1313. Next base: position 1,502 of record DBTP01000185.1, on the reverse strand, counting down.
GCTCTCAAGAGCGACATGGACCGCACGGAACTTGCCAAAGACAAAACGGGTGTATTCTCAGGCTCTTATGCGGTGAATCCCCTCACCGGGACTAAAATTCCGGTTTGGGTTGCGGACTATGTTCTTACCGGGTACGGAACGGGCGCCATCATGGCTGTGCCTGCTCACGATATTCGCGACTTCGAGTTTGCACAAAAATTCAATTTGCCAATTATTTGCATTATGGAACCGGACGATTCCTGCCCCGCAGAAACGAAAACGCTAGTACTCGAAGGCAAAGCGTGCTGGGCCGCGGATGGCAAATACATTCAGAGCGCAAATGATACCCTGACTCTCAATGGTCTTTCCAAAAAAGAAGGGCTTTCGAAAGTGATCCACTGGCTTGAAGAAAATAAACTCGGCAATGCGACGACCAATTACAAGCTCCGCGATTGGCTTTTCAGCCGTCAGCGTTACTGGGGAGAACCATTCCCCGTGATTCATTGGGAAGATGGCGAAATCACGGTCCTTGAGGATTCTGAACTTCCGCTAGTGCTCCCGGAAATGGCGGAGTTCAAGCCCGGTGACGGTGGCGAATCTCCGCTCGCAAACGCGGGCGATTGGCTTAATGTGGTCGATAAAAACGGTCGCAAGGGTCGCCGTGAAACTAACACCATGCCGCAATGGGCAGGCAGTTGCTGGTATTACCTTCGCTATATTGATCCCATGAATGCGTCTGCTTTTTTGGGCGATACGGAAGAAAAATACTGGATGCCCGTGGATCTTTATGTGGGTGGCGCGGAACATGCGGTTCTGCATTTGCTCTACAGTCGTTTCTGGCACAAGGTTCTTTTTGATCTGGGTCTTGTCCACACGGAAGAACCTTTCCAAAAGTTATTCAATCAGGGCATGATTCTCGCCTACGCCTACGAGGATGCGGCGGGTTCCAAAGTGCCTTCGGATGAAGTGGAAGATCGGGGTGGCAAGTATTTCAAGAAAGGCACGGACATTGAGCTCAAACAGATCATTGCCAAAATGTCCAAGTCTTTGAAAAATGTGGTGAATCCCGACGATGTCGTAAAACAATACGGTGCGGATACGCTTCGTTTGTATGAAATGTTCATGGGTCCTTTGGATGCGGTAAAGCCCTGGCAGTCACAGGGTATGGAAGGCATATTCCGCTTCCTTTCCCGGGCGTGGCGTGCCGTGGTGAGTGACGAAGAGACGCTTCCAGAATACAAAGCGGAAGGCACTCCTGAATCGCTTATCAAAATGATGCACCAGAGCATTTTGAAAGTCACCGACGATATCGAAAAGATGAGTTTCAATACGGCGATCAGCCAGCTTATGATTTTCAACAACGAACTCATGAAATCCGAAGCACATTACCGTGAACCGTGCGAAGTCTTTGTAAAATTACTTCACCCGTTTGCACCGCATCTCGCCGAAGAAATGTGGGAAAAACTCGGTCATCAAGGATCGCTCACTCAGGTGGCATGGCCCGAAGCGAATGCCGCACTCGC
>DBTP01000148.1 GCA_002307115.1 Fibrobacter sp. UBA1313 | reverse complement strand
GTTTTGCGCTTTCAGGTTGGGAAACTTTTGGTCTTTCTATTTTGGAAAGCATGGCTAGCGGAAATTGTTTGGTGGGGGCATCTGCAGGGGCTGCTGGGGAACACATCCGTGAATCCGGTGCAGGAATACTTCTCCAAGAACACACGCCCGAGGCGCTTTCTAAGGTGGCATTGGAACTTATTTCAAATGATGTTTTAGAAATGCGTCAAAAGGCTCGTGCTTACGCGGAAAGGTTCAGTTGGGATGCTTGTTTTGATCGCCAATTAGAAATGTATAAGCGCGTTATTTCTACCTAGTGCTTCTTAAGATGTATTATTTTTTAGTGAGATAAACAGGGAATACCCTTTCGTCAAAAAATTTACGAAACTGGAGAAATCTATGATCAGACATATCGTTTTTTGGAAACTGAAGCCCGAAGCAGAAGGCGCGAGCAATGTTGAGAATGGTGCTAAAATGGTTGAACTGTTGAATTCTTTAGAAGGTAAGGTTCCAGATTTACTGAGCATTGAAGCGGGCATTGATTTCAATCGTTCCGATGCCGCTTGGGACGTTGCTCTCTATTGCAAGTTTCCTTCCAAGAACGCCCTCAATGCCTATCAGATTCACCCAGAACATCTTAAAGTCGCCGCATTTATTAAATCGGTTGTGAGTAATCGCTGCGTCATCGATTACGAAGTCTAAAACTATGGGTTCTGTTTCTGCCGTCCTTTTTGATTTGTATGGGACGTTACTCACTTATGGTAATATGCGTGAGGCCTTTGCACTTTGGCACCGGGATCTCGCGATTGCGATTGGTGAAGCGGGCGGACAGGTCAGTATTCAAACGGTAGCTCAATACTGCAACCACTTTTTTTCTCAAATCATCACAGGCGATTTGAAATACACCGCTTATGAAGAGCGTCTTTTTTTGCTCGCCAAAGAGTGCGGAATCACGCCCCCTTTGGAATGGATAAAAAAAACAGCGGCGACCTCCATGGACAACTGGCAAAGCAAAATATCCTTAAATCCAGAAGCGATTCCTGTGCTGCAAGCCTTGCGAGCGCAAGGAATCCGCACCGGGGTGATTTCTAATTTTGATCATCACCCCCACGTTTATAAGGTGCTCCAGCAGACAGGAATTTTTCACGAACTGGATGCCATCATCATTTCTGGCGAAGTTCACCTCAAAAAGCCAGACCCCCGAATTTTCTTCTTCGCTTTGGAAAAGTTGAATACGACCGCCAATAAAACGCTCTTTGTAGGTGATGATCCAGACAAAGATATTTGCGGTGCAAAAGCGATTGGCATGCAAACGAGACTTTTCCAAAACGGAGCCTCCCTTTCCGAAATTTTATCTCCCCTTGAGGTTTCATGATTCCGAATCGGGTCATTTTTATCTGGCTTGGAAAATCGTTCCCATGGAGTGGCGCCATGGCCATGCGTTCTGCTTGGAAAATTCAAAAACCAGAGTCCATTTGGCTTGTCCATGAAGGCTTGGAGAAAAAGGGCGATGGCTGGGATGCAATCAAAGATATCCCTACACTTCAGCTTATGGAAGCGAATGATAAAAACTTTGAGGGGCTCCATGATGATGGACTTTGCGGTTCTCTTTTTCATACTTTGAAATCACCTGCAAGTAGAGCCAATTTACTTCGTTTAGCGCTTCTCTATAAAGAGGGCGGCGTATACCTCGGTACCGATGTGATCGTAGTGCGCCCTTGGAATGATCTTTTGCATCAACCTGCATTTTGCGGCGTAGAACCTGTAGCCTTCCCTAACAATATTTACAAAAGTCTGAATCCGTTTCGTTGGCTCCAATGTGGACTCCAAATTGTGTTTCGCGAAGTTTGTGTGCGCTCCCCCCGCGGCTACGAAGTATTCCGCCTGTTTGAAGGCAAATTCTACTCGGCTGTGAACAACGCCGTTCTCGGCGCTGAGCCCCAAAATAAACTTATAGAACGAGCCTTTGACACCATTCGCAAAATGAAGCCCGAAGATCGCCTCAAGCGATTCCGACTCGGCACTTCTCTCATTCAAAAACTCACAAACAATCAAAGTTCCCCTGAGATGACGGTGTTTCCCTCTTCTTATTTTTACCCGCTCGGCCCAGAAGTGAGTGCTCATTGGTTTCGCAAAGGCACCGACACAAGGCTTGATGACATGATTTTTGCGGATACGCGTGCCGTACATTGGTATAATTCTGTGGAAGAGCGTTTCCTCAAAACCAAATTAGATCGCGCCTGGTTTGAACAACACCCTGATACTGCTTTTGCAGAAATGGTACGCCGCTATGCAACAAAATAGCCGAAATCTTTTTCTTGAAATCGGAAAATCTGAAGAGGAAATTCGTACAAAAATAGAAGCGGCCTACGTCTCTCTTTTTGAAGGGAATCCTGAAACAGAGCGCATTTATTTCCAAGTGAACAAAGACAACGCCTATATCACGGACATAGGACATGATGACATTCGTTCCGAGGGGATGAGCTACGGCATGACTATTGCCGCACTTCTCCACAAACGCGAAGTGTTTGATTCGCTTTGGAATTTTGCAAAGAAATATATGCAACACCAAAAAGGGCCCAATGAAGCCTACTTTGCGTGGCAAGTAAGCACAAAAGATTTTTCCATGATGGACCCAGGAGCGGCCCCCGATGGAGAAGAATACTTTGCGGCAGCGTTAATTTTTGCTTCAATCGTTTTTGATTCTCCTCATTATCGCAAAGAAGCAGAACACCTTTTGAAAGCGATGGCACATAAAGTGCCCGAAGACAATATTGAAGTAATGATGGATGCCAAAACAGGACTCATTCGATTTTCACCTGTCTCCGGTAATGATTTTACAGATCCGAGTTATCACACACTCGCCTTTTATCGCCTTTACGCGACGATCATTGATAAAGAATTTTGGGAAACCGCAGCCACAAAAAGTCTTCAGTTTTTAAAAAGTACTGTAGACCCCAAAACAGGACTTGCTCCGGACTACGCCGAATTTAACGGACTTCCCAAAACCACACCTTGGTTTCCAGAAAGCGATTCTTTCAGTGGAGATGCCTGGCGAGTGGCGTTGAATATTGGTCTTGACTATGCTTACTTTGAAACGGATCCTTGGGAACAACAAGTCTCCGAGAAAAGGCTTCAATTTTTTGATTTGCGGCGCCCTTATAAATCCGAGTATCAGATTGATGGTAGCGATTATCCTCGCCCCGCTCGCGACGCGACACCAGGTATTATCGCGATGAATGCGTGCGCAGCCCTTGCACTCCCCGAAAACCACCCCCTCATCCGCCCTTTTGTGGATGACCTCTGGCAAGTGGAAATTCCGACTGGAAAATGGCGCTACTACGATGGAATGCTCTATCTGCTTGCCCTGCTCGCTTGCTCTGGACAATTTTTCCCGAAAT
>DBTP01000111.1:10038-12228 GCA_002307115.1 Fibrobacter sp. UBA1313 | reverse complement strand
CCCAAAATAATGGTGGCGACAAAAACGGTGAACGGGTTCAGCGTGCCATAAAAAAGGGCAGTGAATGCAAGCATGGGAATACAAGCGTAAAGCACAGAGGCAATCACCAAAATCGGACCTTTTATGCTGCGGAGAAAAATAATGGTCAAAATGATGATCAGCACCAAGCTAATTCCAAAAGAAGAAATGCTGTCGTTTTGCAAGTCCTCTACTTCTTTTAACCCTTCGTAAGTTCCTTCAACGGAAAAACGAGTGGGTACTGAATACTTTTTACTATTGAAGTACTGTAAAAGCGTGTCTGAGCGAGCGAGAATATGGGATACAAATTCATAGTCAGTGGATGGTCTTGCGAGTTTCGCATTGACTACGCCGTTAAATAAAATTTTTCCCGTGCTGTCGGGCTTGGGGCAACCGATTAGACGTGTTTTAAGATGGGAGGGAACAGGGCCTTTTTGATCCCACTCTGGTGCTGCGTTTGCCGATGCCGTATCATTTTTTGAGTTCTTAAAAAAGGCGTCGAAAGCACCTGACGCTTCGTCTGGAAGCCCGAGTTCTTGCGGAATGCTAGCATCGAACCAGACGCGTTCTTTTGCAGGTTCGTCCCCTACCAAATCAACCAGAAAAGGCAAGTTTTTTCGGCCTATTTCCAATTCTATTTCTTCTAGATTGTCCCTAATTCTCTCTAAATATTTAGTGGGAAGATATAAAAGCCCATTGTCCTTAAAAAACTGATTGTCGTTATCCACTTGTGTTGATACAAAATCGCCGTTCCAGTTTTTGTGAATATATTCGTTTATCGAATCTTGTAAGGCCGCCACCAATTCTGGATCTTCGCTTTGAATCGCCAGCATAAAACGATCCGTACTGCCGAATCTGGTAAACGATTCTTTGAGTGCGATTACACTAGGCGTGTCTTTGGGAAGGAGGTTGGATAAGTCGGCGTTTAACTTTAACCCAGGATAAATCAAAATCGGGAAAGCGCAGAGTGCAGCTAAAACCAGATAAAACGCCAACGCTTTGAATTTGTTTCTGCAAATCAGCGGAATGTACCAATTCGAAAATCTTTCTGAGAGAGTGGGCTTTGAGGACATGGGCCAAAATATACATTTTTTTTCATTTCAGCAGTGGTTCTACCCGCAATTCGCAGTTCTGCCGCGATGCAAAAAACTCACCTCAAATTTCGAAACCATCAGCAAATAAGGGGCCTAACGGTAGCATTTAAAGGACACAACCATCTGGCATACTTTACCAGAAAGAGGTATCAGAGGTCTCAAATGTCCGACGAACAACGTAAATGAAACAATTATAAAGTAAACAACAGAAGCATTAATAAATGTAAAAGTAGCGAATCTTCTACATTCCTCTTTCTAGCGAATAATCAGACAATTTAATGAGTGTGTCTAGGATTCCTTTTAACCGCTTCACTTCTTCCGGACGATTTGGCGCGAGGTTCTTATTCTGATGAGTATCTTTTTCTTCAAAGAGCCACGGCGTTTCTCCATTCACCAGAGGGTATTTCGCAATTAAGCGGTATCCGTCGAATCCAATAGCGGTCACTCTGGAATACGCTCCTAGCGACAACCCTTCGCCATAACCTCTTAATAAATTATGCCCCATAAAAATATTAGGCACGGCAATGCCTGCCAGTTCTAAAATTGTCGGAGCAATATCCATTTGTGCTGCTGTTGCCGTATCCCGTTTTGCGTCAATGCCTTTGCCGGAAATTAAAAATGGAATCCAGGTGACATTTGAAAAACCGCCGCCGTTCATGGTAGAAACACCGTTTTCACCTAGCGGAAATCCATGGTCAGCAAGTATAATGATGTAAGTATTTTGAAACCACTCTTCATGCTCAATGGAATGTATAAAGCGGGCGAGTTGCCTATCGGCATAATTCATGGTGTAGTTAATTCTTTCTGTAAGAGGTTTTCGTTTTTCCTCATCCGACATTCCCGCCGCAAAATTAAATGGGTAATGGTTTGAGCGAGTCATTAGCGTCGCTAAAAAAGGAGCCTTTTGTCGCGCAAGCGTATCGTCAATATAAGAGGTGGCGTGAACAAAAAAAGTGGAATCATCTTCCCTGTTTCTGTCGTAATGTTCAGCATTATACCACTTGGCCATCCAAACACCCAAATTATCCCAAGCGGGGTCGGCAGCAGAAAAATAATGAGTCGCGTACCCGGAGTCTGA
>DBTP01000111.1:0-9670 GCA_002307115.1 Fibrobacter sp. UBA1313 | reverse complement strand
CCTGTGGTGGGAATGCCGCTTGTATGCATTCTTTCCCAAATGCGAGAATAAGCGGCAAGAGAATCAAGAAATGGTGTAGGCGATGGCTGATGCTCGGGGTTTAAAAATCCCGTATTTAACCCGCGATGCGATTCTAAAAAGATCACAATGAAATTCGGTTTTTTTGCTCGCTGAAATAATAATTGTTCGTTGTGAGTTAGTTTTTCGCTAGGAATACGGTATAGTGGATTCCCCGATTTGAAATTTATTTTCGGAAACTCCCATAGAGAATCGCCTTCTGTTTTAAGCCATAAATTTTGATAAGATTTTTCATATTGGGCGAGTTCTTTTTCAGTTAAAGTTTCATTTTTTGTCGTAGAAAAAATTTCACTATAAACTATAGATACAATGGGTTTTAATTTTGTCATTCTCGCATTGCCCGTCCAGATATAATTGATAAAAAGGAAGGAACAGATGTAGAGAATGGACATGGCGATGACCGTTTTTTTTATGGAGGCTTTGCTTGTGGCATGAGGACGAGTTGAAGGTGTTGCAATCCAGAAATAAAGCAAACGATAAATCAGATAAGTAAAAGGCAGAATCAGGGCAAGTACAAAAAATTGCAGATAAGGTACGGAATAATCGTTTGCAACATAGTCCCAGAGCATTTTAATTGAAGAGGGGTCTTTATAAGTGTCTATAAGTCCAAAAGAAAGATGGGACCCTAAAAAACGCTGAAATTCGTCGTCCAGAAGTGTAAAGAGAAGTATCACGGAATGGAAGAGCGCATATAAAGTCACGCTCATCGATTCGATGGAAAAAAGGCGCTTTCGAGGCTGATTGCTAGTTGGAGTGGCCCTGAATGAAGTTGCAAAATCTACAGTTCCGGCTAGCAGCAGAAAAACGACGAGTGAATTACAGATCCACAAAAAATCCAAGCCAACAGCATGGAAAATGTACCAATCTGGTTTGCTGACAAATGGGTAACCGTAAGCATTGACACGAAATAAAAGTAGCACGCGTAAAATAATATGAGAAAACCAAAATGCCAAAGAGAGGGGAACCAATTTCTGCAACGGAGTTAAATAGGGAACCACTTTTTTAGCTGAATTGGTCATTAATTTTTTCATTTCATAAAAGGTACAAAATAATGTATGCTGGAATTGCTGAATATTAGGCAAAATGGGGCGATGATGATCATTTTTTCTTTTACAAAAAATCTATTTTTGCATTTCTATGGACAACTTGGAAACCGATAATAAAATTTTAAAAAAAAGCGCGAGACTCAATATCTTCGGCGTAGCTCTTAAAATTTGCGGTCTTCTTTTAATAACATTGCTTGCCCGCTTTTTCGGTGCAGCAGAATTCGGAATTTTTGTTTCGACTCAAATACTTCTGCTTTGGGCTTCCGATGCGGTGGCATTTTTATGCATGATGGCTATTTTTATTGGTTCACCCACACCGTTTATTTTAGCAGAACTTCTGATATTGGTTGCTCTTGGCTTTCAATGGTGGCTCAAGAAACGGAGGCTTGCTTAGCAATGAAATTTCTATATATTTTAGTGAGTAATGATAGCGATATTTATTGCGAACAAACGCTTGTGTCGGTGACTTCGCTTCGTCATCATAATCCAAACGCATTTATCTCCTTGGTTGTAGATGACAGAACCGCTGAGACTTTAGTCGGATTTCGGGGCTCCATAAAAGAACAGGTTCAGGAATATAAAGTCATTCCTTTTTCAAAAGAGATTTCAAACAAAGTTCGTTCCAGACTTTTGAAAACCAATATGCGAAATTTGGTGGAAGATGATTTCTTGTACATCGATGGAGATACTGTCATTGTTGAGCCTCTCAATATTTTCTTTGGCGAAGAGTGCAATATCGGCGCTATTGCTGATTTACATGCAACAAAAAATGACAAATATCATGTGAAACACAAGCGATTTAACAAAAGTATAAACAAATTAAAATTTTCATTATCACTTAGCGATTTGTATTTCAATGGTGGAGTCATTTACGCAAAAGACAGCGTGAAAGCAAAAGCGTTTTTTGATAAATGGCATCAACTGTATAAATATTGTACTGAAAACGAGATTTATACGGACCAATTTTCTTTTAACGAATGCAATCGTCAACTAGGGTTTCCGATAAAGGAATTGTCTGGTGAATGGAATTGTCAAGTTCGAGAGGCTTATAACCATTTGTATAGGGTGAAAACCATTTATCCGTTGCTTTGCCGCGCTAAAATAATCCATTTTTTTGGCTCCGGAATAGATGGAAAAAAAGAACCGCACCCGCTGATGAAAAATGATTTTTTTGAAAAAATAAAAAAAGAGCAGAAAATAAGCAAAGAGTCCTTGCAAGTAATCTATAATGCTAAAACCGGCTTTTATGGTGCACCGGAAAAGCTAAATTCAAATACCCGCTTCCCGTTATTCTTTATTTATCGTCAATTTCCAAAAATTTTTAGGGCGATTTTCTTTGTGAAAAAACATCTATATACCCATTGCCCATTTGGAAAGTGTGACTGATGGAAAAGCTATCCGTAATTTACAATCCGAAGTTTCAGGCTACCGGTTTTGTTATCGACGGTTTGACGTTGCCCGAAGTAGAAAAGATCCCTTTAAAGTTTCAAAGCAATAAATTCAGTTATGCAATGTATGGTGTGATGCTTACATTGCATTTGTTTTCGCTAGCCTTCTTTTTCCGTTATACGAAAGAAACGAAAGCTGCTTTGAAAGCGATAAAGGGTAAAATCCTTTTTTGGGATAGCTGCTATTTTAAAGAATACAGAATGTTGGAATCCGTTTTCAAAAAAGATCAACTGAAAAGCGTCTTTTTCTGGAATCCTCTCGCTCGCTGGAGTACAGATATCCCTCATATTAAAAAAATGCTTCTCTATTTCAGAGTTCGAAATTTCTGTTTTTATACATTCGATCCTCGAGATTCCGCATTTTACAACATCCCTTTGGTGAAGAATGTCAATCGAATGCTGCTCCAAAATATTTCAGATAAAATAAAACAGGACTTTTATTTTGTTGGATATTCCAAAGGAAGAAAAAAAGTCTTGATGGATTTGGAGAATCGGTTGAAGAAGATCGGTTTTCAAACTCGCTTCCTCATGATTGAGAATCCATCGGATCAAGTTTCACAATATGACAATATCCGTTATTCCGCTGAATCTGCCTGCATCGTAGATATCGTTTCTCAAAATCAAACCGGGTTAACACTTCGCCCCTTCGACGCACTTTTTTTGAAGAAAAAATTAATTACTAATAACGTATCAATTAAAGAAAAAGACTTTTATGATTCCTCCAACATCTATATCATACAGGATATGGAGTTAAAGGGAATAGAAGAATTTATGAGAATTCCTTATAAGAACGTTGATCCGAAAATCGTTAGCCAATATGAAATTAATCAATGGATTCGAAATTACTTTTTGACTTGAAAAATGCGATGTTGGACGTCTGACGTGCTCCCCTATAAATGGACAATCCTGAGTGATAGTTCTCCTAAATTTACATAAGGAGAACAAGATGAAAGGCAAAACAGGAACGCGCTACAGTGAAGAACAAATAATCCGAATTCTGGAACAAGTCAACAAGGGAGTTAAAATTGATGGGGTCTTTCGAGAGCACGGGTTCTCTGAACCAACATTTCACCGCTGGAAAAAACGCTATGGTGGACTAACACAAAACGAACTTGCAAAGGTCAAGAGTTTTTCAGAGAAAGCCCCTCTCAAGAGGCGACTTGGAGAAAGAGCCCTTAAGATCGACACCCTTAAGGAAGTTCTTTCAAAAAAATGGTGGGGCCCGACCGAAGCGGTGCTGTCCCTACTAAATCCTCTTTTTTGGGCATGGAATAAACGCATCCACAAAAATTCTGTCGGTACATGCCATATTCGCGAGAAAGTTCGACAGACCGACCATAGCCTCCCCGTTTTTTGAAATCCGAAGGCAAAAGCTTTATGTCATGTTTTTTTGCCATTTGTTCCCCCACCTCGTTTAAGACGTTGGAATCTTTGAGGGGACTAATAGAAAGCGTTGTGGTAAAATAATCCGCGTGAATTTCACTGGCAATACGAGCCGTTTCTCCCAATCGAAGTTCAAAGCATTTGCGGCAACGAGCACCACCCTCTGGTTCATCTTCTAATCCACGTACCGTTCCATAAAAGCGCTCTGGTTCGTATTTTCCCTCCATAAAGAAAACCGGGTGCTTTGTGGGAAACTCCGAAACAAATCGTTTGAGTTCAAGAACTCGATGTTGATATTCCTCTAGGGGGGCAATATTCGGATTGTAATAGAAAACGGTGATACGAAAATAATTCGAGAGGTATTCCAGGACATAGCTACTACAAGGAGCACAACAGCAATGCAAAAACAGGTGAGGCACATCGCCAGTGCGCTCCAGTTCTTGGATCAAATCGGTGAGTCGTTGTTGAAAATCAGTCGACATGGAACCAAAATAGAAAGTTTTGTGTTCGTCAATTTTTGGTTTTTATTGACTAATCAGTTTATTATTAAATTTTTATGACATTAAAATTTATTGAACCCTAAAAAGTTCCTTATTGAAAAAGTATTTTTCACTGCAAAATGTTTGTTTGCCATGTCATTAAGAGGAACTTATGAACTCTTTCCGTAAATTATCGCTCTGGTTATCAGTCCTTTTAGGAACCACTTCTTTGGTGGGTCATTTCATTTATCAGCAATCTTTCATTGCCGAAACTCTCCATGGGAACACTTTTATTTTCAAGAGCGCCCTGCTACAGGGCATGTTTATTGTGCCTTTACTTTTGAGCATGAGTCTTGCCGGTTTTATTTCGGATAAATATCCAAAAGAAAAAGTGATTCGCGTCACTTCGTTGATTCTTGCTCTTTTCATAGGTGCCGCCGCCACCAGTATTTTATTTGGGCTCCCAGAAATCAGCTTCTACCTTTCTCTGGGTATAGGTTTTGCTTACGCGTTCCAAAGTCCTGCCAAGTTCGGGATCCTCAAAGAATTCTTTGGCGTCCAAAAACTGTCAACATCCAACTCCATCATCATGGGAATTTCGCTTTTGAGCGCCCTCGCTGCTGGCGTGGGAACCTCGTTCTACCTTTCTTACTGTGCCTTGGCGGGGATCTCTTTCGTTGCCTTTTTGGTGAGTTTATTTCTTCCCAAAACGCGTCCCACAGATGCTCTCGTCAAATTTCGAAGCCTGAACTTTTTCAAGTTCCAGTATTTTAAACGCAATCTCCGCACTCTGTTTTCAAATTCCACTTTGTTTTCCTCGGTGATCGGACTTTCCATCTTCTGGGCACTCACTCAAATGCTTGTGATCCTTGTCCAAGGTTCCACGTCTCCCGCAAGTATCGCAGGCATTCAATACCGCATCCTTGTCGCAGGAATCGGCCTTCTTTTGGGTTCCATCACCGCGGGTTTCCAATCCCGTCACTTTATAGAAACAGGGTTGCTTCCCATTGGTGCGTTCCTTGCTTCCATTTGCATGATCTTAATTCCTTTCTTTGACAACCAAACATTTTCGCTCTGTTTGTATGGGCTCCTAGGGTTTGCCGGGGGTTGGTTTATCATTCCTCTCAATGCCCTCATTCAGTATAATTCGAAACCCAGCACGATGGGCCACCTTTGGAGTGCCGCCAACTGGTGTCAAGCCATGGTGCTTCTCCTTTTCTTAGGGTTGGATTGGGCGATTCTCAAATTTGGCATTTTAACGCAAGAGGGATTGTTCTTAGTTCTCGGCGCGATTTCTTTTGTGGGGTTCCTCATTTCTATTCGCATGGCCCCCCAAACACTTGTGCGCCCGGTGATCAAAGCGGGACTTTCTAGCCGTTACCGATTGCAAATTCTGGGACTTGAAAACATCCCCTCTGAGGGTCCTGTGCTCCTGGCGGGGAACCACTTGAGTTACATCGACTGGGCCATTCTCATGGTGGCGTGTCCGCGTCCACTTCGCGTCGTCATGACCCGCGATCACTTTGAACGCTGGTACGTGAGTTTACTTTTGAATCGCCTCTCCATTATCAAACTGGATCGCGATAATCCTGAACCTGCACTTACAGAAATCAATAAAGCACTCAAAAACGGGAAAGCGGTGGTCACTTTCCCCGAGGGCCAGGTTTCTCGCAGCGCTCAAGTGGGACCCTTCCTGATTCCCCATGAATCCGCGCTCAAAGATACCGGAGCTTCACTCATTCCGTTCTACATGCAAGGCCTTTGGGGCAGTACTTATAGTTTTGCGAAGGGGGGCTTCTTTAATAGTTTGCGTTCCGCGCGTTTCCGCAATCTGACCATCCATTTTGGGACGCCTGTCGCAAATGATATTTCGAGCAAAGAACTCCGCCGCATTGTACAGGATCTTTCCATTGAAGCTTGGAAATCGACGATTGCCACAAGCAAGCCCATCGCGTCCTCTTGGCTTTATACGGCAAAGAAAATCGGTTCCGGCCCGGTAGTTTTTAGTGCCGATTCACAAATGTCTTCTTATAAACTTTTGGGACTCACCACCGCATTCTCCAAAAAGCTCAAACCCATACTCAAAGGCGAACAAAACATTGGCCTCATGCTCCCCACTTCGGGGCCCGGCATCATTATCAATTTTGCGTTGTGGATGCTTGGGAAAACGAACTCCAACCTGAACTTTACCAACCCACCGGATGTAATCGAAATCTGCGCCACCCGGGCTGATATTAAAACAATTATTTCTTCTCGCCTCTTCTTTGACAAGCTCAAACTCAAAGGAAACGATTTCTACACCTTGCAAAATAAGTTTCGCATTCTCTTTATGGAAGACATTGCAAGCTCTGTGCCCAAATGGAAATTCATTTATTACATCTTGCGCGGCATGGTGATGCCTGCCAAATATCTGGAACTGATGGATTGTAAAAAGGTGAAATTGTCTGATGTGGCAATGATTATGTTCAGCTCGGGCTCCGAAGGAAATCCCAAAGGGGTGGAACTGACGCATGCAAACGTCATGGGTAACGTGCGCCAGATTTCCGCATTGCTCAATCTCGGCAAAGAGGATGTGATGATGGCCTCGCTCCCGATTTTCCATGCGTTCGGCCTTACCGTTTGCGTTGTCATGAGTTTGATTGTAGGGACTCCGATTGTCGCACACCCCGATCCAACGGATCTCAAAACCATCGCCAAGTTAGTCGCTCGTTTTAAGGTCACTCACTTGATTGCCACCAACACGTTCTTCCGCGGTTTTGCGACTAACAAAAATATTCACCCGTTGATGTTTGATTCCCTCCGTTACGTCATTGCGGGGGCAGAAAAACTGCGCACAGAAACGCGGGATTTGTTCTTCAAAAAATTTGGAATAGTAATTTACGAAGGTTTTGGTGCTACAGAAACCACCCCTGGATCCAGCATGAACGATAAGGACATTCTCTTGGACGATTTACAGACCGTTCAAGTGCGCTGCAAGCATGGAACCGTGGGAATGCCTATTCCAGGGACGCAATACCGCATTGTGGACCCAGAGACCAACAAAGATCTCCCTGTCGGTGAAGAGGGAATGGTGCTCATTGGCGGAGTGCAGATTATGAAAGGTTACCTCAAGGACCCGGAACGCACTCGGAATGCTGTGATTGAAAAAGAGGGGCTCCGCTGGTACCGCACAGGAGACAAGGGCAAAGTGGATGAAGATGGATTCCTTACTATTGTGGATCGCTATAGCCGCTTTGCAAAACTCGGCGGCGAAATGGTTTCTTTAGGTGCTGTAGAAGGTCGCATTTTCGATTCCCACCTCTTTGAAGGCGAAGAATGTATTGCGGTGCCAGCACCCGATAAAGTAAAAGGCGAACAGATTATTCTCTTTTATGTGGGCGCGAAAAGCGAAGATGAAGTACTCAAGATTTTGCGCGGATTTTTGCCCCCGCTGATGCAACCTTCACGCATAGTGAAAATTGACGCAATTCCCCGCCTCGGCAATGGTAAAGTCGATTACGAAGGCGCGAAGAAAACAGCCAAAGAGATTATCTCGTAATCTTGTCCGACATATTCGATCTTTGCTATCCGAGCTAGCCGAAAACTATTGGAATATCCTTGTTCACACAAAAAAAAACGGACGTCTGAAACGTCCGTTTTTAATTTCTATAACGCTAAATTAAACGTTGTGAATACCCTGATGCCACTTGCCTGTAGAGCGCGCTTCTGCTTTCGGGAATCCCTTCGCCGCAAGACGCTCTTCAGTCGCATCTATTTCGGCTTGTGGCAAAATATAATCTTTGATTTCACCTTTGAGATAACGATCGTAGCCGATTAAATCCAAGTACCCATGACCGGAAAGGGTGAAAAGAATCGTCTTTTCCTTGCCTTCTTCCTTGGCTTTTTTGGCTTCACGAATCACAGCGGCAACCGTGTGAGAAGATTCTGGAGCGATGATCCAACCCTCGGTACGCGCCCACAAAATCCCTGCTTCAAAGCATTCGGTTTGGAGCACCGACATGGGGTTAAAAAGGCCTTCAACAACGCCCTGACTCACAAGAGGAGACATCCCATGGTAACGAAGTCCGCCCGCATGGATAGAACTCGGAATGTAATCATGACCGAGAGTGTGCATAGGGAGGAGCGGCGTAAAGCCGGAAAGATCCCCATAGTCATAGCAGAAAACGCCGCGCGTGAGACTCGGACAGCTAGCAGGTTCCACCGGGACGATTTCAATATCTGCACCATTGATTTTATCATGGGCAAACGGGAAAGCCATACCCGCAAAGTTAGAGCCTCCGCCCGCGCAAGACATGACCACATCCGGCTTCTTGATACCGATCATCGCCAGCTGTTTCTGAGCTTCCAAACCAATCACCGTCTGGTGTAGCATCACATGATTCAGCACGGAACCCAAGGCATACTTGGTCTTGCCCGTCTTATCGGCCTTGGCCACTTCCACCGCTTCAGAAATAGCAATGCCGAGTGACCCCGGACAATTCGGATCTTCTGCAAGCACCTTGCGACCCACTTCAGTTTCCATGCTCGGGCTCGCCACGCAATGTCCGCCCCAAGTTTCCATCAGCATCTTACGGAAAGGCTTCTGTTCAAAGCTCACCTTGACCATGAAAACCTTGCAATCAATACCCATCAAAGTACAAGCAGAGGAAAGTGCGGAACCCCACTGACCAGCACCCGTTTCGGTGGTAATGGTCTTAGTGCCAGCAACCTTGTTATAATAGGCTTGAGCAATGGCGGTGTTACCCTTGTGACTCCCTGCGGGACTTGCACTTTCGTCTTTGTAATAGATCTTAGCCGGAGTTCCCAGCGCTTTTTCGAGCCAATAGGCACGGCGAAGCGGCGTGGGGCGCCAACGCATCAAATGACTACGAACTTCCTCAGGAATGTCAATCCACTGTTTAGAGCTCATTTCCTGTTCGAGGATATTCCCCGGAAAAATCGCAGACATTTGTTCAAACGTTACCGGCTTTCCGTCTGGGCCAAGAGGAGGTAACATGGGGGTAGGAAGGTCTGCCGCGAGGTTGTACCACTGGCGAGGCATTTCTGATGCAGGTAAATATATTTTTGCGTCTTCGTACATAATGCCCCAAATATAAGCAATTACGCATAAGGGCGCCTCTAAAAATTCCTTTTCTGCAACCAGAAGCCGGTTCCCTCTGGGGAACATCAGGCTTCGCAGAGCTGATCTACAGCCCCGTAGGGGTGAGGATGGAACAACGAGACACCGCAACAAATC
>DBTP01000171.1:791-2848 GCA_002307115.1 Fibrobacter sp. UBA1313 | reverse complement strand
GCGGGATACTCGCATGGGATTCATCCACCATGAGGAGCCAATCATCACCAAAGTAATCGAGGAGGGTAAAAGGCCGAGTCCCCGGAGTGCGCTGTTCCACAATCCGAGAATAGTTTTCAATGCCGGAACAAATCCCTGTTTCCCTAATCATTTCCATGTCATAACGAGTGCGACTGGAGAGGCGTGCGGCTTCGAGAACCTTACCTTGCTTTTCGAGTACTTCCAAACGGTTGGCAAGCTCAATCTGCATATCTTGTACAATGCGCAGACGCGTATCTTCACGCGTCACGAAATGCCTTGCAGGAGCAATGCGGATGTCGTCTAAATCCGCGATGACCTCGCCCGTCACGAGATGGAAACGGGTGAGTTTTTCAATGGTATCCCCCCAGAGTTCGATGCGGATTCCTTCATCGTCGTAGCTGGGGTAAACTTCAATAACATCCCCACGGACACGAAACGAGCCGCGTTCCAAGGCGTAGTCATTGCGGTTGTACTGGATGTGCACCAGATTGCGCAGAATTTCATCTCGCTCCATCACCTGATTCTTTTTGAGACGCACCATCAGATCAAAGTATTCCCGAGGACTTCCTAAACCATAAATGCAACTCACCGAAGCGACAATAATCGTGTCTCGGCGCGTGAGTAAATTGCTTGTGGCCCGCAAACGGAGTTTATCTATTTCATCATTGATCGTCGCATCTTTTTCAATAAAAGTGTCCGTATGAACAATGTAGGCTTCGGGTTGAAAGTAGTCATAATAGCTGACGAAATATTCTACGGCATTGTTCGGGAAGAAAGCCTTAAATTCCTGGTAAAGCTGGGCGGCAAGAGTCTTATTGTGAGTAAGGATCAAAGTCGGCTTGCCCACATCCTTGATCACATTCGCCATGGTGAATGTTTTCCCTGAACCCGTCACTCCCAAAAGGCATTGAAATTTTTCACCGCGAGAAAACGCAGAACAAAGATCCGCGATGGCCTTGGGTTGGTCTCCCGCAGGTTCATAATCGCTATGAAGGTCAAATGCAGCCCGCGTAGGAGCCAAAAACTCAGGCAAAATTCCGGGTTTACTTTTCTCTGGTGAAAGCTCAGTAATGATGGGCTTTTGGTAAGGATCCGGACTAATTGTCTTGCGAGCTCGAGCCATAAGCGAAATATAGGCAAAAACTACATTCTCAATGCTTCAAATCAAGGAGTATCCATTCTATATTTGACACCATGGAAAGTAGTAGTGAAGGAAATAGTGATCATTCAAACGATTTTGATGCCGCGCAAGAAATGTTAGCCGATGGCATCTTCGATTTTTCGATTCCTCTTCTCCCCGAAACGCTTCCCTCTATTTTGCAAGTTGGCTGTGGGACAGACTTTTTAAGTCTCGATATTGAATCCATTTTTCCCGCGCAACATGATTTGTTGGACAACGATGAAAATCATCTTAAAATTGCCCAACAACAACTCGCATCCTTTTTCCCTAATGCAAAATATCGTCTGCTCCAAGGGGAAGTCGAAACGCTCGATACAGACGACCGCTATGACCTCATCTATTCAATATCTCTTGGAGCTATTGCAGATTTGAAGGGATTTATACAGCGTGCCGCCTCTTGGCTCAAGCCCTCAGGAAAAATATTCCTCGGAGCCTTTTCTTCAACGATAACGGAAAAAGAACTGAGAGCACTCGTGACCTACGCAGGGCTTTCCATTCTAGATTCCGCAACGAGCCAATACACAGAAGAAAAAGCAACGACCGATTGCACCCGGGAGTTGTTCATTATTGGTGCAGAAAAAAGAGGCTAAAAAATGACCGCAGCATCCAACGAAGCAGCCCTTGCCTACCATGCAGGCGCAAAACCCGGTAAAATCGAAGTGGTGCCTACAAAGCCACATAGCACTCAAACAGACTTAGGCCTCGCCTATACCCCTGGTGTCGCCGTCCCTTGCTTAGAAATTGAAAAAGACAATAACCTCGCCTATGACTATACGGCAAAAGGCAACCTTGTCGCCGTTATTTCCAACGGTACTGCAGTTCTTGGGCTCGGCGATATTGGAGCCCTCGCAGGCAA
>DBTP01000171.1:0-404 GCA_002307115.1 Fibrobacter sp. UBA1313 | reverse complement strand
GGTGGCATTAACTTGGAAGATATTAAAGCTCCTGAATGCTTTGAAATCGAAGACCGCTTAAAAGAAGCTCTCGACATTCCCGTGATGCACGATGACCAGCACGGAACCGCCATTATTTCTTCTGCGGGTCTTTTGAACGCTATTGAGATTGCAAAGAAAGATATTACCAAGATAAAGATGGTTGTCAACGGTGCTGGTGCGGCGGCAAGTGCTTGCACCAAACTTTATCTCGCCCTTGGTCTCAAAAAAGAAAATATGGTGATGGTGGATAGTAAGGGTGTTATCCGCAAGGATCGCAAAGGCCTTACCGAAGCAAAGGCGATTTTTGCTACAGACCGCACCGATATGAATACTCTTGAAGACGCCATGAAGGATGCCGATGTGTTCCTCGGTCTTTCTAAGGG
>DBTP01000069.1 GCA_002307115.1 Fibrobacter sp. UBA1313 | reverse complement strand
GCCGACCCGGCGGGATGATTTTGTGTGAGATGTGACTCATCCGGGGCACGCCCAGAGAGTTTTACTAGGGCTGGTGGAGCAGGGGATTTGTGAAAAATTCCGTTGAGACCAGTTTATGCATATCTGGAGTACCCCCTGCTTTTGAATGGGGGTGATTTATTGTGCTTTTGGTTGCACAATTAAAAAAAGATTCCCGTAACCTTTTTTTTCAATGAATTCCGAGGGTCTCATTCTCCGTGAGCCTCTTTTTGGGGTTCAAAGATCCTACCGGATCAACAAAAAAGAAGCCCGCTAAATAAGCGAGCTTCTTTTTTAGTACCCCCAAGGGGTTTTGAACCCCTGTTGCGGGAATGAAAATCCCGAGTCCTGGGCCACTAGACGATAGGGGCATCTAGGTAGGGCCAAATATAGGAAAGAATGTTCGGTAGTCAAGGGGAGGTTCTAAAAATTCTATTTTACCGAAATGGACCTCAAAAGATGGCTTAAGAAGAGTGCTTGGTATGGACTTTGGAGTCTTTTGCCTTTGGCTTTGTTTGCAAGCTTAGCCGATGCGGCGATGCTCTACGGGGTGCGTTCTTTTGTCCAAATACTTACAAAAACGGCTGTTTTCTCTCTAGGCTTTTGGGCCATCGGGATGCTTTTGCTTATTGGGCTTCGCTTTGTTTTGTTGGTGGTGAGGGGCAATGTGATGGAGCGAATTTGTCGTCGCTTAGAAGCCGGTTTGCGGGCTTGGTTTGCTCGCAGACTTCGGAATTTGCACCCTAGGTTCTTTCATGATAAAGAAAATGATGGAAAACTCCAATCCGCTTATGATGCGACTCAGATTCTGCCCTCTAGCGGGGAAGCGCTTATGCAAGCGTTGCAGGCGATTCTCCAACTTTTGGTCTTTTTTCCAGTGCTCTTTTATTTATCGACCCCTTTAACGATCGTTCTCTTATTTGTGGTACTCCCGATTGTTGCCTATGTACAACGAAAATTGCATTCCATGGGACCCGCTGTGGAGGGACAAATGGTGAAACAGGGGGAACTTAGAACGTCTCTTGAAACGGCGAAAAAAATATTTCATTCCTGGAGTTCCCCTTTTGAACGCAGGGCGGCTTCTCAAATGCTTTTTAGTCGGATTCGGGAATTGTTCTCCATTGGGTTTCATGTGGGACGTAAGAAAGTAATGCTTTCTCAGTCTATGGAGACGCTTTCTTTGGTTTCGATGGTGGTCGTGCTCGCGTTTTGTGCCTGGATGATCGCTATGGGTTGGATGAATCCAGAAGGCCTCATTTTGTATTGCTCGGCCCTCTTTTTATGTTACAAACCAGTCAAGGAATGCACTCGTTTGGTGCCCCAACTCCGCATGGTCAAAAGCGCTTATCATCTTTTAACCGTTCTTTCTCTCTACCCCTCTCGCGGTGAACACGGTTGGAGTGTGGGTGAATCACTTTCTCTTGAGGCGGTGTCTTTTGGTTACCAAGGGTCTGAAGTTCCGGTGTTTCAAAATAAGAATGAACGCTGGATCCCGACGCCTCGTAAACACCTTCTGATTTGTGGCCCTAATGGGGCGGGGAAAACCACCCTTCTCCGGTTGATTGCGAACTTGGAAGCGACGGATTCCGGGAAAATTCAGCTCCCTGAATCTTTAGTCGAAGACGGCATTTTTTTGGTCTCCCAAGAGGTCTATTTACCCCCGTTGGAATGGCTTCGGCGCCAATTGGATTTGCGAAAAAAGGAATCCCAAAACTACGCTGTTATTGAACATTTTTTAACGGTTTCTGGGGCGAGTAAATTGCTTTATAAGGACGGATATTCTGGCGGAGAAAAGTCTCGGTTGGCCCTCCTTTGGGCCCTCGCTTCTACTTCGAAATTGCTTCTTTTGGATGAGCCTTTTGCCTTTATTGCGCGTAAGGATAGAACGCCTCTCCTTGCCGCCTTTTTGGACTCCGCCGATGCTTTAGGGAAGTGGGTTTTGCTCACGAGTCACGAAGAACTTGACGCCTCTTTGCTTTCTAGATTGGAATGTGTGGAGGTGAGCGTTTGAATCGTTTGTATCGTTTTCGCGGTTGGGTTTTGGGGCTGTTTGCGGTGGCGCTTGCTTTTGTACCCGCCAATGAAAATTTCATTTCCGTTTCGGGATATTTCTTGATTTTGTTGGGGATTCTTTTGCGTATAGAGGCGCGCAGAGATATTGGGGATCATACCCGCGACAAGGAGTTACTTGCTCCAGAATTGGTGACTTGGGGGATTTATTCGAAAATTCGCCACCCCCTTTATCTTTCCAATATGTTTGTGGGTTGTGGTTTTGCTTTGGTGCATTTGGGTTGGCAACCCCTGTTATTTGTCTTTGTTTTTGGACTGGTCTTTTTTATAGTGCTTTTGGCGATGCAGGAAGATTTATTTTTGAAAAAACAGTTCGGGGAGGCCTTTTTGAATTGGGAGGCTCGAACTCCGGCTTTTTTTTCTCGGGATTTTTCCTCAAAACTTATGGGAAATAGCCCTCAATACCAAAGAAAAACTTTTTTTACAGCAATTATAGCGGATCGATGGACATGGGGGTGGCTTTTGTTTTATAGTTTAGTTCTCATAATGCGGGGGATGGCTGGGCCCTTCTCCAGAGTCATCTCCTCCTATATTTAAGGAGTGCATAGATGATAGGTATAAATGTGATTCGCGGGGCTTTTGGGGCCGCCGCTTGGGCCGCCGCCAAAGTGCCTGTTTTGAATGCACGATTCAAAATAAATAGCCGTCTAGAAGGTCCATGGCCTGAGGGTCCCTTTCTTTGGCTTCATGGAGCAAGTCTTGGCGAATGCCGTATGCTTCTCAATCTTTCCAAATGTTTGCAAGAGGATCTTCCGAATTGCCCTCGTATTTTGATTACCAGTCAAAAAACGGAAGTCGTAGAATTTTTGAAAGCTTCAGGGGCTTCAATTGAGGCTGCTCTGGCCCCTGTGGATACCCCTCAAGCGATGACTCGCTTCGTCAAAACGGTGCTGCCGATCGCCTTAGTTCTCGCAGAGAATGAACTCTGGCCGGGTTACCTCTCGACGATGCGAAAATTGATGTTGGAACCTTCTGTGGCACTGATCTCTGGGCGTTTTTATCGTTGCGTGGATTGTTCAGAGCTTTCCTCCATTGGTTTTGCAAGTATGCAAACGGGTGCCGATTTGACGCGCTTTGTTGCTGCTGGGGAATTTACTTTTCCTGTGAAAGCGATCATTGGCGGAGATTGGAAATTATTGGCGTGGGCGCGTTCTGGGAAAGAAGTGGAAATTCCCGAGAACCCAAAAGTGGACACTGCCTTTTTGTCTATGCACATTAAGGAATGGGCGAGTTTACAGCGTATGTTGGTCGCTGCCATGCAACGTGAGGAAGCGGTGGTATTGATTCCTCGTCGGGCAGAAGAACTCGCCGCGTTCCGCGAACAAATGCGCGAGCAAGAAATGGTGGTGGTGGATTGGCCTTCTGTGGAAAAAGGAGCGGTTTCGCTGGTGTCTTCTTTTGGTCAAACTAAAGATGTTTTGGCGATTTCCAAAACCGCTGTTGTGGGAGGCTCTTTTGCAAGAACTTTGGGAGTGCATGATTTTTGGGAACCTTTGCAAATGGGTGTTTCCACTTGTGTGGGTCCCTTCTCTCGCGGACAAACCGATTCTGTAGAGGCGCTTTTGCGCGAAGGCGCTATTGCAAAAATTAATACTCCTATGGATTTTAACTCCCGAGCCATTCCCGATATCAAGTTGGTTCGCGGATTCTTGAATCATGAAAGAGAAAAAATCGTCGCCTCTTATGATGCGTTTCTGAATTACCTCAAAGGCTTGAATAAGTCTGTATGAAACGATTGTTTTTAGCGAATCCAAGAGGGTTTTGCGCCGGCGTTGATCGAGCCATTCATATTGTGGAAGGGGCACTCGTCAAATTTGGGCGTCCTATTTATGTTCGCCATGAAATTGTACATAACCAGTTTGTGGTAGATCGTTTGCGGAATTTGGGTGCTATTTTTGTTGAAAAAATTGATGATGTTCCAGAATACGCCACTGTTATTTTTTCCGCTCACGGGGTGGCAGAGAATGTTTATCACGCGGCAGCAGATCGTCACTTACATGTTCTTGATGCCACATGTCCTCTGGTGAAAAAAGTACATTCGAGTGCCAAACGTCATTTTAGCAAAGGGCGTAATCTCATTTTGATCGGTCATTCGGGTCACGCGGAGGTCGAGGGCACGGTGGGACAGTTGCCGTTGGGTGCCATTACTGTGGTTCGTAGTGTTGAAGATGTCCATAAACTGCAAGTGGCTGATGAAAATGCGCTCGCTTACATCACGCAGACAACGCTTTCAGTCGCAGAAACACGCTTGATTATTGATGCTCTTCATGAACGTTTTCCCTCTATTGTTGGCCCTGAAAGGGGTGATCTTTGCTATGCCACCGGCAATCGTCAGGCTGCCGTTTCGGAACTTTGCGCTCAAGTAGATCTTTTATTGGTGGTGGGAGCCAGTAATTCTTCAAATTCTTCCCGTTTGCGTGAATTAGGGGAAGAAAAAGGAATTCCCAGTCGACTCATTGCCTCGGTTCGAGATTTGCGTCTGGAGTGGTTTGAAGGCGTTGATTCCGTCGGACTTTCTAGTGGGGCAAGCGCTCCAGAAGTCCTTGTTCAAGAGGTCGTGGTGTGGATTAAAAACCACTTTGAGGGTGTTGATGTGGTAGATTGGGTCACCATGAAAGAACAGATCAAGTTCCAATTGCCTCCAGAACTTCAAAATTAGCATTGACGGTTTGCGTTTTATTAACTAAAATTGCGCTTGTCTAAAAAACACGGAGTTTTTGTATGAGCCGTATTTGTGAAGTTACCGGCAAAGCCGGTCTCGTGGGTAACATGGTTTCCCACTCCCATCGTAAGAAGTTGATAAAGCAATTGCCGAATCTTCAGACCAAACGTTTCTTCGTTCCTGAAGAAGATCGTTGGGTTACTCTGCGCGTTAGCAATGCTGGTCTTCGCACCATTATGAAGCGCGGCATTTTTGCCGTGGTTCACGAACTCGGCATTTAACGCCAAATCGCATTAAAAAACCGTCTTTCACGGAAGACGGTTTTTTGTGTTTTTAAAAGCAAAGAAAAAGGATTATTTTCCTTTCCTAATATAGGCGGGTTCTGAACCTTGCTTGGTAATACAGGGGAGAATTTTTGCCATGTCCCAGTCACTTTCGCGGATACGGCGGCGAAGTAATGCCACGAACACTTCCATAAGCATTTCGCAGTCATAGACTGCACGGTGCATGGCATCCGATGAAATTTCCATCCCAATTTGATTCTTGGATTTTTTAAACATGCGGGCAAGGTCGCCCAATTTATGGGACTTGAGCTCCGGAAGAATTGTTTTTGAAATGCGGAGACTATCCACAATCGGATTTCCTGGAAGCAGTTGAGGATTCTTTTCATAGGCAACGCGCAAGAACCCCGCATCAAAGTCCGCATTGTGAGCGGTAAGAATGGTATCGAGACCGCAGAAACCCGTAAACCTACGGAGTGCATCGGCGATCAGTGGCGCATTTTCCACCATGTCATCGGTAATATGATTCACTTTTGAGGCATCTGCTGGGATGAGCATATTGGGACGCACAAATGTCTGAAATTCGGTAAGCTTTTTGGGGCGTATAATTCCATCTACAGATTCTACAGTAAATTTAACGGCCCCGATCTCGATGATTTCGTCTTTCTGTGCGGTAAGGCCTGTGGTTTCTAAATCAAAGGCTACAAATTTTGCAAATAAGGTCACGATTTCTCCATGCTGAACAAAACAAAAATACTAAAGGGAAATTGGAAAAACGGAGCTCAGTGGAATGAGTTTGCTTTTTTTTTGAATGAAGGAATGGGATCGACATTCATCACAATTTTCGAAAAAGGAAAGGGAATAATGGATTTGTCCCAAGATTTCAATTGGATGTGGGCTCCATAGCGTGGGAATAACATCCACGCGGGTCGGTTGGATTTATTAATAAGCCAAAGAGTCCCTGGTTTTGCTTCAAATGCGGGGCCTTTGGGTCCATCGAGAGCCATACCCACATTGCGTTCTTCATGTAACGTTTTTAAAAGGTGTCTGATATGGAGAGAACCATGGCTACTGGAACCTCGAGAGACCTCATAACCAAGTGCTTTGGCAATTTTTGCAAATTTTTCTCCATCAGCACTTTGAGAAATAAGCACATGGACATTTTTGTCTTTAAAGGCAGCGGTACAAGCAGCGAGATCTCTGTGCCACAATGCCAATACCCCAGACTCAAAATTCGAGGGCATCACGATTTTAATACGTAGACTTCGAATCCACCATTCAATCGCTTTCATCAGTAAAACTTGTTTCAGAGATGCAATCCACATAAGTGCCTTGGAAAATAAAAAATTTTTATTTATAATTGTTCCCACTTATGGCGACGTACCCAAGTTGGTAAGGGACGGCTCTGCAAAAGCCTCATTCCTCAGTTCGAGTCTGAGCGTTGCCTCGAAAAAGACGAATACGAAAGTGTTCGTCTTTTTTTTATAATGGGCACCTCTAAAAATAAAAAAGGCGGGCGATGAACCCGGCCTTTTCCAGAGAATCAAATTTGTAATTACTTTTTCTTGCCTGTGGCATCCAGAAGAACTTCTACGACCTTTTCTCCTTCGACTTTTACCAGCTGTTCAGCACTCTTGTGGTTGCTGCATTCAGCGCGAACCATGTGGTCACCAGCATCGAGGTTATGGACGGTAAGAGGGGCCCCATCGGTCTTGTCTGCATTATCGCCATCCACATAGATGACACATTTGCCCGGATTGGTGGTGACTTTGATATCGCCCTTAGGAATCACTGTCTTGCCACCAAAAGTATTGACCTTGTTCGGCCAAACGTTAAAACGCTCATTGACCAACTCGAAACCCTGATCGACCACCACCAGAGTATGCCGACCGGATTTAAACTCATGTTCGATGATCGGACTCTTCCCTAGATCTTCGCCACCAAGAAAAACTTCACTGTTAGGAGGATCCGTGATGATGGTCACTTTACCAACGCCACCACGCGGGGGAGGATCTTCATCTGCCATGGCAACAAAAGCACAGAGTGCAACGGTAAGAGCACTTAACGAAAGACATTTAGAAAGAGATTTCATAAACAAGCTCCTGAAGCATATTTCCCCTTAAGATATAAAACTAAAGGGGGCATGGTGTTGTGTAACCTTAGTTTTAACATCAAAAGAAGACTTTGGGGGAATCAAAAAACAAATAGAAAGAGCAAAAAAACATATAAAATGTACCTTTGTCGATAATGAAAGAAATATATCAGAAATTGCGTTCTCTGACGGGTAAAAGTTATGGATTATACAAGAGTCTTGCGCAGAAAACGTGGAAATTTGGCGACTTTGAATTGGATTTTCTGCATGTGCAGGGAGATCCTTATGCGCCCCCCTCACGCCTTAAATTTCGGATTCCGCTTTCTGCTTTGGGTTTTTCCCCAGAATTGGCGAATAATGCGGTAAAACGCCTCGCCCTTGCAGACTTTTTGCTCCGAAGACTTGCTGAGGAAATTACCGCTCAGTCTGTGGGGGTGGATTTCCCGATTTCCATTGCGAACCCGGGCCAAGAGATTTTGACTCGCAATTCTTTGTGGGTAGGTGGACCGTCGGAAAATGAGGGTGTCGCTATCGTAGAAGCGACTCTTTGGGTGAAGCTCCCTGGCGATCACCGCATGGTTGATGTTCCGAACGCTTGTGATATATTGACCAGTATTTTACCCGATACGCTTTCGACTTCTCTATATTGCTTTGGAGATGGGGTGATAGAGTCTGCCAAACGTCATATTGAAAGTTTAGAAGTGCGCACAGAACTCCTTGCGGCTTTGGAGATGGCGGGTTTAGTCGCTTTTGTTCCCGATGGGGCCATTCTGCCTAGGGCTTCGGGCATTTCTGAATTGCCTTTAGCTTCGGCA